>WHTC01000215.1 GCA_009379795.1 Nitriliruptorales bacterium | reverse complement strand
TACCGAGGTCCGGCCGCTCGCCGTCCAGGGCTGCGCCCACCACCGGCGGGGCCGCCCCGTTGCGCCAGGCGACCTGCCGGGCCGCCTTGCGCGCGGCGTCCAGCATGCCCACCGCGGCGGCGTGGCCGGCCAGCGCCACCACGGTGCGGTTGGCAGTCGCCGCCGAGGCGACCGTGCCGAACAACGTCGGCTGGCCGGCCAACACCCCCATGTGCCGCAACGCGTCCCCACCGTCAGCCAAGGTCACGATCAGGTCACGAAGCACCTTGCCCGGGTCGTGCACCACCCAACGGCGACATCCGCCAGCGACCTCCGACAGCGCCCCGGTCCCGAGTGTGTCCGCCGTTTCGGCCAACAACGCCGTGCCCGCCCGGCCGGTCATTCCATGCCCGTCGGCAGTGACGTCGAACTTGCCGCGGCGACTGGTAACGTGCACTCGCAAGGTGAGCCCTTCTCCCCGGTGATGCGAATCTCGACAATCCGCATCCTCCCAGGTCAGAAGGGCTTTCCTTATGAACCGGCCCCACCGCCACCCCGCAACCGGCGAAACAGCAGGGCTAGGCGCCCGAGGCGTCGGCGCGATGCTCCGTCGTCAGATCGACCATCCGGCGCACGTAGTCCAGGACCGCGTCCTGTGAGATGAACGAGCTTCTCTGGATCTTGTCGACCTCGTCTTGCGGTTCGATGTCCAGGTGCAGCGAGTCGTGTACCCGGTTCAGCATGTTGAACATGGCGCTCAACCAGGTCAGCTCGACGATCTCGTCATCATCGAACCACTCCCGCAGCGCCTCGAAGCCCTCCTTGTCCCGGGCGGCCTGATTGCGTGTGACCGCCTCGGCCCACCGCACGACCGCCTTGTCGCGCTCACTCAGCAGGTTCGATTCGATGTAGCTGGTGTCCAATACGTTGATCTCGTCCATGGTCAGCCCGGTCGCGATCCCCAACGACGTGTTATGTGTCGCACAGTAGTCGCACGCGTTGGTCAGCGACGTCTTCAGGACGACGAGTTCTTTGGTCCTCCCGTCAAGGCGGCCGCCGGCTCCCTCGCGCTGAAGCGAGACCAGAAAGGGCAACAGCCACATGGCCACCTTCGGCATGCGCCCGTAGACGCGCATCGAGTTGGGGACCCGCCCGATCAGCTCGATGCAGCCCTCGAAAAAGGCCTTGGTGATCTCGTCCGCGTCGTCGTCAGTAAGCAGCGGAACTCGTGCCATGAGATGCAAGCCTCCATGAGTCGGGATCTTCTTGAAGGAGTGCAGGGCCAGTCGATGACGACCGCGCCCCGCCCTGCCAGCTCTTCGCGTTCGATTGTCTGCAGCACCTGCTCGGCCTCCTGGAGCTGATCCGGGTCACGACCGGGCGCACTCGCTCCAGCGACACAAGGTCCAGCGTGTCGCGGAGCTCGTGCCGGGTGCCGCAGCGCCGATCCGGTCAGCACCAGTCAGCAGCCGGGGGTTGAGTGTGAGCCGCACGAGGGCCTCGCCGACCCCCGGCTCCGGTACGGCAACGTCTTCGAACTCCAGCGGCATGTTCGGCTCGTGCAACACCGTCGTCTTCACCGCAGCTCCTCCTGACGGGTTGGAGCTCGTTGCAGCGCGTGCTCAGCTTCCGGACGCGAAAAAGGTCTCCTCGGGGTCCAGCATGCGCTGCTGGAGCAGCATCAGGCGGCTCTGCTGGCTGCCGTCGGAATGCAGGAACGAGAGGCAGTCACGCATGTACTTCTGCACCGGCATGTCGCGCATGATCGAGAAGCCGCCGAAGACCTCCATCGACTTCATGCAGACCTTCACCGCAGCCTCTACCGCGAACCACTTGGCCATGAACTGCAGCGGAGTCCTGGTGCTTCCCCGGTCGTAGGCCGACGCCGCCTGCCAGATCAGGCTCCGGGCCGCCTCCAGCTCGATGGCCATCTCCGCGAGCATCATGCCGATAGCCTGATGCTCGATGAGAGGCCGCCCGCCTTGGATGCGCTCGCGCGCGTAGGCGACCGCGGCCTCGTAGGCGGCTCGTGCGGTGCCCAGGGTTGTGGCGCCGGCCTCGATGTTGCCGCCACTGGTCATCGGGAAATGACGCGCCCTGCCACGCTCGCCCAGTTGCTGGCTTTGGGGGATCCGGCAGTTGTCGAACACCATCGCGGCGTTGTCCGCCAAGCGCTGGCTCATCTTGTCCCAGATTCGGCCGACCCTGAATCCCGGCGTATCGGTCGGCACCAGGAAGTACGTCCCGCCTTCGTGGATGGGCACGTCCGGCTCGGTCTGCGCCAGGACCACCACGAGCTTGGCCGTGCTCGCCAGCGAGGGCATCGCCTTGGCCCCGTTGATGACCCAATGCCCGTCTTCGAGAATTGCCGTGGTGTTCAGGCCGACCGTTCGGTGATCCATCTCAGCCAGATGCCGAGACATGAACACGTCGGTTGCATGGTCGGGCTCCACGATCCCGATTGACAACAGGAATCGGTGGTCGCTGACGAAGTCGGGGTAGAACCATTCCTTCTGCTCTTGCGTGGCCATCGATCCGATGGTGTTGGCGATCTTCCAGGTCTGGTCGAAGATGACCGCGATGCCCATGTCGCCTGCCGCCAGCTCCTCGACCGTCAGGCACAGGTCGAGCATGGACGCGTCCGCCCCGCCGTACTCTCGCGGGACGCTCAGGGTGCGCAGGCCCCGCCGGGACCCCTCCTCGACCACCTCCCAGGGGAAGCGCAGGTCTGGATCCTCGATCCACTCTCGCTTGTGCGGCTCCAGGGGGTCGATGACGTCAGTACGGAATTTCCGAACCTTCTCCACTAGCTCCAACTGATCCTGCGTCAGCCCGCGGTCGTCCAAGTGGTGCCTCCCCTCGCTTCGTGTCGACGGTACCAAAGACCGCTCGCCACCCTGAGACCGCGGTCGCCATGCGGGTTGACGGGCGCCGGCCCCGTCCATAGGCTGCCAGCCGGTCTCCGACACGCGTAGGGGTCGCACTATGCTGACGGCTTCGATCAAGCGTTACGCTCCGCTCCTGTCCGTTCTGTCTTCCGGGTTGCTGCTACTG
Organism: Nitriliruptorales bacterium; assembly: GCA_009379795.1. GTDB lineage: Bacteria > Actinomycetota > Nitriliruptoria > Euzebyales > Egibacteraceae > WHTC01. The sequence continues at coordinate 2,133 of WHTC01000215.1, read as the reverse complement.
GGATGTGCCTCCGGAGAGACGCCGGGCGCGGCGCCTGAGCCGAGCGCGGCTCCTCCTCCCGCCGCCGAGGATCCACAGGACGACTCTTCGGAAGCGGAGCAGCCGGCAGGCGGGTCCGGTGAGCGCAACGAGATCGAGATGATCGTCCCGGCAAATTTCGGCTCGGCGGCCAACTACGTGGCTCTGGAGTACGGATACTGGAGCGACCGGGGACTCGACGTCGCGCTCTCGACACTTGACACCGGTTCGGAGATTTCTGCGGCCGTTCGGGCTGGCGAAGCCGAATTCGGCGGCATCAGCCTCGCAAGCTCCATCCCACCGGCATCCGCCGCGGGAATCCCCGTCAGGGGCGTCGCGCTCTACATGAACGACGCGACCTTCGTCAACAAGGTCAGCCGAATGGCGCTCTTGGCCCATCCCAACTCCGGCGTCGACCCTGAAGATCCGGCCACCCTGCGCGGAAAGAGCATCGGGCTGACCGAAGGCAGCACCTCGGAGCGGTATACCCTTCTGTACCTGGAGGCGAACGGGATCGGCGTTGACGAGGTCGAGTTGGTCAACCTCCCGGTTCCGGACATGCCGGTGAGCCTGCAACAGCAGCTCACCGACGTCGTCGCGCCGTGGGAGCCCTTCACATCCCAGATCCTCTTGGAGCAGGAAGACACCATCGTGGTGGAGCGCGGTGGAACCTACGGCGCGGACATCCTCGCCATCTCTGGGCTGGAGGAAACGGTCGTCCAGCGCCCGGAGGTGGTGGAGGCGCTGATCCTCGGCCTCTTCGAGGCGACCCAGGACGTGCGACAGGATCCGGCAGGGGCTGCCGAAATCGCCTCGACCTACGTTCCGGGCATTGAACCCGACGTCGCCACCTCGGCGATCGAGAATCACGACTACGACCCGCGAGTTTCGGTCTGCACCGTCGAGGGGGTTCTCCAAGCAGCCAACGAGTTGATCGAGTTCGGCACCGTGGAGAAGGACGGCGAGTTCGTGGAAGAGGACATCATGCTCCTGGACACGGTCCGGGAACTCCAGGAAGATCCGGAGAACCAGCAGTACTTCGAGGACCTCCCGCCGCTTCCCGAGACGGTCGATGACTGTAACTGAGCCGTTTCCTACTGGAGCATCAAGTCCCCTGCTTCCGCGAGGACTGGGATGTCGCTGATCGCTGTAGAGGGGGTATCACACTGGTTCCCCCAGCCTGACAAGGGGGAAGACCTGCACGTCCTCGACGGCATCGACCTGTCCATCGAGGAGGGCGAGTTCGTCGCGATCGTGGGACCCAGCGGCTGCGGGAAGAGCACCTTGCTGAACATGGTCGCGGGTTTCGTGCAGGCCATTGAGGGGACGGTGCTCTGCCGCGGCGAGCCGGTTGTGGGACCGAGCCGCGAGCGGGGGCTTGTCTTCCAGGAACTGGCCATCCTCCCGTGGCGCACGGTACGGCGCAACATCGCGCACGGGCTGGAGTTGGTGAAGGTTCCCAAAGCCGAGCGCGAAGAGCGCGTGTCAAGCCTCATCCACCAGGTCGGCCTGGCGGGATTTGACCATCATTACCCGCATCAACTCTCCGGCGGGATGCGCCAACGTGTCGCGGTTGCGCGGACCTGGGCGGCCGATCCCGCGATCATCTTGATGGACGAGCCGTTTGGCGCTGTCGACGCGATGACGCGCCTCACGCTTCAAGAGCAACTGAACGATCTCTGTGTCAAAAGCAGCAGGACGGTCCTGTTCATCACGCACAGCGTCGACGAGGCGGTGTTTCTTGCGGATCGCGTCGTGGTGATGACCCGTAGGCCGGGCAAGATCAAGGAGACGCTGACAGTCGATGTGGCCCGTCAGCGACGGGACTGGGACTATTTCAACAGTGATCGCCTACTGACCGGACTCGTCGACCAGGCGCTCAAGCTCGTCCGTGAAGAGCGGATCGAACAGGAGTACGGGCAGGCCCGCGTGGGGGTCAGCGGCTCGTTGTGAGTCGATCCCCTGTAGGCGACCGGCCACATGCCCCCGTTGTTCAGGGCGCGAAACGGCCCATCACGGCCGCGCTCGGAAGGGGCCTGTTCCTGGTCGCGCCCTTCGCGCTGCTCCTCTTGGTGTGGTGGTCGGTCAAGGAATTGTTCGCGTTCCCCGACAGGG
>WHTC01000428.1 GCA_009379795.1 Nitriliruptorales bacterium | reverse complement strand
GGGCCGTGCGGTGCGATGCGCCGCGCCGTGGCACACGTTCAGGAGGCCCTTGTGCGTTCGGGCATCGCCCCGGAGCGTCTGACCCGCTCCGCTACGCTTTATCATTTGCAGAAGTGTGCGGACGAGGAATGACGAGGAGATGGGGTGGCGGCTGCTGGCGCGCCGAACGGCGCTGACCACGGGCACGTTGAGCACCGCGCTGCCGCGCAGGCCCTGAGCGGCGGGGAGCGCTACCGCTCCCGGCTGGCGTTGTCGTTCGGCCTGATCACGGTGTTTTTCGTGGTTGAGCTGGTCGGCGCGCTGCTGACGAACTCCCTTGCCCTGCTCTCCGACGCGGGGCACATGCTGACCGATGTCGTGGGCCTGGGGATGGCGCTGGCCGCCATCCAGGCGGCCGCCCGCAGCCGGCGCAGCGGCCAGCGCAGCTACGGCCTGTACCGACTGGAGATACTTGCGGCGCTGGCGAACGCGGGGCTGCTCTTCGCGGTCGCATGCTACGTGCTCTACGAGGCCTACCAGCGGTTCCTGGCGCCGCCGGAGGTGCCGGCCATTCCGCTGCTGGCGGTCGCCACTGCCGGGCTGGCGGCGAACCTGGTCGTCTTCGCTCTCCTGCGTCAGGGCGCCTCGGAGAGCCTCAACCTCCGGGGCGCCTACCTGGAGGTGCTCGCCGATCTGCTCGGGTCGGTCGGGGTGATCATCGCGGCCGTGGTCCTGGCGACCACGGGCTGGCCGTATGCCGACCCGATCGTGGCAGCCGCCATCGGCGTGTTCATCCTGCCGCGCACGTTGCGGCTCGGCCGCGAAGCGCTGCGCATCCTGCTGCAGGCCGCGCCACCGGAGATCCCGATCCCAGCGGTCCGCGACGACCTGGCGGCGCTCGATGGCGTGGTGGACGTTCACGACCTGCACGTGTGGACCCTGACCAGTTCGATGGAGGTCCTGTCCGCCCACGTGATGACCCGCGTCGACGCCGATGCCCATCGGGTGCTGGATCAGGCGCGCGCCCTGCTGATCGAGCGCTACGACCTGGGCCACGCCACCCTCCAGGTCGAACCTGAGAGCCACGAGGGCTGCCACGAGATGCACTGGTGACCGGCGCACGGGCAGCCCGCCACCCGAGGTGCCACCCAAGATTGAACCGTTGCCCTCGTAGATGAGGGCTACGGTTCAATCTTGGTCTCGGGGGTGAGGGGGTGAGGGGGTCAGGGGGTTGAGTGGGCGGGGCGGCCACCGGTCGGTCGGGTCGTGATGTCAGGGGCCGTGCCGTCAACGCCGACCAGGTGGCAGCGCACCTGGCGTCGCGTGCCGCCGACGGTGCGCCAGGAGGGCACCTCGATGCTGCAGCGCTCCTCGGCGACCGGGCAGCGCGTGTGGAACGTGCGGCCGGGCGGGGGCTCGATGGGATTGAGCATGTCGGCGCCCAGCAGCACGCGCTCGCGCGTGCGTTGCACGGCGGGGTCGGGCACCGGCACCGCGGACAGCAGGGCCTGGGTGTAGGGGTGCTTGGGTGCCTCGAACAGCTCGGCGCCTAACCTCGATCCTCGGCCCTCGGCGTGTAGGTCCGCCTCCTGGCCTTGATCCGCGGAATCCCTTGTGGTTGTTGGGTTTGTTGGGGTGGCTGCGGCTCGTCTGTAGGTGAATTTCTTGAACGGCAAAGCGTAGTTGCGATTGTG
>WHTC01000308.1 GCA_009379795.1 Nitriliruptorales bacterium | reverse complement strand
CTTCACGAAATCCGCGGGCAAGGCCGCGCTGGTGGCCCACTGCGCCACCTGCCGGAACCATTCGGACCGGGCCCGGGCCAGACCCAGCAGCACAAACCGTTCTGCGGTCACCCTCAGCGCCCTCCGGGATCAGCAGAGGCCCGTACCGCAGCGTCCTCCGGGTGGTAGCGATCGGGGAGGTCGGCCGGTCGGTCCAGGCCGCTCGCGCGCACCACGGTGACCGTACCGGCATCGACCGCATGGGCGATCGCCAGGGAGTCGGCCGCGTCAGCCACCGCCAGGCTCAGCACTCCCTGGCCGGCTGCACCGAGGCTGCTCGGCCCGTCGCGCGTCATCTCGACGACCAGCGCATCGCGTACGACCGCGACCGTGTAGGCTCGCTCGCCGCTGCCGTAGGTGGTGAGCAGGTCCACCCGCTCGCCGGGCAGCAACCGTCCCGCGACGGCCCGATCGACATCGATCGCGAAGGAGATCTCCTCGACCTGTCCGGGCTGGGTCGCGACAACCATGCTCGACTGGATGAGCTCTGCCGGTTCGAGAGGGCCGATCACGGTCGCCCCCTCCAGAACGTCGGGATCGTCGAAGGCGCGGCTGCGCTGCTCCGCCGGCAGGTCCAGCGGGACCAAGGTCAGGTCGTCGCTCGTGAGCTGGGACCCGACGGCGACCGATCTGGCCGCCACCACGTACTCGGTGTCTGGTCCGGCGGTGGCGTCCAGGTAGGCCGCGAAGACCCCGACCGCTGCCGCCGTGATCAGGAATGCCCCGACGACCGCGCGGCCGCCGGGAAGGCTGCGCCGCCGCCGGATGCCGGGTCCGGCGTCTGCCGGCAGGCTCGGGCCCGTGATTGACCCCGACCCCGTCCTGAGATCCGTCATGACCTGGCCCCGCCTGCTCATCCGTTCGCCGTTCAGAACGTAGCGGGGCTTGGAACACAGCACAAGTCGATATACAATGAGAGACGATGACGCCGCAGGACATCACCTGGTTGAGCACCGCTGAGGCCGCGAGGCGACTCGGCATCGGCGCTCGCACGCTGTATCGACTCATCGATGAGGGGCAGATTCCGGCCTACAAGTTCGGCCGGGTCATCCGCCTGCAGGAGCGTGAGGTCGACGCCTTCATCGAGGCCGCTCGCATCAAGCCCGGCACGCTCGAGCACCTCTATCCCGAGTCCAGGACCGACACCGCGAGGACCGAGGGCAGGGACACGTAGCAGGGGTCGCGCCCGCCGCCCTCCAGCATGGTGACGACATCGGCGCCGACCGCTTGCAGTTCCCCGCTGACCGAGCCGGACGCGCCGGCGGTCACGAGTTGTACCCGGGGCCGGTCCTCCGCCAGTCGTGCCAGCACCTCGGCAAACTCCACGTCCTCGCGCTCGGTGCGCTCGTCGTCTGCGGGATGCCGGATCCCGCCGTGGGGCCGGACAGCCGTGACCGCCGCGAGCCGGATCCAGACCCGCCGCCCCGCCTCGGTTCGGATACTGCAAACGTCCCGCGCGAGGCCGACCAACCGGCCCCGATACAACGCGCCCGAGGCGGTTTGAACCGCCACGCCAGCGCCGCGTTCCAGCAGGTCGAGCAGGGTCCCGTTGAACTCGGCGGCTTCGTGCGCCTGCTGGCGGAGCCAGCGTTCGCGCGAGCGTGCCCGGACCGCCTCGTCTGCTCGAGCCTCGTCCACCGCGCGGTGCAGCGCGGTGTCGTCCCAAGGCTCCAGGAAGGGCATCGCGGGCAGCATCCGCGATCTTGTCCGGCCGCTCTGCTGTCCGCTCGGGCGAGCCAGCCCACTGCTGGTCCCACGTCGAGCCGCTGCTGTCGGGGCTGTCCCGTACGCTGGCCCACGATGACCTTCTCGATTGTCGTGCGTTGCGAACGCACGGGCCACTTCGGTGTCGCTGCCGTCACCGGGACACCCGGGGTCGGCACGCTGCTCACGTGGGCGAAGGCTGATGTCGGCGCTATCGCGACTCAGGGATGGATCAATCCCTACCTCGGGATCGACGGGCTGGATCTCCTGGGCAACGGGCACCCCGCCGACAAGGCCCTGCAGGCGGTCGTGTCGCTGGACGACGACCGGGAGCTGCGGCAGGCGGGAGCGGTGGACGCCCTCGGCCGCTCCGCGGCCTTCACCGGTGGGGCCTGTGCCGACTGGTGTGGTCACGAGCACGGCGACGGCTGGAGCGTGCAGGGCAACCTGCTCGAGGGCCACGAGACGCTGGAGGCGTGCGCCAAGGCCTACTTCGACAGCGAGGGCAAGGATCTGGTCGAGCGGCTGATGGCCGCGCTCGAGGCCGGCGAGGAGGCAGGCGGCGATCGGCGGGGCGCCCGTTCGGCCACCGTCTTCGTCGTGGCCAGCGAGCTGTACCCGCTGTGGGATCTGCGCGTGGACGACCATGACGACCCGCTGCATGAGCTGCGCCGCTTGTCCGAGCGACTGGGCGAGACCCTGCTGCCGCAGATCCTGAAGCTCCCGACCCGCCGCGACGCCTGCGGCCAACTGCGCGCCGACAGCGACGCCGGGCTGGTCTGACCGCGTCGTCCACTCGATCCTGGCCTGGCTGATCAGCAGGGCACGCCGGCGCGACCCCGGGCCTCCCGTGTACGTACGATCCCGTCGGTCGGCCGGATTGCGGGTTCAGGAGCCAGAGGTGGGACGATGAGGCAGGCGGTGGGCAGGATCGGGGTGTTCGGTGCGCTGGCGCATGCTCCGGGTCGGGGCCCGAGTTCACGCTGGAGATCGGTGACTGCTTCCAGGACGAGGACCTGGAAGCGGCGGCCGAAGTCACAGAGCTGCCCCTGGTGGACTGCGAGGAGCCGCACGACAATGAGATCTACGCCGTCGTCGTGCTGCCTGGAGGTGACTACCCCGAGGACATCGCCGACCAGGCGCAGGACCACTGCGAGGGTGAT
>WHTC01000325.1 GCA_009379795.1 Nitriliruptorales bacterium | reverse complement strand
TTTGCCCGCCAGTGGTGAGCAACGGCAGGAGAAGGCGAGCCATGCAGAAGTGGGAGTACGCGACCGCCCCCCTGATCAGCCACGCGCTGCAGGAGATCCTGAACAACTGGGGTGACGACGGCTACGAGTTGGTCACGATCGTGGACAACGTCGCCTACTTCAAGCGGCCGAAATCGTGACGTCCGGCCCTGAGGCGCCGTTGACCGGAGCGGGTCCCGAGGGGCGCCTGGCGGAGCTGGGGATCGTGCTGCCGCCCGCCCCGGCGCCCGCCGCTGCCTACGTTCCGACCACGCGGGTCGCGGATCTCGTGTTCATCTCCGGCCAGATCGCGGCGGGCGAAGAAGGTCTGCTGACCACCGGCAAGATCGGCACGGAACTCGACGTCGAGCAGGGCGCCGACTGCGCCCGTCAGTGCGCCCTCAACGTGTTGGCACAGCTCAAGGAAGCATTGGGTGATCTGCGCCGCGTCCGCCAGGTCGTGAAGCTCACGGTCTTCGTGGCCAGCGCGCCCGGGATGACCACGCAGCACCTGGTCGCCAACGGCGCCTCGGAGCTGTTCGGTCAGGTCTTCGGCGAGCGTGGCCACCACGCACGCTCGGCCGTGGGCGTCGCCGCGCTGCCCAAGGACTCGCCGGTCGAGGTCGAGGCGATCGTCCAGGTGGAGTAGATCGGCTCGCGCGGCTCAGCCGACGATCTCCCGCAGGTCGCCGCGCCGGCGGGTCCGGCCGCGGCGATCGAGTTCCTCGAGCAGCGGCAGGGCGAACTTGCGGGTCGTCCCCAGCACCTCCTTGGCCCGTGCCGCGGTCAGCGGTCCCTCGGCGGCGACGGCCTCCCGCAGGCGCTCGACCGCGAGGTCGAGCGTGCCGGCGGTCACCGCCAGGTCGGGTCCCAGTCGCACCAGCGCGCCGGAGGCCTCAAGCTCGCGCACCAGGGCGGGTGGCGCGCCGGCGCGTTCAGTAGCCGCCGACAGCGCCGGCGGGGCGAAGGGCTCCCTGCCGACGGCGGCGAGCAGCGCCTGACGGGCGGCCGCCTGCTGAGGGTCGAGGCGCACGGCGTGCTCGGGGGTGCGCACGCCGGAGACGGTGCCGTGCTCGGGAACGATCCGGTCCTCGGCGATCAGTCGGTCGAGCAGCGGGGCGCTCAGCGGAGCGGGACAGCCGGCGGCCTCGGCTGCGCGCACCGCCACGTCGCGCGGGGCGGCGCGGTCCAGCGGGTGCGTGGCGTGATGAGCGGCCAGCGCAGCCAGAACCCCGCCGGCCCAGCGCTCGGCCGCCGCGGGATCCGCGACCGCCGGGCCCAGGTCGACCAGCCCGAGGTTCTTCGCGATCCGGGCCGCGGCGTCGAGGCTCAGGCCGATCGCGGCTGCCGCGTGCGCCAGTGGGGCCGCCCCGCGCTCGCGAACGTGCAAGCCCAGCAGGGCGTGCCGATCTCCGGCGTCCAGGGCCGCCCGGCGGGCGGCGAGTTGCTCGACGCGCTCGCGGCGCTGCGCGCTGCCGCGCACCCGGCGGGGCGGGTCGGAGTCCAGGACCAGGCCGCCGCCGGCGGTCGCCTCCCGCCCGGCCTCTCGCAGGACGAAGCGGTCACCAGCCGTCAGTGCCAGCGCCCGGTCCAACTCGACCCGCACGAAGCCCTCGCCGGTCACCGCCGCCCCCCGCAGGGGGTACACGCGGACCAGGCGCTCCCCCGAGCCGGCATGCAGGTGCCAGGCGCCACGCCGGCCGATCGGCTGTCCGGGCAGCGCTCGTACGGCCGCCTCCAGCGTCTCCACGCCGTGCCACTGGCCAGCCCGGCCCAGCGCGTCGCCGCGCCTGACCTCGCCCCTGTCGATGCCCGACAGGTTCACTGCGACCCGGCTGCCCGCCGCCACCTCCGTGACCGCTGCCTTGAGCGCCTGCAGCCCCCGGATCCGGCCCCCTCGGCGCCCCGGCATGACCGTCAACTCGTCGCCCAGGCGCAGTGGTCCACCGCCCAGCGTCCCGGTCACCACGGTGCCCGCCCCCTTCACGCTGAAGGCGCGGTCGACCCACAGCCGGGGCCGGCCGCGATCCTCCGGCGGCGGCGCGGTACGCAGGACGTCGAGCAGCGCCTCCACCAGGCGGTTCAGGCCGTCTCCGGTGACGGCGCTGACGGGGATGATGTCCACCGCGGCCATGGCTGTGCGATCAAGTTGCTCGCGGACCAACTCGATCGCGACTTCGATCGTCTCGTCGTCCACGGTGTCGGCCTTGGTGAGGGCGACCAGACCGCGCGACACCCCGAGGAGGTCGAGTATGTCGAGGTGCTCGGTGGATTGCGGCATCCATCCTTCGTCCGCGGCGACCACGAACAGCGCGAGGTCCACCGCTCCAGCTCCGGCCAGCATCGTGCCGACGAAGCGTTCGTGGCCCGGCAGGTCGACGAAAGCCACCGTCTCCTGATCTCGGTCCGGCCGGCCGGTCGGGCCGGACCGGGGAAGGTCCGCCCAGGCGAAGCCGAGGTCGATCGTCAGGCCGCGGCGCTGTTCTTCGACCAGTCGGTCGGGCTCCATCCCCGTCAGCGCCTTCACCAGCGTCGACTTGCCGTGGTCGACGTGGCCGGCGGT
>WHTC01000206.1 GCA_009379795.1 Nitriliruptorales bacterium | reverse complement strand
CTCTCGGGCGACCTGCCACCCGGTGCCAAGCTCCCCTCGGAGCGCGAGCTGACCGAGCGCTACGGCACCACCAACAAGACCGTCCGGGAGGCACTAGCCGTCCTGCGGGCTGAGGGGCGCATCGAATCGCAGCGCGGCGTGGGGGTCTTCGTGCGCCACCGTCCCCCGATCCGGCGGCTAGCCCACGACCGTTTCCTCCGCAGCCACCGGGAAGCCGGGAAAGCCGCCTACACCGCCGAGCTGGAAGCCGAAAAACGCACACCCAAGGTCGAAGTCCTCTCCGTCGAGCCGGAACCCGCACCGGCGCCGATCGCCAACCTGCTGCAGATCGCAGAAGGCGAAAAGGTCCTCGCCCGCCGCCGGCGCTACTTCGCGGACGGCGAGCCGATGGAGACCGCGGTGTCCTACGTGCCTTTGGACATCGCACGAGGCACAGAGATCGAGAAAGAGAACACCGGACCCGGCGGGATCTACGCCCGGCTCGAAGAGCTGGGACACCGCCTCCACCACTTCACCGAGGAGATCCAAGCCCGCATGCCCCGCCCCGACGAAGCGCGTCTCCTGAGCCTCGGGCCGGGCATCCCCGTCTTTCACCTGATCCGCACCGCCTATGACGAGACGGGCCGGCCAGTTGAGGTCTGCGACACGATCATGGCCGCCGACCGATACACCCTCACCTACGAGCTGCCAGCCAACTGACCATGACGCGGCACGGACTTTCTACAGCTACAGGTAGCTGACGGCAGAAAGCTTTGGACGCATGACCTCCTTTCTGAAGGTCTCCCTGACGGCTCGTCCTGCTCGCATGGCCGTCGCGGTTCCCGACTCTAGCCTCTTCGATAAAGAGCCCGTACCGGCTTGGCGCGACCTGTGCATGGAGACCTTTGCTTTTCTTGGACGCGTTTGGGGTGGTGCTGGGATGGTACTCATCCCAGTAGGTGCCCGAGGCGTCGAAAGCTATCTGCTGCGCGCGTTAGCGCAGTACGACCCTGACTTTGTGGTGCCTTCCCGCCACCGAAGCCTGGGACATGAATGGATCCCGCAAGAAGCGCGGGACCAGCTCGCACTACACTTGTCGGCCCCCGATCCCCTCGGAATTGGGGACGCCCCCATCTCGTGTGTGACGGCCCCCCGGACTACCCTTTGACGGACATCGACGTGTTAACGATGGACTTTCCCGAACCGGCCGCTTTGCAAGTAGAGGGCGATGACGACGTCGCGCTCTTGGTGGCAGCCCGCGTCGGAGTATTGGCCGCAAGGGACTACGAACGGCACGTCGAGGCGGGTCGAACACCTGAACGCCTGACAGCAGACGTTTCGAACGAGTATGGCCTGCTCCAGCTGGCATACAGCTCCCGTCCTCTCCCCGCAGACGGATGGCGGTCGCCCGGGTTCCAGGAGCGTCTACCTTTACCACGAACAATGCACGGCTGTTCATACCTGATGCGCCGAGCCGGAATAGACGCTGCTTGCACGGTGGTCGTCGGAGATGAACTGAGCGACTTCGCCTTCGCGCTACTGCTAGACCGCATGTACGGTCCGGGGTCGGGTATGTGGCTCCCAAGCCGGTTCGTCGATGACGGCGACTCGTCCAGCTGGGAGGCACGAGTAGCGACAGCGCAGGCGCTTGCGCGGCCTGCGGGAGGTCGGCGAGCAGCATTGGTTACGTCCACCACCGCCGACAGGAACATGTTGGAAAGAACGCGTACGGCACTGTCCGAGACTCTCGGCAGTTCTGGTACATCGCAGCGGGACCTCACGCCCGTCCTGCCTGCCGATGCTATGGAGATTCTCGATCCGATTCTTGTGCCGCTGTCCTCGCCTGCGTTGCTGGTTGATCCGCATCGACTTAGACTGCCTCAGCACATCCCGTTCGATGAGCACATTGCGGAACACGAGGTGGTACCACCGATCCCTCGGGTCGCCGAACAACTGCCGGCCCACCAGGTAAGGTGGCACACGGATGCCATGATTGATGAGGTGGTGGTCCCGTCGCGATCCGCACTTAACGACATGACTGCCGAACCTCTGGGGCTCGGCCGTGTCCGGGCCGGCCGCGATGGCGCTACTTGGATGAGTGCGAACGCGTTTATCGGTGCCGCAGATATCGCGCGCGTCCATAATCTTGCGCGTCCTACCCTGCACGAACCCGATGCATATTCGGCGATCAAGACGCTTTTGAATCAAGCAGGATGGGCGGCCGAGCCTTCTAACGTCGCTGGCTTCTACTTTGGAACGGTGAGACTTTGGGGCGGCCTGGATCGCCTCGCAGCTGATTTGCAAAACCCAATCGTTCGTGGAATCCTAGATGCTTTTATCGACGATGCAAGCAGCTTCGGGATCGTACCTGGCGCTACCAACCGTCGGGTAATGCGGCTGTCCGACATCCGCAAAGCCGTTGGCTGGGAGCTGGACGTACCACGAACCCGCGAACTCCTGGAACGTCTCGCCGCACGCGGTATTCTCGCGCGTGGGTTCGCACTAAAGCGCACCCGCTGTCGCCATGCCGACTTTTACCGAGTCGACGATACCGGGCAGTTCTTCACATGCGCCCGCTGCTCCGAACGCAACAGCCCCACAGGCAAGGCTTGGCCACTCCGCACACCGGGCCCTGCCTGGTTCTATCGGTTGGACGAACTCGTGCACCAAGCATTGACACAGGGGCTTGCCGGGCCGATCTTGGCATTGGACGGACTACGCCGTGCATCACGCGGGGCCGGAATGCGCTGGACGATCGCCGTCGATGTCTTCGACGCTGCTCACACAAGGCTTACCGATCTTGACTTCGTTGCGCTAATAGGCAACAAGCTGGCGATTGGAGAGGCGAAGACCAATGGGTCGATGGGAGCCACGGCAGCCGAGTGTGAGGATCAGCTGCGAAGGCTACGCGAAATTGCCGAGGCGGTAGCGGCGGATTACCTGATCTTAGCCACCACCACAGACGGATGGAACCAGCGGTCCACTGTCGCAGCAAATCAGATCTTCCGACGGCCGTGGCGCCCAGAGCTCGTCATCACGACGGTCGACGACATGGGCGCAGTCCGAGCAAGCTGAGCTGTCTTACTTCAAGGTGGAACCCCTAACGTGCCATCCGGCCCAATAGCTACATCCCCTCGGCGAACGTCCGGCTAGGCGCTGCCCGGTCCCATCCTGGTGGCAAGCGACAGACGACCGACCAGCATCGTCGGTCCAAGGGCGACAAGATCTACCGTGCGCGCCGTTGACGTGATGGCCTGAAATGCCCAAGTATTTTCAGGGCACGTTCAGCGCGCTCGTCCTTTCACGTGAGGAGCGCAACCAGAACCACCAGTGACCATACAAGCACCGGCATCACGACGGTCACGACGGTCACGACCGTCGCCGCCGTGGCCATGAAGGTGAGCCAGCCCCGGTAGTGCTGTGAGTATCGAGTTCAACGTATCGGGGCAGAGATCCAATGACAGCAGCTCTCCTCGACCCGACCTCGCCCGCGCGTAGCGAGATGTGGTCAGGCAAGCGAGCCGCGCCCCTTCACGATATGAACTTCGATCGGGTCGGTCTCTGACGGGACCGACCTCGCCGCAGCGTCTTGTGCCCGTGTACATACCGAGATGGCGATGTCGGGCGCGGTAACCGTGTATGTGCGTTGCGCACGTTGCGTGTCGAGGATGGGCCGCGCCGCACCGGTCATGGGTCACGTCCTCGAGGCACCCGACAGGGGGTGGATGGTCGACCGTTGGCACCGGCGTCCCAGCCGCCTTGGCCGAGCACGCCACAGCGATTCGGACACGGATGAGGTGTATGTCCCTGGCCGCGGGGCCCGGCCCGTGGCCTGCAACTGCGCTGCCGGCGTTGCCGGCATACCCCACGAGTGGCGATCCGGCAACTCCACGCGCTGGCGGACGCTGCCACGATTCGCGCCGGCTACGGCGACATCTACGTGTAGTCGTGGATTGGTAGAAGCAACGGGGGTGATCCGCGCATCCTCGACTGGGGACATGCCTGCTGGTTCGTCAACGCGGGTCCTATGGGTCGCTACATATCTGCGTCGAGCACCCGCACGCGCGGCGCCGTAGCCAGGCCTGAGGCGATAGTACGGCGGGCAGTGGGTTCGCCGTCGTTCGCGATGTGGCCGCAGGTGTGGCGACGGTGGCCGTGGCTGGTCCGGGGCCGTGCTCGGCGGTCAGGGCCCGCCACGTCGCGAGTCCTTGAGGGCCGTCGAGGTCGACCACGACCAGGCCGCTGGTGCCGGTGGTGACGCCGATGTTGGCCTGCGGCCAGCTGGCCCACCAGGCGCGCATCCGGTCCGGGTTGGTCGTGGTGGCGTGGAAGCCGCTCGGGGTGCGGGGGTGTTTGCCGGGTTGTCTGCAGTCGGGCCCGACGAGCAGCCTGCGTCGGCGTGCACCTGGTGGAGGGGGAGGACTGGCCAGCCGGCGCGGGCGTAGAGCTCTGACCGGTCAGGCGATGACGGACCACCCCGAGCCCACCACGATCGCGACGATGACGACCCAGACGGGGTCGGGGTTGCGCCAGGCGACCAGGGCGGCGACGGCGGCGGCAGAAGCGATCTCGACAACCCCCAGGCGCAGCGGGACGGCGGTTCCCCATGCAGCCGCGGCGATCAGCGCCCCGATGATGTACGCCGACGACGGCTGGACGAGTCTCACGACCCTTTCCATGCGGTCCAGGGCGAAGCTGAGGCCGCCGGCGCCGAGACATGTGGGCAGCACCAGCCCGAGCAGGGCCGCAACGGCGCCGGGCAGTCCCGCGAGGTAGTAGCCGATGCCGGCGATGAAGCCCGCCCGCGGCCCGGGCGCGAGATAGGTGATCGCCAGCGCGAAGGAGAACAGTTCGGGGGCGAGCAGGCCAGGCTCCACCCACCGTGCCTGGATCACGGGAATCTGGCCGCTGCCCCCGCCGAAGGAGAACAGCGCCGACAGCAGCATCATGGAGAAGATCTCAACCACGCCGACCGCGTCCACTACGGCGTCTCCGCGTCGTTGTCGGCGCCGCCCGCCGATTCGCGGAGCAACAGCGCCCCCAGCACGAACCCGCCGAAGGCGGCGACGATCAGCGGCAGGCCGGCGACGATCACCGCGAAGACAGCCGCACTGAGCACCCTGCCCACGGTCCTGCGGCGCCGGTCGTCGCCCTTGCCCCGCACCTGGTGATAGGCGTTGCCGAACAGCAGGCCCACGACCGCGATGCCGATCGTTCTCGTGAGCGGGGCGAGCGGGCCGCCGAGCAGCTCGGGGCTGATGAGACGCACGCCCGCGAGCACCAGCAAGGAGGCCGGCAGGACCAGGCCGGTGATGCCCCAGAACGACCCGAGCCACCCGCCCATGCGAAAGCCCACCAACCCGCCGAACGCCAGGAACCTGGGCGCCGGTATGAGCGTGGCCATCACGATCGACGTGCGCAGCTGCTCGGGGCTGAGCCAGCGCCTCCGCACGACGAGGTTTTTCTCCAACTGTTGCGTCGCGGCCCACATCCCGCCGAAGGTGGTGGTGCCGGTGTGCGCCAGGGTCAGGAAGATCGCAAGCAGGCCAGGTCGTCTGTTGCCGGCTGTTGTGTTCAAGTGCCGAGCTCCTTTCGCCGCAAAGACCGGTCGCGTCT
>WHTC01000502.1 GCA_009379795.1 Nitriliruptorales bacterium | reverse complement strand
GCCAACGCAGCATGTGGCGGTTTGAGACCACCCCCCATAGGGCGATCCCGAAGGGCCGACAATCCTTCATCTTCCGTAGAGCATTGCTTCCAACAGATGACGTCCTACACGATCACCTCTCATCCACATTCGTCGCACACATTCCAGAGCTTGAACAAGTTGTTTCGAAGATCCCGCTCAAACTCCGCCACCGACTGCCCGTCGACCCCTGCCGCACCCTTGTTGCCACTGACTTTCAGGTATGCTTCCCATATCAGCGTCTTCGGAATATCAAACGACTTCCCCGCTGATCTTGTCTCGCCCACGCAACTCCTCCCATTCTTGGTTGATCGCTGGACGACACCCGACGGCACGCCCCCTTCGCTCCGCGCCCATTACAGACGCTTCATCACTACTACGGGACGTTCCGCCCTCCTGGCCCGCACCCGGTACTCTGCGGCTCGCGGATTAGCCGCTTGCCGTCCTCCCGGTAGGTTCCAGCACCAATCCGCTGGAACCCTTGTCGCGCCGAGGAGTTCTCCTGTTCCCCTGCAGAGCCCAAGCCAAGCTCGCGCCATCTTCATGCCGGGCACCGCCAGAGCAGTAACAGGTTTCCCTCTGACTGATCCCAGGCCAGCATTAAGGCCCCGGTTTTGATGCCACCTAGCTTAACGACACGTCGTCGATGGTTCACTCTCGTTCGCCTTCTTGACTCACACCTGCCGCCTCTCACGACGGCTTTTCCACGGACGTTCACCACCATGACTCATTCACAGCAGCTCGTGGCGGTTTGACACCAGCACCTGCATACCGACGCCGAAGGACCTACCTTCATCTCTGCAACAGCACGGTCACTGCCGATCGTTCTGCCTTCTACATCAGAACCTCACCCAGCTCCCTTCAGGACACACTAATGCGCTGGCGGAGTCGTTTTTCGCTACGTTGAAGAATGAGCGTGTGCATCGCACAGTCTACCCGACCTGGGCACATGCGAGAAAAGACATTGCGCGTTACATCGAGTTTCGCTACAATACGCGACGCATCCACTCAG
>WHTC01000424.1 GCA_009379795.1 Nitriliruptorales bacterium | reverse complement strand
GGAACCGGCCCTTCAACAGGTCAGGCGGGGGCAGGTGGCATGCCATCTGCACGGGGTCGTGCCGCGCCGTCGCTGATCGCCGGCCAGCGACGGCGTTCTCGGTACCATCCGGGGTGATGACGTCCTCGGCGCACAGCACGAACACGCATTCCGACGCTCCCTCGACGCGCGGCGAGCGCACCGCCGCGCGGCTGCGCACGGCCGCGCAGGAGGCATTCGCCGAACTCGGGTGGAACGCCACGCGAGTCGAGGACATCGTCCAGCGGGCCGGCGTCAGCCACGGCACCTTCTACACCTATTACGAGAACAAGACTGCTGTGTTGGACCACCTGGTGCGCACGAGCCAGGGGGACTTCGCCGCGCTGGCCGCCGCCCCCTGGCAGGCCGACGACGTGCGGGGAGCGCTCGAGCGGGTGATCGGAGGCTTCCTGGACCTGTTCGCCAGGGACGTGGTGATCATGCGAACCTGGCTGCAGGCCGCCCGCGACGACCGCTCCTTCAGCGCCCTCTACCTGTCCTCGAGGGCGCTGTTCGCCGAGCGCGTGGCCGAGCACGTCGCCGCCGCGGTGGCCGCGTCCGGGCGCGAGGATGCACCCCCGTCGCGCACCGTGGCCTCGACGCTGGTGGCCATGGTCGAACACTTCGCCTACGCCTGGCTGGTCCTGGGCGAACCCCACGAGCGCGAGGACGTGCTGGACGCGCTCGTACTGATCTGGGGCAGCACCCTCAACGCGCTCGCCTCCTTCGAATTGGTCCGCCTGTAGCCGTTGAGGCGTCGCCGGCTCGCCGCCCGGCTGATCCACGCCTATCCTGTACTCGCGGACGTCCTCCCGGTCGACTGGGGGAGGCGCCTGGAGTGCCACTGGAGACCTGCCGCTCAGGGAGGACGGCGTGGACGCTGGCCCAAGACTCGGGCAGCCGAACGGCATCGCGCCGGCGGGTGCAGTACCCGCCGTGGTCGTGCCGTCGTCAGCCGTACCCGCCGATACCGCCGCCGAGCCCGGAGAAGGCGCGTCAGACGATGTGCCTGGCGTAGCCACGGCCGGTCCGCACAAGGCCCTGGTGCTCAATGCCACCATGGAGCCGCTCTGCGTGGTCCCGGCCCGTCGCGCGGTCGTGCTGGTCCTCAACGCCAAAGCGGACGTCATCTCCGCCAACGGACACCGCTTCCGCTCGGAGCGAATCGACATCGCCGCACCCTCGATCATCCGCCTGCGCTCCTTCGTGCGCGTGCCGTACCGCCGCAGGGCGGCGCTGAGCCGGCGCGGAGTGTTCATCAGGGACGGCTACACCTGCCAGTACTGCGGTGTGCCCGCCGAGAATGTCGATCACGTCGTGCCGCGCAGTCGTGGCGGCGCGCACGAGTGGGAGAACGTGGTGGCGGCCTGCCGGCGCTGCAACAGTCGTAAGAAGGACCGTACGCCCGCCGAGGCGCGCATGACGCTCACGCGCACGCCGTTCGCCCCGCGCGCCGCCTTCTGGCTCGTGGTCGCGGTGGGAGGACTCGAGCCGTCCTGGGATGCCTACCTGGGCGACGCCCTCAGCCTGCGCTGAGCAGCCTATGAGCCGGTCGTCAAGTGGCGGGTTTTCGGGTTGAGGTGTCGTTGGGATGGCTCGTCGGCCGGTTGCCGGCGAGTGTGTAAGGGTGGGCGCGCTGGGGTGCCCGGTCGGGCAGGCGGTCCGGTGTCCG
>WHTC01000500.1 GCA_009379795.1 Nitriliruptorales bacterium | reverse complement strand
GGTCTCGCAGAAGGCCGGGGTGGCGAAGGTGATCATGACCGGCCGGCCGGCGGCCAGCGCCTGGTCGAGGCCGACCTCGTGCATCCCACATTGCGGGTTCGCGGTGCACAGCCGCTCGAACCCGAGATCGTCGTCGGTGGTTGGGGTGGCCACCGCGATCGCCTCACGCCCGGGGGCCGGCAGCTGGCTGTCCGAGGGCGTGGCAACCTGGATCGCGTCGGCGCCGGCTCGCTGGTCGCTGGTGACCGCGACGAACGAAGTCGGGCCGGCGTCGGCGATGTCAACCTCGGCCAGGTACACACCCAGCGGCTGGCCCGGGACCTCGTGGAACGTCGCCGCGTACGGGCCCGTTGGCTGCCCGCCCTCGGCGGGCACCACCCAGACGTCGACGTCGGCGCCGGTCAGCGGCTCGTTGTCGGGCCCGACGAGGCCGAAGGCGAACGGCCGGCCCTGGCCGGTGAGCTGCTCGAAGGACGCCGAGATCAGTGACAGGACCTCCTCGGCGTCGGGCGCCACGATCCCCACCGGGTCGTAGGCGCCGGGGGTTGAGGTCGGCGCGGAGCTGGTGGGGTCTGCGGCGGAGCGGCCGCTGGTCGGCTGTCCGCAGGCGGCGAGCAGGCCTGCGAGGCCGGCCAGGCCGGCGCTGCGCAGGAAGATGCGACGGTCCATTGGGTGCTCCTCGGTCGAACGCGGTGGTGGGGTCATCCGGTGACCTCGACGGTGCCTTCCATGCCGGGACGGTGGCCTGGCACGGTGCAGTAGTACGTGTAGGTGCCGGCCTCGAGCGTGACGGTGCCGTCGACGGCCTCGCCAGCCTGCGCCTCCAGGATCGGCTCGTCGTCGTCGACGCCTTCGAAGGCGAGGGTGTGAACGATGTCGCCCTGGTTGTCGAGGGTGATGCTCGCCTGTCCTGCCGGCAACCGGGAGGGCGCTGACTGCCAGTCGATGTCGACGGCGACGAACGTCGCCGCCTCGTCGGCGGTCCCGCCGGATGTGGCGGGCTGGTCGCTGGCGCAGGCGGCCAGGGCCAGCAGCGCGCCGG
>WHTC01000496.1 GCA_009379795.1 Nitriliruptorales bacterium | reverse complement strand
TTGGCCTTTATCGTCCACTGCACCTGATGACAACGGTGCAGTAAGACGATTGCATGTTACCCATCCGTTTCACCCGCTGTGCGGACGCTCGTTTGAGATCGTAACGTACCGCAGGAACTGGGGCGATGAACGCGTCTACGTTCGCGGCCTAGGTGATCGTCTGCTCTCGCTGCCTGTGGCGTGGACCGATATGGGGGAGATCTCGGCCTTCGTCGTGGTTTCGGCGGGGCGTTCCCGATTTCGATTCGAAGAGCTGCTCGAGCTAAGCCGTTTGTTGGAGCAGTTGGGGTGAACGCGCACCCGCGCAGGTGTAAAGGAAATAACGCCAGATATGTTAATGGAAATATGCCATTACACAAGCTATATTCCTCGGAATACAACGAGGGTTTCCGGGATTATCTCCTAGTATATTCCGAGGTGGTCACACATAAACCGCTTGACATACCTTCTGATTGTCTCATAATTATATTTACAGTCGATTGTGCCCCTCCTGGAGGGTTCCATGGCGAGCGATGCAAAGCCGCGCATCCTGCAACAACAAGGCAGCTTCAATCTGCGCTCCCAAGCCGTCGGCGACCCGCTCTTTCTCAAGGAACCGTTCTTCGATCCCCGCGACCTGGTCCAGGTCAAATACGAGATGCTGCGCCGAGTGCAAAGCGAGGGGCACTCGGTGACCCAGGCCGCCAGCGCCTTCGGCTTCTCGCGGCCCTCGTTCTATCAGGCCTTGTCCGCCTTCGAGCAAGGCGGACTCGGGGGGCTGATTCCTCAGAAGCGCGGCCCCAAGGCGGCGCACAAGCTCACCGCCGAGGTGCTGCGATTCGTGCGCGAACGACAGGCGGCGGACTCCGAGCTGCGCGCACCGGCGCTGGCGCCCCTGATTGCCCGGCACTTTGGTGTCGTCGTTCACCCCCGCAGCATCGAGCGCGCCTTGGCGCACAGTCAAAAAAAACGCCAGGCCCCTTGAGCCGCTGTGCCGATCGCAATCCCGTGCTCATTGCGCAATACGAGCAACTGCGTCGCGATGCCCTGAGCCCAGGCGCAGTATCGACCCACGGATT
>WHTC01000389.1 GCA_009379795.1 Nitriliruptorales bacterium | reverse complement strand
GGGCAGCGAGGATCGCGGGAGTGAGGCGTTGCACTGAATGCTGGCGGTACACGGATTCTGGTCACCGCGGCGGGGCCTGTGCTTGTGGGCGGAGGACTCCGAACGGACGGTGAAGAGCCCGAGTCAGGCGATGCGGGCTGCCCGATCGCATCCGTTCGCGGCAGCGGCGGACGAGTTGGCCGAGCTCCATTCGGGAAAGCCGGGGACGGCGACGGTGCTGCTGCCGTCGCTGCGCACCGCCCCGCTGGACTCCCCTGAGTTGGTCAGGCTCACACCCCGTCCGGAGCCAACGAAGGGACCCACGCTGCTGGCCTGGTCTGTGCCGGTGGTCAGGACCGACCCGGCCGCCACGCTGGTCATCCTCGACGAGCCAGCCGAGGAAGTGCGTTACGGCGCGTCGGTACGGTTCCTCGCCGACCTGGCGACGTTCTCCCGCGAGCTCGCCGAACGGGGGCGGGTGCTCCCCACGCTCGATCAGGACTCGGACGGGTACGCGGCCCGATGGCGGCCGGTACTGCAGGGGCCGGACATCGTGGCGATGCAGGCGCTGGTCGCCGCCATGCCGCCGGTCTGCCGGGCCGAGGCCGACGCGCCGACGGACACGCGAGGCCAGAACCCGACCGACCTGGTCTCCGACGCCCTGCACGCGTTGGTCGACGCGGCCGTGCGCGAGCGCTTGGCCGCCACCGGTGAGTCGCCGCTGGCCGTGCTCCCGCCGCGGCGGGGACGCCGCCCGAAGCGCGCACCGGTCGCCGAGGCCTGGCTTCTGGCGCTGACCACGGGGGATGGACGATTCGACGCCGAGCCCGACGACGCGGACGAGCTGGAGCAGGCGCTGGCGTCGTGGGCGGACTTCGGCATCGGCCAGACCGGCCCCGCACGGGCCACGTTCCGGCTTACCGAGGCCAACCGGGTCGAGCCCACGCTGCTCGACGACGTGGAGGAGGAGGAAGAGGAAGAGGAAGAAGACGTCGAACGGGACGAGGACGCCACGGACGAGGCCGCCACGGACCAGGCCGCGTCGGCAACCCAGGCCGCGTCCAGCGACCAGGCCGCGTCGGCAACCCAGGCCGCGTCCAGCGACCAGGCCGCGTCCACGAACAGCCACTGGCGGCTGGAGTTCCTGCTGCAGTCGGTCGAGGATCCCAGCCTGCTGGTGCCGGCCGCCCAGCTCTGGGCTGGAGGCGACGGGCTGCGCCGCTGGCTGGACCGGCCGGACGAGCTGCTGCTCGCCGAGCTCGGCCGGGCCAGCACGATCTACCCGGAGCTCGGCACAGCGCTGCGCCAGGCGCGTCCGAACGCGCTCGACCTGGACTCCGACGGTGCTTACGACTTCCTGTCCACCAGGGCCGCGGCGCTGGACCAGGCCGGGTTCGGTGTGCTGGTGCCGTCCTGGTGGAGCAGGCGGCGCAAGCTCGGCCTCACCGCATCGGCTTCGCCCCAGCAGGACGGCGTCGTCACGGGCGGCAGGTTCAGCCGCAATGCACTCGTCGAGTTCGAGTGGCGGCTGGCGATCGGCGACGATCCGCTGACCGAGGATGAGCTGGCCGCACTCGCCGCCACCAAGGCTCCCCTGGTGCGGCTGCGCGGCGAGTGGGTCGCTGTCGATGCGGAGCAGGTCAGGCGCGGCCTGGAGTTCCTCAAATGCCAGCCCGCCGAGCCTAAGACGGCTGCCGAGATCATCGCGCTGGCCGCCAGCCACGCCGACGACCTGGACACCCCGCTGCCGGTCACCTCGGTACAGGCCGACGGCTGGCTAGGCGACCTGCTGACGGGTCGCGCCGAGCGGTCGCTGCAGCCGGTGCCCACGCCGGACGGGTTCCACGCGGACCTGCGTCCGTACCAGCAGCGTGGCCTGTCGTGGCTGGCGTTCCTGTCCGAGCTCGGGCTCGGCGCCTGCCTGGCTGACGACATGGGGTTGGGCAAGACG
>WHTC01000452.1 GCA_009379795.1 Nitriliruptorales bacterium | reverse complement strand
GCCTCGCCGCGACTCCAGGCTTCGAACAGATCGGCATAGTGCGGGCTGTCGGGGTCGCCCGATTGGCCCGGGGAATTCATGGCGAGCGAGGCGTCCCAGTTGCCGACGTCCACCACGATGCGGAAGGTCGCTCCCCCCGTCTGCACGAAGTCAGGGGTGTACGCGGTGTTGCCGACGGTGTCGCCGCTGCCGCCTCGCGGCACCGGTCCGACAGCGAACCGAGCGCGAGCGGGCTCATCGAACAGCGCGGAGAGGGGGTGGGCCAGGCGCGCGAGGTGCAGGCGCCCCCAGGCCCACTGATCGCGGTCCTTCCCCAGCAACCGCTCCAGATGGGTGACTGCCTCGGTCAGGCTCGACCGCAGGAGTTCGTCGAGGACCGCGTCAGAGTCCGGGCCGAGCCTGCCTGCGGGCCGCTCGATGAGATCCAGATCGACACGTGGATCCGCCAGCAGATCCTCTTCGGGTAGCAGTCTCCGGAGGGCGGCTTCGACCTGGTCCTCCGCAGTGACCTGCGCGAGCGCTCGCCGGAGCAGCGCCGGTCGCAGGTGGAAGCGGTACCAGACCTCGAACAGCGCCGCGGGACCGGAGTCCGCGGTAAGTCCGCCGTCCCAGCCGGCCAGCAGCGCGAGCGCGTCGGCCGTCGGCGCGTCGCCGGCGTGCACGTCCGCCAGTCGGCGAACGATCCGCCGCGCGGGAACACTGACGACATCGGACTGGAGTCGCACACAGTCCTGCGGCGAAAAGCGCTCCCGGCTGTCGAAGACCTCGGCGAGTCGCTCGGCGCGGGACGGCGCGTACCAGTCGAATGAGATGACCTTCTCGTGGGCGGGGAACCCCTCGGGCAGGTTCATCTCGTTGGACGTGGCCAGCCACCCTCGCGCCGGGTCGGCGGACACGGGCAACTCGTCCACGTCCCGGAAGCCTGCCCACTCGTAGCGGCCGTCGCCCGGAACCGGCAGCGTGCCGTTCCAGTTGGGCCGGATCGGTGTCAGTCCAGCCGGCTTCCACCCGATCGCCCCTCTGGGGTCGGCATAGACCTGGTTCTCGGGCGGCGCGCCCCAGCGGTTCATGGCTGCGAGGAACTCGTCCCAGTTCCTGGCGCGCATGTAGTCCATGCTTCCCAGATAGGGGGCCATTCCGGGCTCGAGCCATGCCGCGCGGACGGCGAATGCGCTATGGCGATCGAGATCTTCAAAGATCACCGGACCGTGGCGGGTGAAGCGCAACTCGACCTGCACGGGATCAGCGTCCCGGACGGCGATCGTCTCGCGTTCGACCCGCATGGGCTCCCAACGGCCCCTGTAGCGGTACTCCAGTGGCTCGTCCGGGTTGGTCTCGTAGACGTAGAGGTCCTCCTGATCGATCGCGAAGATCGTCAAGCCGAACGCGATGTATCCGTTGTGGCCGATCGAGATGCCGGGAAGCGCCGGCTCTCCCGCGCCGATGACG
>WHTC01000014.1 GCA_009379795.1 Nitriliruptorales bacterium | reverse complement strand
CTGCGCGGTGCCGACGACCTCATCATCATGCCCCTGCAGTGTGGTACCCAATGGGACTCCCTCGCCCACATCATGTTCGAAGAGCGCATGTACAACGGCTACAGCGCGGATCAGGTCAGCAGCAAGGGCGCGCACAAAAACCACATCGGCATGGCCAGGTCCGATGTCGCCGGCCGTGGAGTGCTCCTGGATATCGCTCGGTATAAGGGCGTGGACGCCCTGGAGCCGGGCTATGCGATCACCGACGACGATCTGGAAGGTTGTGCCAGGTCCCAGGGCGTCGAGGTCATGCGCGGCGATTTTCTTTTGGTTCGCACGGGCCAGATGGGCCAGCGCAGGGCCAACGGGTGGGGCGACTATGCGGGTGGGGATGCGCCCGGCCTTGGGCTGGCGAGCGTGCCGTGGATTGCCGAGCACGAGGTCGCGTCGGTGTCCACGGACACCTGGGGCATGGAGGTCCTGCCCAACGAGACCGAGGACGTCTTCCAGCCACTGCACATCATCTTCATCGTGCACATGGGGCTGCTGGTGGGCGAGATATTCGATCTTGAAACGATCGGAGCTGACTGCGCGGACGACGGGCAGTATGAGTTCCTGTTCTGCGCTCCCCCACTGCCCATCACGCGCGCGGTCGGGTCGCCAGTGAACCCCATGGCGATCAAGTAGGAAGGCGCTGTGGACACGAGATCTGCCGCCTCCATCAGCTCAGACCGTCACGGGTCCCCAGGCGCCCCGGTAGCCAAGCCGGTACGACAGCTTCAAGCTCCCGGTGAGGATGGCGTGGCCAATCTCAGGGATGCGCTCCCTATCCAGTCGGTCTGCGGGAAGGCTCATCGTGATCGAGCCGACGCAGTCCCCCGCGGCATCGAAATACGGTGCCGCGACGCCGCTGCCGTTACGCACCCACTGACCGATGCTGCAGACGTAGCCCCGCTTTCGACTCTCCATGAGCTGCGCCCGGTATTCCGTGGGGTCGGTGATGCTGTTCGCCGTGTGCTTCGTGAGACCCTGCCCCAGGATGCGATCAATCTCCGCCTCCTCCAGAGCCGACAGGATCGCCTGGCCGGCGGCGCCGCTGGCGAGCTGAAACGGGCGGCCTAACACGACCACGTAGCGGATCGTCTGGTTGCTGTCGACCTTCTCGCGGAACACCACACGGTCGCCCTCGCGCGCGGTGAGATAACAGGTCTCGTTGTACTGGTCGACCAGTACCTCGAGGATCTGCCGTGCGGCATTCCACAGGTTGTCTCTTGCCCTGAGGGCTCCCGCCAGCGAGAACAGCCGCGGTCCGATCGTGTAGCCGCCCCGGTCCCCGACCTGGTGCAGCATCCCGAGTCTCTCCAGCTGCGCGAACAGCCGGCTTACGGCACTGCGATCGATGCCGGTCCTGCGTGCGGCCTCACGGACCCCCACCTGTTCTTCCCCGAGACTGACGAACTCGAGGAGGGTGATGATGCGGGCGGCGACTGATGTGGGCGGTTCGGAAGGATGTGCCACGCCGTGATCCGGCGAGTGGCCACGCACCAGACCCGTGGCGGTCCCGACGTGATCGGGCCACTGGGCGTCTGGGCTCGCGTCCATGGCGTTCACTCTCACACGGGTCTTGGTCGGTCGTTCGCGGTTGACATCAGCACAGAGCCGCCCGAGACTAGCACATGAGCAAGACATTGTCTTATCTGAAAAGACGGCGCGATCAGGCCGGTTGCACGTGGTGCGAGGGATCCCCTTGTCCTCACCGGCCAACCGGCCACAAATGTCGGCTGAGGAAAAGGGGTCAGTCCGGCGGAGGGGACGCATAGTAACGATGCCTGCAGCCACCGGTGCTACATATCTCGCCCACACGCTCGACGCGTACGGCGTGACGGCAGTGTTCCTCGTGCCGACCATCCTCAGCAGGACGCTCTACGAGCTTGAGCAGCACACCACCGTCACCCGGGTCGTCACCCATGGGGAGAAGGCCGCCGCGTACATGGCCGATGGCTACGCGCGGGCGTCCGGGCGTCCCGGTGTATGCATGGCTCAGACCGTGGGCGCCGCCAACCTCGCCGCCGGTCTGCGCGATGCCCTCCTGGCCTGCTCGCCGGTCGTCGCGTTCACCGGCGGACCGTTCTCCTGGAGCCGACACAGGATGCAGTATCAGGAGATCGAGGACTTCCCGCTGTTCAAGCAGGTAACGAAGTTCAGTGCCCATGTCGAGGACGTGACGCGCCTTCCGGAACTCCTCGCTCGCGCTTTCCGTGCGGCGACCGTCGGCAAGCCCGGCCCCGTCCACCTGGAGCTGCCGGGGCACACCGGCGAGGTGATCGAGAACGCGGAACTCGACCACGCCGTGCCAAAGGAGCGCATCGAGGTCCCGCGCTACCGCGTCCATCCGGACCCGGCAGCCGTGCGGGAGGCGATGAACGTGCTGACGAGGGCGTCCCGACCCGTCATCGTGTCGGGCGGCGGCGTGCGTGCCTCGGGCGCGCAGGACGAGATCGTCGCTCTCGCCGAGCGACTCGGCATTCCCATCGCGACGTCGCTCAACGGCAAGGACACGGTGGTCGGCAGCCATCCGCTGAACGTCGGCGTCCCCGGGCTGTATCCGCGCGCGAGCGCCAACGAGATCGTCCTCGAGGCCGACCTCGTCTTCTACGTGGGGAGCCAGACCGGCAGCCAGCTGACCTTGAACTGGCAGGTTCCGTCCACCTCGACGCGGGTCATGCAACTCGACATCGAACCCACCGAGCTCGGCCGGCACTTCATCGACGCCACCACCATCCTGGGTGACGCGAAGATCACGCTCCAGTGCATGCTGGACCTGATCGAGCAGGACGCACCGCCGAGCGACCCAGCATGGCTGAACCGGGTGGATGAGGTGAGGCGCCGATGGCAGGAGCGCGTCGAACCGCTCTTGGCCTCAGACGACGTGCCGATCCGGCCGGAGCGCTTGACGCGAGAGCTCACCCACGCGCTTCCCGACGATGCGATCGTGGTGGTGGATACCGGTCATGCCGGCATGTGGGCAGGCGGCTATCTGGACCTGAACCATGCCGGTCAGGGCTTCCTGCGGACCGCCGGATCGCTCGGTTGGGGACTCCCCGCCTCACTGGGAGCCAAGCTCGCCCAGCCAGACCGGCCGGTCGTCCTGTTCACCGGCGACGGTGGCTTCTGGTACCACCTCGCCGAGCTGGAAACCGCGGCTCGATGGGGAATCGGCACCGTGATGGTGGTCAACAACAACCGTTCGCTGAACCAGGAGATCGGCCCCTACAGCGCGGCGTACGGCGGGAGCCTCCACGGGCGCCACGCGGAGCTGTGGCATTTCGAGGACGTCGACTTCAGCCACGTCGCCGAGTCCCTGGGTATCCGGGGCTACCGCGTGGTGAAGCCGAGCGACCTGGCGTCGACCCTCGAGCAGGCCTTCGCCGAAGGAGGTCCCGCGGTGGTTGACGTCGCCACGGACATGGACATCCTGGCACCCAAGGGCGTCGCCACACGTGCCGACCCCTGAGACGGCCAGCGGGACGCCAGGCCCGTGGCTGGCGAAAGGATCATGCGGTATGAGGCACATCACGCACTGGATCGACGGCACCACCTGGACCGGCGAGTCCGGCGGAACCAGTCCCGTATTCGACCCTTCGACCGGCGAGCAGCAGGCGGCGGTCACGCTCGGCGACCGAAGGGCGGTCGACGCGGCGGTCGGCGCTGCGCGCGACGCGTTTCCCGCGTGGGCCGCCGCATCGTTGTCGAAGCGCACCCGGATCCTGTTCGCCTTCCGCGACCTCGTGGAGCGACACGCTGACGAACTCGCCGGGCTCGTCACCAGCGAGCACGGCAAGGTCATCAGCGACGCGGGCGGGGAGGTGCAGCGCGGCCTCGAGGTCGCTGAGTTCGCCTGCGGGGTCCCCCACCTGCTGAAGGGCTCGTTCAGCGAGCAGGTCTCGACAGGCATCGACAGCTACGACATGCGCCAGCCCGTCGGGGTGTGCGCGGGCATCACGCCGTTCAACTTCCCGGTCATGGTGCCCATGTGGATGCACCCGGTGGCCATCGCCTGCGGCAACACGTTCGTCCTCAAGCCCAGCGAGCGTGATCCGTCCGCGAGCGTGCGGATCGCCGAGCTCTGGGCTGATGCGGGTCTGCCGCCCGGCGTGTTCAACGTGGTCCATGGTGACCGGGCGGCTGTGGACCTGCTGCTGCGGCATCCGGGGATCGATGCGGTGAGCTTCGTGGGCTCGACTCCGGTCGCCAAGCACATCTACGAAAGCGCTGCGAGCGCCGGAAAGCGGGTCCAGGCCCTGGGGGGCGCAAAGAACCACATGGTCGTGCTGCCGGACGCCGACATCGAGACGGCCGCGGAAGCGGCCATCGGGGCGGGCTATGGCTCGGCTGGCGAGCGCTGCATGGCGATCTCCGTCGTCGTGGCCGTCGGCGCCGCCGGTGACGATCTGGTCCGGGCGATTCGCCAGCGACTCAGCGGCTTTCGCATCGGTCCCGGCCTCAAGGCCGACAGCGAGATGGGACCGCTGGTCACGCAGGCGCACCGCGAGCGGGTCGCCGGGTACGTCGAGAGGGGCGTCGCGGAAGGGGCCGAACTCGTCGTCGACGGCCGCGACCTGTCGATCGAGGGTCACGAGTCGGGCTTCTGGCTGGGACCGTGCCTGTTCGACCGCGCGACGCCGGACATGACCATCTACACCGACGAGATCTTCGGCCCCGTCCTCAGCGTCGTTCGGGTCAACTCGTTCGACGATGCGGTCACACTCGTCAACGACAACCCCTACGGCAACGGCGTCGCGGTGTTCACCAACGACGGTGGCGCCTCCCGTCGCTTCGCCAGCGACATCCAGGTCGGGATGGTGGGCATCAACGTTCCCATCCCCGTCCCCATGGCCTACTACTCGTTCGGCGGCTGGAAGGATTCCCTGTTCGGCAGCCACGCGGTGCACGGCATGCAGGGCGTGGGTTTCTACACTCGCACCAAGACCGTCACGGCGAGGTGGCCGCTGCCCGAGGAGCGCAAGGGCGTCGATCTCGGTTTCCCCGTTCAGACATGAGCCCTCGTACAGCGGCTGGAGTGCCGCGGCAGCTGGGACCGGATTCAGAGCGAAGAGCCATCTGGCGGATGAGCCATGCCCTGCATGGCCCGCCAGACGCGTTGCGGCGTCAACGGGATCTGCAGGTCCGTGACACCCCAGGGGCGGAGGGCGTCCAGGGTGGCGTTCACGATGGCCGCCGGCGCCCCGATGCAGCCAGCCTCACCGGTGCCCTTTGCCCCCAGCGGGTTCAGGGGGGACGGCACCCGAGTCCTGCCGGTGGAGATCTCCGGTACATCGGCGGCACTGGGAATGGTGTAGTCCGCAAGGGTGGACGTGACGGGTTGCCCCGCCTCACCGTAGACGAATTCCTCGAACAGGGCCTGGCTGATGCCCTGGACGGTGGAGCCGATGACCTGACCCTCGACAATGATCGGATTGATGACTGATCCGCAGTCGTCCACGGCCAGCATCCGGTCGACCTTGATCCTGCCGGTGTCCCGATCGACCTCGACGAGGGCAGCATAGACACCATAGGGAAAGGTCGGCGCTCCCGGCGTATAGCTCTCCTCGTGGGCGAGATCGACATTGTCGCGCCGCGCGGCTTCGACCACCTCGCCGAACGTCACCGCCGCAGTGACGTCCCCTCGCACCTCCACACGCCCCCCTTCGAGCGCGAGGTCGTCCGGAGCCACTTCGAGCATCGCCGACGCCACTTCGAGCAGGCGGCGACGGACCTGTCGACTGCAGCGCAGTACCGCCGAGCCACCGACCTGCACCGACCGGCTGCCGAAGCTCCCGGTCCCGCTCTGGATGACGCGCGTGTCCCCGCTGATCACGTGGACCTGGTCGAGGCTGTGCAGCCCGAAGGTGTCCGCTGCGATCTGCGCCCACGTGGTGTGATGGCCCTGCCCTGTCGACGCGCTGCCGATCGCAACGCGCACCGTGCCGGAATCGTCGAACGCCACGCGGGCGAATTCGGAGGAGTCCCCGGCGCCTCCCGCTCGTTCCAGGAAGGCCCCGAGACCGAATCCGATGGGATCCAGATCCTGCGCCTGCCGGCCGCGTTGCCTGAGCCGGAAGTCTTCGAGGTCGAAACGCGCCAGCACTTCGTGCAAGGCCTGGTTGTAGTCACCGCTGTCGTACCGCAGGCCGGAAGCGTTCGTGTACGGCATGCGCGCCGGAGCGACGAAGTTCAGCGCTCGGACGTGAGCTGGTTCCAGCCCCACAGCATGGGCATAGGCATCGACGGCACGCTCCAGGGACAGCGTCGATTCGGGCCGTCCGGCTCCGCGATAGGGGCCGATCGGCGCCCGGTTCGTGACCACGGCCGTGCAGGTGATGTCGACGTGCTCGATGTCATAGGGTCCCGCCGCCATGCGCGCTGTCGTTTGAGAGGAAATCGCGCCGTTGTGGGGGTAGGCGCCCAGATCGCCGACGATGCGCATCCTGAGCGAGCGGATCCTCCCATCCTCGTCCCCCGCAAGCTCGATGTGGTGCCGTTGGCCCCGACCGTGCGTGCCCCCGATGAGGTTCTCGGTACGGGTTTCGATCCACCGCACGGGGCGATTCATCCTCTGGGCACAGGCCAGGACGACGGGGAGCTCCGGGTACATGGCGACCTTGTGACCAAAGCTGCCGCCGACATCCGGAACGATCACCCGGATCAGCGACTCGTCGAGGTCCATCGCATAGGCCAGCCATCGACGAAGGCGATGGGGTGCCTGGTGTCCGCACCATACCGTGAAGGCGCCATCCGGTTCCGGACGAGCGACGATGCCGAGAGGCTCGATGGGTACCGGGGCCAGACGAGGATGAGCCACATCCAGCGCGATGGTGACCGGCCACTCCCCCGCCGGCGAGGTCGCGTTCTCGGTCCTCACGTCCAGGTCGGTCGCAACATTCGTCCGGGCGTCGTCGAACAGCAGCACGTCTCCCGACAGCGCCCTGTCGATGCTGTCGACCACCTCGAGCTCCTCGAAGTCGACGTCGACCAGCTCCAGCGCGTCCGCAGCGACGTAGGAATCGGTCGCAACGATGACGGCGAGGGGCTCGCCGGCGTAGCGGACATGGCCGGCGGCGAGCGGCGGACGGACCATCTCGCTGTTCACCGGTGCGGTGGAGGCCAGCGTCACCGCCGGAAAGGGGCGTAGCCCGAGGTCTTCGGCTCCGAAGGCCGCCAGGACGCCCGGTGCCTCGCGAACGGCTGACAGGTCCAGGTCCCGCATCCGCCCGTGCGCGATCGGACTGCGAACGAACGTGGCGGTAGCTGTCTGGTCGTTGCAGACATCGGCGGTATAGGTAGCGCGGCCCTCGACCAGCGAGGAATCCTCGAGCCTGGCAACCGCCGCACCGATCCAACCTCCACGTTCCTGCTGGCTCATCTGCCTGTCGCTCCTTCACATCTGGCCGCTGTCGTGATGCTTGCGAGGCGGGTGCCGGCCTGACGGCACCCGCACACGTTCAGCAGACCCTCGCCCGCGCGCTGGTGCAGGATGGCGTGCGTGGGCCGAGCGATGACCGTGGCCCGCGCCCGCGCCCCGCGGACAAAGGTGTCCCTCGACGTCCAGCATAGGAGGCACGTCCATGCCCACCCTGTCGATCGCCTCGCTGCATCGCGTGACCGCTGCCGTCTTCATCGCAGCCGGGGCGCCTGCGGATGTCGCCGACCACGTTGCGCAGACCCTCGTCGACAACCACCTCGCGGGCCACGACTCGCATGGGATCCTGCGGATTCCCCAGTACGTCGCCAGCATCCGAGCCGGCGACCTCGTCCCGGCGGCACGACCGACCATCCTGGAGGAAACCGCAACCACCGCGCTGGTGAGTGGAAACTGGGCGTTCGGCCAGGTGACCGCCACCTTCGCAGCGGATCTCGCCACCGACAAGGCGCAGCGCGAACGCGTCGCCGCGGTCTCGGTCGTCCAGGCATCCCATACGGGCCGGCTCGCCGCCTTCACCGAGCGTGCCGCCCGCCGCAACGTAGCCATGTTCATGGCGGTCGGGACGGTCGGCCAACCCATGACCGCGCCCTATGGCGGCGCCGCGGCCGTGTTCGGCACCAACCCCGTCGCGTTCTCCCTGCCCAACGGCGAAGGGCCCCCGGTCACACTCGACTACGCCACCTCGGCGATCGCCGCCGGCAAGGTGAAGGTAGCCAAGGCGAAGCATGAGCCGCTGCCCCCCGGCACCGTCGTGACCCGCGACGGTCTGCCCACGACCGATCCGGAGGAGCTCTTCAAGGGCGGAGCGCTGCTGCCGTTCGGCGGTCACAAGGGCTACGCGCTCGCAGTCATCGCCGAGCTCCTCGGAGGTCCTCTCACCGGTGCCGACGCCTACCCTGGCGTCGTCAGCCGCAGCGGCATCTTCATGTTCGCCGTCGCCTCGGACGCCTTCCGACCCCAGACCGACTACCAGCAGGCGGTTTCCCGGACCGCAGCTCGCATACGAGGAGTCCCGCCGGCCGCCGGCTTCGAGGACGTCCTCCTGCCCGGGGAGCCCGAGGCGCGCGCTCGAACGCGGCGCCTGCGCGACGGCATCCCGATCCCCGAGGAGACCTGGCGGGAAGTCTGCGCCGTGGCTGAAGCATTCCATGTGGACATCGCGTCCATGATCCTGTGACGCGCACGGCGCGGAAGGATCCAGCCAAGACTGAACCATCAGCGTTCCAGCACCTCCGGGTTGGCGACCCGTCCCTGTCCGGGCTCACGGCCGTCCAGCAGACTCACGAGGCTCGCGCGGAGCACTTCGAGTGCGGCGGTTTGGCTCTGCACGGTGCGGCCGGCGGCCTGTGGTTCGCTGTCCATGCCGCGGCCGATGCTGGAAGCCGAGTTCGGAGTGCCCGTACTCATCAACATCACCTCGACACTCTGGGCCGCTCTCCACGCTCGAGATCGCGACATGCCCCACCCGGCCAGACCCGAGGTGGGGCAGGCTGCTCGCGAGCCTGTGAGCGGCGAACGCCTGATGCGAGGTCGCGCGCCGCCGGCGCTGCGTCGAGGCCGACCCGCGGTCGGGGCGGGCTCACGGGAGGTCCACTGCGGGGTAGGCGACCCGGCTGTTGGTCACGGCGCCGCGCGACAGCGTGGCGGCGAGACTGAGCGTCGCGGCGATCGGGTCCACGACGGGCAGCCCGCAGTCCGCCGTCAGATGCGCCGCGGACATGAGCACGGGGACCATCGTCATCCCGAGCGGCAGGATCACGTCTGCACCGTGCTGGCTCGCCGCACGCTGGGCGGTCTTGACGAAGCTGCTTCGCAGATCGTCGAGCCGGCTCGCCATCTCGGTCACGGCGATGTCGACGGGCAGGATCGTCGCGA
This sequence comes from Nitriliruptorales bacterium, assembly GCA_009379795.1. Lineage (GTDB taxonomy): Bacteria > Actinomycetota > Nitriliruptoria > Euzebyales > Egibacteraceae > WHTC01. Next base: position 18,018 of record WHTC01000014.1, on the reverse strand, counting down.
TCGAGCCTTCGACGCCCCACTGCCGGAGCAGGCGCTGGAACATGATCACGTGTGGCCGGTCGTAGCACAGGACAGCGATGCGGCTGCCGAGCAGAGCCGCCGTGTGCGATCCCGTCTGGCCCGGGCCCAGTACGGGGATGTCGACGACGTGCCGGCTCTCCTCGACACCAAGGTCGAGCGTGCCGTAGGGCACGACCGCGTCGTAGCCCTCCGCCTCGGCGCGGATCGCGAGGCGAGCCACGAGCGGCGCAACGATCGCACGGTGGAGGTGGGTGAGCCCCTTGACGTAGACGTTCCCGTCCATCTGCATGAAGCCGACCTCTGCGCCGGGTGGCGCGGCGGCGATGATCGCGGCCTTGCGGCGCGCGAGTTCCTCGTCGGGGTACTGCGCCAGCACGACCATAATCCGCTTCGTGCTGGACGCCGAGGCGTGCTCGTTCATGGGTGGAGCCTCTCAGCTGGTGGCTGTTGCGCAGCGCATGCATGGCGCTCCCGGCCGGCAGTTCGCACGCGATCGGCACCCCGTCGGCAACCGTCGTGACCGGGACGAGGATCTGGTTTCCTGTCATGCGCTCTCCCTCGAAGCCCTCGAACCCGTGCTCGCCGCCCTCGTGGTGCTCGCGGATCGTCAGATCGGCCCGCTTCCCCTCCTCGATGCTCCCCGGTGAGTCGACGAGGTTCAGGACTCGAGCGGGGTTGACGGTGACGCAGCGGATGACCTCCTCGAGCGACATGCCGAGGTTGAGGAAGATCGGCGTAGATCCCGTCATCAACCACGTTCCGGCCGCGGCGAGCGCCGCCCACTCAAACGCCCTCCCCGTCCACCACGTGTGAGACAGCGTCTCGGTGAATGCCCGATAGGGAGAGGGGGCGTGGAGGTCAAGGGTCACCAGGCGTGATATCAGCGCAGGCGGTAAGCGGGTGCGCTCCTATCTCGACTTGGCATCCCGGGTGCACGTCGCCAGGAACAGGTCGTAGGTGCGTTGTGGACGGGCGATTTCGTAGCAGTGCTCGAAGCGGACCTCGCCGAAACCGGCGATCCCCAGCATGGTTGCGAGATCGTCGCGGTCGAGTCCGTGGTGACCCTCGAAGTCGGCTCCGTGGAACGAACCGTCCTCCTGCTCAAGGTCCACGACGCACAGGCGGCCGCCCGCCTCCAGCAGGTTCGCGAAGGCACGCAGTACCGGGCGGAGATCGGGGATGTGGTGCAGCACCATCACCGTGACGATGAGATCGAAGCGCTCGTCCGGAACGGGATCCCGGGAGAGATCGAGATCCCACACGCGCGCATCCGCGATGGTCCCCGCCGCCACCTTGGAGCGGAGCACCTCAAGCATTCCCACGGAGCTGTCAGCCAGCGTGACGGGGCCGACGTGGTCCTGCAGCGCCTGCGACACGAGACCGGTGCCCGAGCCGTATTCGAGCAGGCGGATGGCGGGGTCCAGGGGGATCGTGGCCCTGATCGTCTCCGCGACGGCGCGTGCCCGCTCGGTCTTGGCCGGGTCCTCGTCCCAGGTCGCCGCCCTTTCGTCGAACCGGTTGATCGACACCTCGGACCTCCTCGGCCGTGGGACGGTCGCGGTCTTCCAGCCGCGAACTCCAGCGGCGATTAGAGCAGACGACGTCACGGGGTGCGAGCGTCAGGGCCCAGTCCGCGGCGCAGCAGCCGCCATCCGCCCACCCCCGCCACCCGCGGTCGACCCGCCGCCGGCGTCGGTCGTCAACAGCGGCCTCGCCGCCTCCACCACGCCCTCGACGTCAGTGGCAGGGTTCGAGCCGCACCGAACTGTGTTCCTGGCCGCAGTGCCGAGGACGCCGTTGTCACCGGTGGCCGAGTCGTTCGTGCGCCTGATGCGCGAACAGCACGGCTCAACCGCTCAGCCGGCTGGCCGCCGAGCAGTTGGCCGGAGCCGGCATCAAGATCTCTTGAACTCGTATTCGAGAATTTGCTTGTTGTTCACACCATTGTGACGTGCAAATATCAGACCAAGCACGTTCTGAACAGCGCCGTAACGAACTGGACCCAAGCCGGATGGCGTCCACGTGTCGGGCGCTTAACGCTTTCGCAGCCGATGTGCGGGAGGGAACCCGCGAGGGAGGGTCAGAGGTGGGACGAGTGCGAGGCTGGGGTAACGCGTGACGGCGCTCAAAGGCGTGAAAGTCGTGGAGTTCGCCAACTACGTTGCGGGCCCTTACACGGGCGCTCTGCTCTCGGATCTCGGCGCAGAAGTGATCAAGGTGGAGGTGCCCCCGCACGGCGACCCATACCGAGGGTGGGCCAGCGGCAATTACAGCAGCATGTTCTGCTCGCTGAACCGCAGCAAGCGCAGCATCCTCGCAGATCTCAAGTCGGAGCGCGGGCTGGAGGTCGCACGCTCTCTGGTCGCCGACGCCGACATTCTGGTTGAGAACTCACGCCCGGGTGCGATGGAGCGGCTCGGGCTCGGCTACGAGCAGGTCAAGGGCGACAACCCCGGCCTCATCTACTGCTCCATCACTGGCTTCGGGCTGAGCGGCCCCGACCACCAGCGTCCCGGCTACGACACCGTCGGCCAGGCCACGAGCGGCCTGATGAGTCTGCTGACCGACCTCGACAACCCCCAGCCGATGGGGATCTCGCTGTCGGACCACCTCGCGGGCCTGTTCGCCGCGTACGGGGTGCTGGCGGCCTTGGCCGCGCGCTCTCGGACGGGTGAGGGTCAGCGAGTCGACACCTCGTTGCTGCAGGCCTCGACGACATTCCTCGCCGAGAACATGGCCCGGTTCCTGCGCGACGGCGGGCAGCCGCCGACGCGCTACACGCGGGTGCGCACGGCGCAGGTCTACGCCGTGCGTGACGAGTCGGGAGCACCCTTCGTGGTGCACCTTTCGTCGCCGGACAAATTCTGGAGATCACTGTTGCAAGCCATCGACCGCAGCGAGCTCGTCGACGACGAGCGCTTCACCAACCGGGGACAGCGCATCGTCCACCGGGAGGATATCCAGGCGTTCCTGGATGAGACGTTCGCGACCGGGTCACGGGCGATGTGGCTCAAGCGGCTCTGGGCCGCCGATGTCCCCGCGGCTCCGCTCAACACCCTCGCCGACGTGGTCGAGGACGACCAGATCCGCCACCTCGGCCTCGTTCAGGAGGTCGAACATCCCACGGCGGGGCGCATGCAGCTCCTGGGGAGCGGCGTGAACCTGCAGGGCACGCCGACGCGTCTGGAACCCGCGCCGATCGCGGGGGAGGACACGGACAGCATCCTCGCCGAACTCGGCTTCCCACAGGACTACCTGCCGCCACCCGGCCGTGCCATGACGAGGCGCTGACGAGGAGGAGCCATGTATCAACGCAGCGCCGCGATCGTCGGGGCCGCGCATTCCCAGCTCGGCGAGGTCACCGGCTCCACGGCGATCGGTCTGATGGCCGACGCTGCCGTCGCCGCGGTCGCCGACGCCGGGCTGACGCCCTCCGACATTGACGGGATCGTCGTGCGCGGACCCGACGACGAGTACTGCTTCCAACAGCAGCTCGGCGAGCGCCTGGGGCTCAATGCGGCGTTCAGCACCAGCCTCGACAACGGCGGCGCGAGCCAGACCCTGGCCGTGGTCGTCGCGTCGCTGGCAATCGAGGCAGGACTCGCCACCACCGTGCTGTGTGGCTACGCGAGAAACTCGTGGACCCAGACCCGCCGCTCCGGCAGCCGCAAGGCTCGTATGAACCAGTCCACCCACAGCCGCACCCGCGAGTGGCGCGATTCGTTCGGGTACTTCGGTGAGCCGGCTACCCACGCCCTGGGCGCGCAACGGCACATGGCGATGTATGGCACCACCAAGGAGCACCTCGGCCACGTTGCGGTCTCCGTGCGCGAGCACGCCACACGCAATCCGCATGCGCAGATGCGGTCACCGCTGACCATGGACGAGTACCTGAACGGGCGCCTGGTCACCGAACCGTTCGGCGTCTACGACTGTTCGCTGCGCACTGACGGCGCCGGCGCGGTCATCGTCACCGACGCCGCCCGCGCCAAGGACCTTCGGCACACGCCGGTGATCGTGCGGGGCTTCGGCAGCCAGAACAACCTGCAGGGCTGGACCGTCGATGACCACATGGTGCACACGGCAGCCAAGGCCAGCGGCGAGCAAGCATACAGCATCGCCGACGTCGCGCCCTCCGACATCGACACGGCTCAGCTCTACGACTGCTTCACCTACATGCTCCTCGCGCAGGTCGAGGACTACGGCTTCTGCGAGAAGGGCGAGGGCGGCGAGTTCATCGCCTCGGGAGCGCTGAGCCTCGACGGCGCGATCCCGACCAACACCTCCGGCGGGCAGCTCTCCGAGGGCCACGTCGAAGGCATGTTGCAGGTGGTCGAGGCCGTGCGCCAGCTGCGTCACGAGTACCCGATGGAACGGCAGGTGCCCAACGCCCGGCTGGCGTTGGTCAGCGGGCACGGCGGCAACACCGTGTGTCACACGACGTTGATCCTGGAGCGTGGCTGATGAGCGCGTCGGCCTCGGAGACCGTCGCCGCAGTGGCCCGCCCGCTGCGGACCGTTCCGCAGCCAACTGCCGAGTCGCAGCCGTTCTGGGACGCCTGCGCACGGCACGAGCTGGTCATCCAGCGCTGCAACTCGTGCGGACGGTTCTGGTTCCCGCCGAGCAACCGCTGCCAGCACTGCTGGAGCGAGAACTTCGCCTGGACACCCGCGTCGGGGAGCGGCGAGCTGTACACCTTCACAGTGTTCCGCCGCGCCTACGCTCCCGAGCTCGCCGAACAGCTTCCCTACGTTGTCGGGATCGTCGAGCTCGAGGAGGGCCCGCGGCTGATCACCAACGTCGTCGACTGTGAGCCCGACAACGTACGGGTGGGGATGCTTATTGAGGTCGTCTTCCACGACATCGCGGAGGGTGTCTCGTTGCACGCCTTCCGGCCACGAAGGACTCGCAAAACCCCTGGAACGGGAGCGGCGTAGCGCTCCCAACGAGCGCTCGGAGGAAGCATGGCAAAGATCGTATCGCTGATCGGTACCACTCATCACCCGTGGTACTACGCCAAGACGTCCAAACCGGAATCGGAACTCACCGAGGATGCGAGGAACCTGTTGGGGTGGTCCGCGCGTACGCAGGAGTCCTTGCGGAGCACCAACCCGGACGTCGTGGTGATCGTCGCCAGCGACCACTTTCATCAGTACTTCCACAACAACATGCCGCAGTTCCTGATTGGCCGGATGAAGTCCTATCAAGGGACCTTCTACAACGAGATGCGGGAGTTCGACCTGCCGCGGGTCGAGATGGGCGGTAACCGGCAGCTCGCGACCGACATGATCGAAGCCGGGTTCGACAACGGGTTCGACTTCGCGTTCTCCGACGAGATGCGCCTCGACCACGCCTGCGTGGTGCCGAGCCTGATCACCCAGCCGTCGCTCGAGATCCCCGTCGTGCCAGTGCTCACGAACTGTGGCGCGCCGCCGATCCCGTCGGGTCAGCGGTTCGTGGACCTCGGCAAGGCTCTGCGCAACGCGATCGAGTCGTCCAACGCGGTCGACCGGGTCGCGGTCGTCGTCAGCGGCAACCTGTCCCTGGAGGTCGGTGGTCCCGAGCAGATGATGCCGTACTCCGTCGACCCCGAGTTCGACGCCCTGGCGATGGACTGGCTGGTGGGCCGCGACTTTGCCGCGCTGACCGCTGAGTCCACCTACGAGCGCTTGATGCTGCACGGCAACACGTCCTTCCAGTTCCTGAACATGCTGACCATGGCCTCGATGCAAGAGGATATGACATTGGTCCACGCGGAGGCGATGAAGCGGCGCGGATCGCCCGCACCGTGCTTCATCTACGAGTCAGGAGTGCGGAAATGATCGACCACTATGCCGTCAACAAGTTCCTGTACGACACCGACCGTAACGAGCAGTTCGTGCGCCGATACATCGACGACCCGGACAGCTATGTCGACTGGTACTTCGACGAGCGGTTGAGCCGACTGCTGGACAACGAGAGCGAGCAGTCGGCCGTCGAGACAACCGACGACGCCACCCGCACCGCGCTCAAGACCTATGACTTCACAACGCTGTATCGGGATGGAGCTCACCCCTTCATCCTGTGGACCCTGATGCTGCCGATCATCGAGGCGAAGCTCGCGTCGGGAGAGTTCGTCGTCAGCGAAGCACCGGCCGACGCCAGGGCCGAGAACCGCAAGCCGATGGCGTACTACCGCGACCGCATCCTGCCGCACGGCCGGCCGGACTTCCGCTACTAGGTCACACGAATCGGGAGGTATTGACACCATGGCAGGCGCCCCCCTCGCCGGCGTCACCGTGATCGAGTGCGCCTCGTACATCAGCGGACCCTACGCGGGCCTGCTGCTCGCGCAGCTCGGCGCGAACGTGGTGAAGGTCGAGGCGCCTGGCAGCGGTGACTCGTTCCGCCGCTGGGGCGGCACGAGTCACCGCAGGCGCACACGTCCGCAGTTTGCATCACTGAACTACGGCAAGCGCAGCGTGACGATGGAACTGAGCGAGCCAGAAGGGCAGGCGGCATACCTCGATCTGGCCGGTGCGGCCGACGCCTTGATCGAGAACTTCCGGCCAGGGACGTTGGACCGGTTCGGCGTCGGCGAGGCCGCGGTGCGGGCCCGCAACCCCGACATCGTGTACTGCACGGTGACCGGCTTCGGCCCCACCGGCCCGTACGCGAAACGCCCCGCCTACGACGCCATCGTGCAGGCGCTCAGCGGCCTGTGGAGCGTGCTCTCGCCGATCTCCGAGCCACGCGCGGTCGGCCCGGCGATGTCGGACACACTGGGCGGGCTCAACGGAGCCCTTGCCGTCGTCGCCGGACTGGCTGGCGCTGCCCGCAACGAGAGCGCCCCGCGACGCTTCGACGTGAGCATGCTCGCCTCGTCGCTGAGCGTGCTCGGCTCGACCCTGGCGAACTGCGCCGAGTCCGGCGAGCTGGAGACGCCATTCTCCCGCGGCCGCCGCTCGCACTCGCTGGCGTTCCGGGCCGGTGACGGTCGGCCGCTCGCTGTTCACCTGTCGTCTCCGGAGAAGTTCTGGGTCCGTCTCACCGATGTCGTTGACAGAGCCGACCTCCGCGAGGACGCACGCTTCAGCACCTACCCGGCACGGCTGGAGCACTTCGACGAGCTGCGCGCCGAGCTGGAGGCGGCCTTTGCCGCCCGGCCGCGGGACCACTGGCTTGAGTTGTTATACGAGGCGGACGTCCCAGCAGCACCGCTTTACACGATTGACGAGGTGATCGTCGACCCGCATGTGCGGGAGACGGGATTGCTCAGAGAAGCGACGGGTCCGGCGGGTGAGAGCTTTGTTGTTCCCCGCGGCGCGATCTCCTTCGCCGGGGATCTCGTGGCCTGCTCGATGGAGGTGCCCGCGCTGGGCGGGCAGCTAGACGAGAACGAGGAGGTGCCGACCGGAGGGTAAGGACCCGCGCGAAGGTTCCACTGCAAGGCTGGAGGGCAAACAATATGAGACAGCACACGTTACCTCGCTTCATCGCTGTCATGCTGGTGGGTGGGCTGTTGGCCGCCTGTGGTGGAGATGGCGAGACCAGCGTCGACGACGGCAGTGGTGATGCTGCCGCAGCGAGCGACGGCGAAGGCCTGGAGGACGGTGTTGTCGTCCAGATGGACGGCGAGAGTCGGGAGGACTACATCGACCGGCTCTACGAGGCGGCCCAGGAGGAGGGCACCGTCGCGTACTACACATCCGCCAATGACGTTGAGACACAGGCGATCATCGACTCGTGGGACGAGATGTTCCCCGAGGTCGGGTTCGACCCGGTGAGCGCCACCAGCGGCACGCTCCTGGAGCGCGCCTTGCTCGAGTCCGAGTCCGGCAACGTCCAAGGTGACGTCTACCACGCGTCATCCGGCGACGTGGCGGTGCTCGAAGCGGCCGGCGCGCGGGAGGAGTACCGGCCGGTCAACGAAGCGGACGTCGCCGAGGAGTTCAAGACGGAGGGCCCGTACGTCGCCGCGAGCTACCTCTCCTACCACCCGGCGTTCAACACTGACCTGGTCGACGAGGCGGACCTCCCCGACGACTGGATGGGCTACTGCGACGAGGAGTGGCGCGGTCAACTGGCCATCGACCAGGAAGGCGCGGATTGGATCGCGGGGCTGTTGGCCGGCATGGGCGAGGAGGCCGGCATGGAGTTCCTCCAGTGCCTCGCCGCCAACGAGCCGCGCCTGGTTCGTGGGACGAGCAACCGCACGGAGCTGCTCGCAGCTGGGGAGTTCGCGGTCATGCTCGACGGCTATGGCCACAGCCTGCGGGAGTTCGAACAGCAGGGTGCGCCGATCCGTGCGCAGCGGCCGAGCCCCGACCCGCTGCCGGTCATGCCCCAATTCGAAATGATGTTCAAGGACGCGCCGCACCCGAACGCGGCCCGCCTGCTGGTGGAGTTCTTCCTGACGCCGGAGGGCCAGCAGGTGTGGCTCAACCGGAACAAGGCCGGGGTGCTCGCCGGCGACGAGCAGGAGCACCCGTACGGCGAGCTGATGGAAGACGCTGAAGTCGTCGTGCTTGGGCCTGGTGAGGCCGACTTCGACGAGACGTTCCAGATCTTCAACGACACGTTCCTCGGCGGAGAGGCTCCTGCTCCGTAGGAGTCACAGCGACCGTGGCGTCACGATCGCGCAAGGAGTTCCACTGCAAGCCTGGAGGGCAAACAATATGAGACAGCACACGTTAACTCGCTTCATCGCTGTCATGCTGGTGGGTGGGCTGGTGGCCGCCTGTGGCGGCGATGGCGAGACCAGTGTCGACGACGGCAGTGGTGATGCTGCCGCAGCGAGCGACGGCGAAGGAATGGAGGACGGTGTCGTCGTCCAGATGGACGGCGAGAGTCGGGAGGACTACATCAACCGGCTCTACGAGGCGGCCCAGGAGGAGGGCACCGTCGCGTACTACCAGTCCGCCAATGACGACGAGCTACAGGCGATCATCGACTCGTGGAACGAGATGTTCCCCGAGGTCGGGTTCGACCCGGTGAGCGCCACCAGCGGCACCATCCTCGAGCGCGCCTTGCTCGAGTCCGAGTCCGGCAACGTCCAAGGCGACGTCTACGGGGGTGGATCCGGGGACCAGGTGGCACTCGAAGAGGCCGGAGCTCTGGAGGAGTACCGGCCCGTCAACGAAGCGGACGTCGCCGAGGAGTTCCAGATGGAGGGCCCGTACATCGCCGTGGGCTACCTCTCCTACCACCCGGCGTTCAACACCGACCTGGTCGACGAGGCGGACCTCCCCGACGACTGGATGGGCTACTGCGACGAGGAGTGGCGCGGTCAGCTGGCCATCGACCAGGAAGGCGCCGAGTGGATCGCGGGGCTGTTGGCCGGCATGGGCGAGGAGGCCGGCATGGAGTTCCTCCAGTGCCTCGCCGCCAACGAGCCGCGCCTGGTTCGTGGGTCGACCAACCGCACGGAGCTGCTCGCGTCCGGGGAGTTCGCGGTTTCGCTCGACGGCTATGGCCACCGCCTGTGGGAGTTCGAACAGCAGGGCGCGCCGATCCGTACGCAGCGGCCGAGCCCCAGCCCGATGCCGGTCGTGATCGACATGGCCAGCATGCTCAAGGACGCGCCGCACCCGAACGCGGCCCGCCTGCTGCTGGAGCTCTTCCTGACGCTGGAGGGCCAGCAGGTGTTCCTCAACCAGAACAAGGCCGGGACGCTCGCCGGCGACGAGCAGGAGCACCCGTACGGCGAGCTGATGGAAGGCGCTGAAGTCGTCGTTCTTGGGCCTGGTGAGGCCGACTTCGACGAGGCGTTCCAGATCTTCAACGACACGTTCCTCGGTGGCGGGTCCGGAGATGTGCCAGCTCCGTAGGAGTCACAGCGATCGGGGCGTGGCGCCGGGCTACTCCGGTAGCGGGCGCCACGCCCCAGCACCGCGAATGGAGTCGAAGGTGGCAGTGTGACGAAGCAACTGCAAAGCCCTGCGCAGCCGAGCGAGCTGCGAACCTCCATAGAACCGCAGCGGCGGAGGCCGCGCAGGCTGCGGCTGCCACGTGATCCCCGGATGATCATTTTCATCGCCGTGGCGGCGATTCTGGTCTGGGAGGTCGCCATCCCGCTGGCGATCCTGCTGTGGGGCTCGGTCAGCAACGCCCGCCCCGGTGCCGGCGAGTTCCTCTCCATCACGTCGTTCACGCTCGACAACTTCGGCCGCGCCTTCGGGGGCGGCCGCATGACGAGCGTGCTGATCAACACCACGATCTTCGCGACGGGAACAGCAGCCCTGGCCTTCGTCCTCGGCACGTTCCTGGCATGGGCGGCTGAGCGCACCAACACACCGTTCCGGGCGTTCATCACGACCATGATGATCCTGCGCCTCATCCTGCCGGGCATCCTCACAACCATCTCATGGATCTTCCTCGCCAGCCCGCGGATCGGAACGCTCAACCATTGGGCCATGAGCATCTTCGGACTCGGCGAGCCACCGCTGAACATCTACTCGATGGCCGGCATGATCTGGGTCGAGGCGATGGACATCCTGCCGCTGGTCTATCTACTCATGGGCGCTGCCTTGCGGTCGACGGACCCCTCCCTGGAAGAAGCCTCGCTCGTCTCGGGCAAGGGACTGCTGAGGACGACGTCCCGCATCACCCTGCCGCTGATCCTGCCGGCGATCCTCGCCACGATCATCCTGCTGATCATCCGTGGCATCGAGACATTCGAGACGCCCGCCCTGATCGGCATCCCCGCACAGAGATTCACCTTCGTGGTGGAGATCTGGCGGCAAACATCGACGACGCCGACCGACTTCGGCCTGGCTGCCGTCTACGCGGTGCTGATCCTCGGATTCTGTTGGTGTCTGCTGTGGTTCTACAACCGCATGACCCGCCACGCGGAGATGTTCGCTGTCATCACGGGCAAGGCGTTCCGTCCCCGCCGGATCGACCTCGGTGGCATGCGCTGGGTGACGTTCGGCGCCTCGACATTCATCATCATGCTCTCCCTCGGCCTGCCGATGATCATCCTGCTGTGGGCAAGCTTCTATCCGCCGTACCGCGGGTTCCAGCCCATCACGATGGATGCCATCCCACTGCTGTCCTTGGACAATTACCGGGCAATGTTCGACAACGACCTCGTCCAGCGGGCGTTCGTTAACTCGACGTTCCTCGGGATCACCTCCGCCACGGTGTGTGTCCTGTTGATAACGGTCGTGGCGTGGATCACGGTGAAGACCAGCATCCGTGGTCGCAAGTTGCTGGACCACCTGGCCTTTGCCCCGATCGCGATTCCCGCGGTCACGATGGGTGTGGCTTTCCTGTGGCTGTACCTGACGGTGCCGATTCCGGTGTACGGCACGATCTGGATTCTCCTTCTGCTCTACATCGCTCGCTATACCGCGGTCGCGATGCGCATCATGTCAGCATCGATGACCCAGGTGAACGACGAGCTGCACGAAGCGGCGGAGGTCGCGGGCGCCAGCTGGTTGCGGTCGTTCCGCACGGTGACGATGCCGCTGCTCCGGCCCGGGATGCTCGCCGCCTGGATCTTCGTGCTGGTGCACGCTTATCGCGAGTTGTCCGCATCGCTGATCGTCTACTCCTACGGCAACGAGCCGATCGGCGTGGCGATCTTCGACATCTGGGAGAACGGCAGCTACGGCTTGCTCTCGGCCTTCGGAATCTTGATCGTCTTGGCGCTGATCTTCTTCTCTGTCATCGCCCGAATTATCAGTAGCCGATACGGGGTCAGGGAGGAATAGGGCGAGGTTCGGCGTCCGATACAGCTGATTCCACAGTCTTCACATGGAGCGCATGATGATCGAAGTAACCGACCTTCTGAAAACGTTCGACGGCGGGAAGGTCCGCGCTGTCGACCAGATCAGCTTCACCGTGCCAGCCGGGTCGGTGCTGACGCTGCTCGGCCCGTCCGGATGCGGCAAGACGACGACCATGCGCTCGATCGCCGGGCTCGAGAAGCCTGACTCTGGTGAACTCAAGGTAGGCAGGAAGGTCGTGTACTCGTCGCGGCAGAAGGTGAATCTCCGAGCGAACCAGCGCAACGTCGGCATGGTGTTCCAGTCGTACGCGATCTGGCCGCACATGACGGTGTTCGACAACGTGTCCTATCCCCTGAAGGGAGAGGTCGACAAGGCAACGCTGCGGGAGCGCACCCTGGGGTCGCTGCGCCTGGTCGGCCTCGAGCACCTGGCGGACCGCCGGGCACCGAACCTGTCGGGCGGCCAGCAGCAGCGCGTCGCGCTGGCTCGAGCGCTCGTCGCCGAGCCCGAGGTCCTGCTGCTCGACGAGCCGCTGTCGAACCTCGACGCCAAGCTGCGCGACACCATGCGCAAGGAGATCCGCGAGCTGCAGCAATCACTCGACATCACGACGCTGTACGTCACCCACGACCAGTCGGAGGCCCTGGCGATCTCCGACCTCGTCGCGGTGATGTCGCAAGGCCGCATCGTCGACTTCGGCGAGCCGGAGCGGATCTACTCCAGACCCCGTTCCCGCGCCGTCGCCGACTTCATCGGCATGGCCAACATCGTCGACGTGTCGGGGGTACGGGCCTCGGACGGCATGTGGGTCGGCGACTCGCGGCTCGGCCCGCTGTCCTTCCACGGGGAGGGGCAGGCGCCGGACTCGTGCAGCGTGCTGATCCGGCTGGAGGACCTGCAGCTTGTCGGTCCGGAGCAGGCCGGCAACGCCAACGTGTGGCCCGGCACGGTGGTGTCCGTGCTGTACCTGGGTGGCTATTGGGACTGTGTCATCGATGTCAACGGCCAGCGTCTGCGTGCCCAGGTGCCGCGCCGCCAGCGGCCGACCGAAGGCGAGCGCATGTACGTGCGCGTTTCAGACCGGTCCTGCTACGTGCTTCCCGAAGACGACGCCGGGCCGATCGTCGACGTGGACGCCGAAGAGCATCTCGCGGTGAACAGCGGCGCCTCATGAGAGCCGTCGTGCTGAGGGAGTTCGGCGGGCCCGAGGCCCTCAAGCTCGAGGAGGTGCCCGACCCCTCCCCCGAAGCGGGGGAGGTGATCGTGGAGGTGCACGCCGTCACGGTGAACCGGTCGCTGGACCTCAAGGTCCGCGAGGCCGGCGCCACCCGCGGCGTGACGCTGCCGCACGTCCTCGGCGTCGACCCGGCCGGCGTGGTCGTAGCCACCGGCGACGACGTCGACGCCGTCGAGATGGGTGATCGCGTCGCGGTGGTGCCGCACATTCGCTGCGGCACATGCGAGTTCTGCACCACCGGGCGCGAGGAGCAGTGCCCCAACTCGCGCCATATAGGCGTGCACCGGTGGGGCGGCTACGCCCAGTACGTCTCGGCGCCCGCCAAGAACATCGTGCAGGTGCCCGACCGGCTCGGGTTCGCCGACGCCGCGGTGATCCTGCGGCACGCCCCGACCGCGTTCAACCTGCTGCGCAACCTGGCGGAGGTCCGCTCGGGTGAGTGGGTGCTCGTAATGGGTGCCGCCGGTGGGCTGGGCGCCTTGGGAGTGCAGGTGGCCAAGCTGCTCGGCGCGACGGTGATCGCCGGTGCGGGAACGGACGCACGCGTCGAGTCGGCGCTGGCCAATGGTGCGGATCACGGCGTCAACTACCGCGCCAACGACCTCACCGAGGAGGCCGAGCGCATCACCAACGGGCGCGGCGTCAACGTCGTGTTCGAGAACATCAGCGACCCGGCGCTGTGGCCGAAGGCGTTCGCGTCGCTAGGACACTCCGGCCGGCTGGTCACCGCCGGTGCGCACGGCGGGGGCAAGGTGGAGCTCGACGCGCGGCGGCTGTACGGCCGCCGGCTGCGGATCATCGGTGGCGCCGGTGCGTCCAAGCGGGACATCGCCAGCGCACTCGAGGCCGCGAGCCAAGGCAAGATCCACGCCGTGATCGACCGGATCATGCCCCTGCACGCGGCCGCCGACGCACACCGGCTGTTCGAGGAGGACGCCTTGCTCGGCAAGGTCGTGCTGGACCCGACGGCGACACGAGGAAACGCTTGATGACGCGCACACTTCGACTGACGACCTTCTCCGAGCCGAGCGCCTTGCTCGCCGCCCAGCACCGCGGCTATCTGGAGGAGGTCGGGCTTGCACTGGACGTCGAGCTCGCCCAGGGCTCCCGCGCGCAGATGGAAGGGTTGCTCGCTGGGCGGTGGGATCTCGCCCACACCAACGCCGACAACGTGATGAAGTTCCGCGCGCTCGGGCACCCCGACCTGTTCATCTTCCTCGTCATCGACCGGGGCATGGCCCAGAAGCTGATCGGGCAGCCCCACATCAGGGATTGGGAAGACCTGCGCGGCGGGCCGGTGGGTGTGGACGCGCCGGACTCGGGCTACGCGTTCGTGCTGTACGAGCTGCTGCGTCGTCACGGGCTGAGGCGGGACGACTACGAGGTCGTCCCGATCGGCGCGACCGTGTACCGCTTACACGCGTTGCAGCGTGGGGAGATCAACGCCGGGCTGCTGAGTCATCACCACGAGGCCACTGCGCTCGATGACGGCTTCCACATCCTCGCCGACACGCGCGACTATTTCGGGACGCACGCCGGAGTCACCGCAGCCGCAACGTATCCCTGGGCAGAGCGCAACGAGGAAGCATTGCTCGGCTACACGAGAGCGCTGTTCGCAGCGGCCAAGTGGACCCAGGACCCGGCCAACCACGAAGAAGTCGTGAAGGTCGTCGCGGAAGGCCGCGGCGTCGACGAGGACCAGGCCCGCCGGGTACTGGACATCGAGAAGGGTAGCCGGACCGGCACAATCTCCTCGGTCGAGGACGTCGAGCGCAGCCTCGTCGCAACAGCGACGCTGCGTGCGGAGTTCACCGATGCACAGCCGACCGGCTACTTCGATGCGCGGGTCATGAGCAAAGCGCTGGCGGGGCTGGGCGGCGGCACGAGGTGAGCTCAGCGGACGACGACGCCTCGGATGGGTCCGCCGCGACCTGGCGGCGCACCGTCGCCAGCCGTTGGGCCCTCGTCTCGCTCGCGGCCCTGCTGTACTGGATCGCGTCGCACTCGCTGCGGCCGTTCGTGGTCCTGCGGCTCGACGCCCTCGGCGCGTCCGCCCAAGAGGTAGGGCTGGTCGCGGCCGCCTACGCATTCCTTGCGCTCTTCCTCGCGATCCCCGGTGGACGCGCCATCGACCGCCTGGGCAGCAATCGGATGCTGTACGGCTCGCTGATCGCCATGACCGGCCTGGGGGCCGCCTACGCGTTCGCCGACACGATCCCGCAGCTGTTCGGCCTGCAGATGGTCAACGGAGTGGTCGAGCTGGGCGTGTGGCTGTCCGTGCAGACCTTGGTGAGTCACGCCGGCCCAGGCGACACGCTCGCAAAGCAACTCTCGTTGTTCTCCTTCGCGTGGGGTCTGGGCATCGCGATCGGCCCGACGGTGGGCGGGCTCGTCTACGACCGCATCGGGTTCGCAGGCCTTGCCCTCACCTACAGCGCGCTGGCGTCGGCGATGCTCGTCGCCATGTGGTACGCGCCGGCCAAGCCGGCGGGCATGCGCACCCGAGGAGGCGGTCTCCGCCGGGACGCCTGGCAAACCGGGATGCAGCCGGCCATCCGCAGCGTGCTGCTGTCGAGCTTCGTGGCGATGTACATCATCTCGATCAAGAACACCTTCTACCCGCTGTCCCTCGAGGACCGGGGCATCGCGGTGTCCCTCATCGGCGTGCTGCTGTCGATCATGGGTGTGGCGTCCCTCGGGATACGGCTAGCCCGACGGGCACTGCTCGTAGTAGCAGTCCAGCCACATGTCCTCCTGCCAGTCCTCCGGCGGCTCCGGCAGCAGCCCGAGGTCGATGCCCTCCTGAAGAATCTGGTTCTGCACCTCGACGTCCCCCTCGCGCCACTCATCGGGACCCACGTAGGACAGCCGGTTGCGCTCGAAACCGGCGTCGACCTGCTCGGCGGTCGTCAGGCCGAACAGCTCATCGGCGTTGTCGCGGAAGAACTCCTCGTCGGCGCCGGACTTAATGGCCTCGATCGCCTCGGCCAGGACCGCCTGAACCGCCTCGACGGTGTCCGGGTTCTCCTCGATCCACTGCGGGGTGGCGGCGTAGGTCGCCTTGAGGGGTCGAGCGCCCATCAGCTCCTCGAAGAACTCGTCGAAGTCGAGCAGGACGCGATAACCACCGATGGTGAGCAACTTGGACACGTGCGGCTCGAACAGGTTCACGGCCTCCACCTCACCGTTCTCCAGCAGCGCCACGAGCGCCGACACGTCGGCTTCGACGGAGTCGAAGTCGTCTTCGATGCTCAGGTCCATGGCGTCCGCCAGCACGGCGGAGAAGAAGAAGGCGCCCGTGGTCCTGGGGAAGTTCCCGATGCGCTCCCCCTGCAGGTCGGCGAAGTCCTCGTAGGGTGCGTCCTCACGCACGACCCATGCATTGCCCGACCAGTTGGACGGCCCCACGATCACCGACTCGAAGCCCTGCTCGCCACGCAGCGAGACGATGGAGCTGACGGACATGAGCGCCACGTCGGCTCGATCCTGGCGCAGCGCGTTGGCCGCCTCGACGAACCCAAGATCGGTGACCTCGAGGTCCAACCCGTGCTCCTCGCCCAGGCCCATGTGCTCGACCAGCGCCGTCAGGTAGCCGGCCTGGCCGGAGAGGATCGACGCGACGCGCACCGGTGTGGGGTCCCCGCCACCCTCGGCCTCGGTGCCGGCCGGCGCCGTGTCGTCGCCCCCTGCAGGGGTGCCGCCGCCCGCAGGCTCGCCATCCGGAGAGGCGCCGCCCTCAGCTCCGCAGGCGGTCAGCAGGAGCAGCATGGCCACCGCTACGAGGAACCGTCGAGTCGTACGTGCTGCCTTCATGGAACAACCAATCCCCCGTCGTCGGAGTGCACCATGGCACCGAGCTCGTTGGCGAACTGGTAGACCTCCGGGCTGCCCAGCTTTCGCTCCAGCGGCAGCGGATTCTCCACCACCGCGCGCACCCGCGCCGGCCGCGCCGACAGCAGCACGACGGTGTCGCTGATGTAGGCGGCCTCGTTGATGTTGTGGGTGACGAACAGCACTGTGCGCTCCAAGGTCACGCACAGGTGGCGCGTGGTCTCCCGCAGTCGCAGCGCGGTGATCTCGTCCACGCTTGCGAACGGCTCGTCCATGAGCACGATGCCGGCCTCCACGGCCAGTGCCCGGGCGAGCCCCACGCGCTGCTGCATGCCACCGGATAGGTACAGCGGGTACTGATCGACGAAGTCGACCAGACCCACCAGCTCCAGGTACTTGTGGACCCTACGCTCCCAGTAATCCTTGGGAACCGAAGCGCCGAGCAACCCGAGGCGCACGTTGTCCCCGACGGTCTTCCACGGCAGCAGCCGGGCGCTTTGGAACACGTAACCGATGTAGGGCCGTTCCTGCCCGTCCACGCTGCCGTTGCCGAACGACAGCGACCCGCCATCGAGCTGCTCGAGCCCGACGACGGTGTTGAGCAGGGTGCTCTTGCCGCAGCCCGACGGCCCGATGAGCGCGGTCACCTGGCTTTCCTTCGCCTGAAAGGAGACGCCGTCGAGGACCAGCATCTGCTCGCCGTCCTCGCGCTGGTAGTACTTGACGGCCTGATCAAACGTCAGCTGTCCCACCTCAGCGCCTCCAGACATTGACTTCTGGGCGCCATGCGGTCAGGCGCCGCTCCAGCGGGTTCACGACCAGGTGCTCGATGCCGAGCATCACCACGACGAACAACGCCGTCCACGCCAGCACGAGCTCGAGGCTGAACAGCTGGTAGGCGCGGTTGATCTGGTAACCGATGCCGGTGCTGGCACCGAACAGCTCCACCACGACCACCACCTTCCAGGCCAGGCCGAGGCCGTAGCGCGTGGCGGAGAAGATCGACGGCACCAGCTGTGGCAGGATCACCGCCCGCACCTTCGTCGCCGGGTTCAGCCGCAGGACCGTGCTCATGTCGATGAGGTCGCGGTCCATGGACTTGACCGCGCCCCAGATGGTGATCACCAGCATGGGGAAGATCGTCACAATCACTGCGAAGTACGCCGTCAGCTCCGACAGGCCGAAGATCATCACCGAGATCAGCGCCCAGATGAG
>WHTC01000412.1 GCA_009379795.1 Nitriliruptorales bacterium | reverse complement strand
CGCCGAGGCCGAGTGGACGCTTCACGGGCTGTGTCACAACCTGCTCAAGCTGTTCACCAACGGGCGGGCGCCGGGGATGGCGCCCGCCTGAACCATCCGCGGCAGCCGGGAGCCGCCCAGGGATGTCCCAGCGCCGCTGCGTTAACACGACGCGTGACCGACCAGCGGGACAGCGGCACCATAACCAGCAGCCACCCGACCAGAACAACGCCGCCTCTCGCCATCGCGTCACAGCTCCTGGCCGTTACCGACCCGCGCTCCTAGGCCTCCTATCAATCGAGTCCGAGCTCGATCTTGAGCTTCTCCCAGGGAATCCGTGCGTCACTGTCGGCGGACTCGTAGATGGAAAGACGGTCCAAGGCGTCCTCGTGCTCCTCGAGCATCCCCTCGTAGCGGTCCACTCCGACGAGAACAGCCGCGGGCCGGCCGTAACGCATCAGCAGCACGTCGGCGTCTTCGGCTTCGCGGACCAGTGCGGAGAGTCGCCCCTTCGCGTCGCTGACCGGAACCATGTGCTCGTCCATCAGCGTCTCCTCCTGTAGATGTCTTCGCGCTTGCCGATCCGGGTGATGGTCACGACTCGCACCGTGTCGTCGACGATGTAGACGATCCGGTAGTTGCCGACTCGTACTCGCCAGGCGTTGGTGAAGCCGGAGAGCTTGGTGCATCCATCAGGCCTCGGGTCGGCGGCGAGGGCGTTGATCTTTGAGGTGAGGCGGCGGCGGTCTCCGGCGGGGATGCGCGACAGCGACTTGGCCGCGGCGGTCTCAAGCTCAACCTCGTATCCCATATCCATATTAGACCAGAATCCTGGTCCAACAGTCAAGTCTTACATCAGCTCGGCAGCGGCGCCGAGGATCAGCCGGACGCACTCGCCCACCTCCACCTCCGGGGGGATCGGCAGCAGCTCAACGCACCGCGGCGCAGGCTCGGACGGCGGCGGCGGCTCCGACGGTTCTTCAGGCGGCTCGGGCTGCGCGGGCTCTAACGGCGGCTCAGGCTCCGGCTCGTCCACGCTCGGCGGGTCGGGAGGCGGTTGCATATCCGCACTCTCAACAATTGCGAGTTGAGACACCGTTCTCAGACTCGGAATCAGACTCGTCTTCTCTCTCCGGCCCGTTACTTGAAGATTCAGCGCCAGATGGCCCGTTGTCGTCGGCATCAACATGGCGGCGCTGCGGCGGCGGATTCGGTCGAGTTGACGTTCAGCGCGTGGTTGCGCCCGGCGATAGTCGAGAAGCTGCGACGTGACGAGCGGCCTCCTGTAGCGCCATCCGCCCACGCGTAGCCGATCAATTGCGCCGGACCGTGTCGGGCCGGTGGGGCTGTCACTAGGAGCGTGGGTCGGTATTGGCTACGAGGGGTCTCGGAGGGGTACCAAACACTTTGCGAAATCGCGAGCCGGCGCTTACAGAGCATCTCACGCGACACCTCAGCATTTCTGGCCCACGCTCCTAGTACTACAGGGCTAGATTTTCTTCTGGGGTGTCGTCGTCGCAGGTGAGGGCGTTCTTGGCCGGTCCGGTGGCGGGCGGCCAGTTGGCGAATCTGGTGGCCAGGTGGGCGCCGCGGCGTTGGCGTATGAGGAGCGGGTGTGCCGCGTGTGTGTCGTGCTGGGCAGTCGCTGAATAATACGGCGCGAATTCCATCGCGCGCACCGAATCTTCTGAATTCCGGCATAAAATCGTGAGTAATCACGGCGCGCCTCCGATAAATTCAAGCCGGATCGTGTGACGATTCTCGCATGAATTCAGCGTCACCGAGT
>WHTC01000310.1 GCA_009379795.1 Nitriliruptorales bacterium | reverse complement strand
GTAAAAAGGGAGCGACTGCGACACTCACCATTCGCTGAGACCTCCCACGGAGGCGAGGCGAAGAACTGTACCATCAGCTGAAGGGGGGAAGGTGGCTAACGTACGCCAATTTACCAGCCGGACCGTCGATGCCCTTGCCGACCGCGTCACTCATGTTCTCGGCGACGCCGGGAAGGGTGTCAGGACTGCCGCAATCCCTGAGGAAGTGCTGGAGCAGCGTGACGAATCCTCAGCGCAGTTGCTGGGGGGCGTCAACGTCGAAGAAGGGTTCAGCGGTGGCGGCCTCGAGATGCGGAACTTTTCCTATACCGGTGTTCCGCTGCTCGATAGCTTCTACTTCCAATATACAGACACCGATCATCATCTTTCACAAATCCTGATTCTACCTGACGCCCAGCCAGACAAGATGCAGCTAGGCTTTCATGACAAGAATCGCGACGACGATTACTTTTTCAAGGTCGTGCATCGCATGATCATCGATCAACGCGTCGAACACTTCAGCAGATCCCTGGACCTCTGCACGGGGAGCTGCATGCGCTCGATTGCGAAGCCTGCTGGGGACTTCGTCTTCGTTCTCGTCGGTTTCCAGTTGGCGTTCACCGGGGGAAGAGATCACCATATCAACGTGATCGAGGTTCGTGAGAACGACGGCAGACTGACGACGCGATTTGCTGACAAGAACTTCGACGACAACTTCGTATGGAGCCTCAAGTACGCTTATCTGCCGAGAGGCCTGTTCTCAGCGATAGGGGAATCAGGTGGGGTCCGTGAACGTGGTGGCGCTCGCCGCTCGATCCCGTCGGGGCCGTCCGTCATTCGTGGCTTCCGGTTCGACTTCAAACCGTACTTCACCAGCGGCGGTGATCACCACATCAGGGATGTTGGTGTGATGACTCACGACGATGGCAGGCTCGAGGTCTTCTACGAAGACAAGAATGGAGACGACGGTTTCGACTGGGCAGTGAGGTGGGGTGTCCTTTCTCCCTAGCTCACGGTCAACGTGTAGCCGTCAAGGGCTCCGCCGGGAGGCTAGAACCGGTCGAGCAGCAAAGAGACGAGGGCTCCACCCGCGGGTGGAGCCCTCGTCGGATGCCCTCAGCGTCCTTCTATTGTGAGAATTCCTGCGTCTGCGGATTCAGGTGGTCGAGCCGTATCGCACCGGCCGTCGCCCTGTCGCTGAGCCGGAACACGTTCAGGCCTCTCGTGATGTCCGACTCGTAGATGAAGTTGTTTGTACCAGTATGAAGACTAGGCCCCACCGAGCTGGCATCCGGGAGGCGAGGTCGCGCTGCAGAAGGGACCCGGCCCAAGCGATGGCGGGTCGGACCAGCCGACCGTGACCGGGTTCGCCGGGTCGGTGAAGTCGGTGACCCACGCGCCAGCCTGATAGTTCCCGCTCACCGCCACGTACCGCCCGCTCCGCAGCGGCACGGTGTTGTAGTTGTGGATCGTGCAGTTCTCGTCGGCTCCCTGGGCGCGCGGGAGCGTCCATTGGCCGAGCCTGCGTCCGTCCTTTGAGTCGTAGAAGAACATGCTCTTCCTGACGTCGGGGTCCGAGGCCTCGCACTCGGCCTGGGCACCACCTCCCGGCTCTCAGCCGAGGATGATGACCTCGCCGTCCCAGGTGAGGGCGGCCGAGTGCCAGTTGCCGCCGACGCCCACGCCCGGCTCGGTGATCGTGTACAGGAACTCGGGATCCTCGAACGAGCCTCCGCGGGGCGACCCGATGCTGAACACGTTCGCGGCCACCGCACGGTGCGACACCCCGGTGAGCCGGTCGACCAGCAGATTGACCCCGACGACGAACTCGCTCAACGCGGCGGGCTCCAGCTCGTCGACATCCACCGCGGCGAGCGCGTCAACCGCCGCGACACCCTGTGCCAGTGCGTCCACCCCGCCCCACCTCCCGCGATCCTCCGACCCGTGCCCGCCATGTCTTCCGAACTGATGTTCGTGGCATAGCACAGCACAAGGACGCACGAGAGATATCCACAGCCCCCGACCGAAGATTCTTCAACCGCACCTGCTCGGCGAGACCGCGGGCTCAGACCCCCGCTCCCAGCAGGTATCACCTCGCGTGCATCGATGTAGGAGATGAGTCTCCGGGATTAGCGGTGCTCGCATCGCCGATGCTGACGAACGCGTACCTTGCCTCCGATAAAGCGACATCGCAGCACGCCGACCTGCCAGGTGGTCTTGACGGCGCCCGATAAGGCTGGAAGGCGGTGTCGCGGCCGAGGGCAGCGCCGCCGGTCCCGGCCACGCCCGGGCGTCAGCCTGGTAGTTGTCGCGCTGTGTGGGATGTGGGCGGGTCAGGCACGCCGGAAGTATCACATTGGGTTCGCCTGCGGCTTCGGCCGCCGGAGCACACCGAGCGCAGGTCTTGAGCGGGAGTTCAGCAGCAGGGACAGTCGGGCGTGGACGGGCAGCCGGGGCCGCAGGGGCACTCGGGGCAGTCGCAGCGCATCGGTGTCGTCTCCTTTCAGTCGTCGCAGCAGCCGGGCAGGTCGAGGCCGGCCAGCAGGCGCAGCGCATCGCCGAGTCTGCGATCGGCGAGCTCGTACCGGACCCGCCGGCCTTCTGCGGTGGCGGTTACGAGGCCGCACTCCCGCAAGCAGGTGAGATGGTTGGACAGGTTCGCCCGCGTCGCGCCCAACTCGTCGGCGAGGTCGGTGGGGTAGGCGGGCCCGTCGAGAAGCTCGACGAGGATGCGGCGTCGGGTGGGATCGGCCAGGGCGGTGCCGACTCGGGTGAGCACACCCAGATCGATGGTCGCCAATGTTACAGCCATGCCTTGATAGTATAGCCGAGACTGTATAAATCGCCCGTGCGCTCCGCCCCCTCAGC
>WHTC01000165.1 GCA_009379795.1 Nitriliruptorales bacterium | reverse complement strand
CTAGCTTGGTCGCACGTCGTCGGGCCAGTCGGGCATGCTGGCATCCGGCGCCTTGGCCATCTCCTCCGGTGGCTCCTCCAGCAAGGGCAGCGGGTCGAGCAGCGCCTGCATCGTGGTCAGCATCGTCTCCATGAGGTGCATGCGCACGAGGCGGGCTGGTCGCTTCGGATCGTCGTTGAAGTGCTGATGCCAGACGAAGTGGTCCACCACCAGCAGATCCCCGCGCTCCCAGGACCGCTCCTCGCCGCCGGTGGCGTCCTCCCCGAAGTAGCTGTGCCCGCGGCCCTCCACCACGTACAGCAGCGCCTCGCCCGGATGGCGGTGCTTGGCCTGGAACAGCCCCGGTCCCAGCTGCACCATCACCATGGTGAGCCCCGACGTCACCGAGCCGATGGAGGGGTCGACCAGGAACTTGCTGCGCGTCCCCTTGGGGTTCGGGCGCAGCGGGATGTCCTCGTAGTCGGTGTGGATGCGGCCGCCGCAGGCGGCCTGGGCCGCCGCGGCCAGGCGCCCCGGCCGGTCCCGCCCGTCGCGCTCCGTGGGCAGCTCGGGCCATGCCCCGGCGGTCGGGCTGGGCTCCACGGCGTCCAGCATCCACGCCGCGCCCAGGGTCTCGAATACCGGCTCGGAGGACACCGACAGCAGCTCCGCACCCCGCGGGTCATCGGTGCCATGGCGATGGGCGGCCCAGTGCGGGATGTGCAGCGCGTCCCAGGGTCGCCACTCGACGCGGCGACCGTCGATCTCACTCCACCCGGTTCCCGACACCACGAACAGCACCGCGTCCCAGGAGTGGCGATAGGCCACCGTCGTCGAGCCGGCGTCGAGCCGGTGGAGCGCGCAGTCCACCAGCCGTGTGGGGCGACCGGCGTCCGTACCGATGTAGTAGCCTTTCGACACGCCAGGAGCAACTATCGACATCGCGACGTCGGACGGCCGGATCAGCGCCTGCCGGTGCTGCCGCCAGTCCTCCGCGAACGCCTGGCGCCGGTCCCGCTGGACCTCGTAGTGGGATCGCGTCTCCGTCCTCACCCGTGAGCTTGCCATAAGCCGGTTCCTTCGCCGTGTGCCGTCATCTCCGACTGAGCAGTCGGTGGTCACTGGCTGGAGTAGGCCTGCTCGAGCAGCGCCACGTACTCCTCCGGAGCCTCGAGGATCGACTGCGCAACCTCAATCGCGTCCTCGCCGCTCAGGTAGCCGATCTCCTGGTCGGCGGTCTCCAACTGCTCCACCAGCTCGGGGTCGGACAAGGCCGCCTCGAACGCGGCCGTCAGCTCCGCCGCGCACTCCACCGGGACGCCCGGGGGAGCCCAGACCATGCGGCCCATGCTCTGAAGGGCGACGTGCGCCTCGGCGAGCGCCATCTGCTCCTCGGAGAGGTCCAACTCGAGCAGGGCCGGGACATCGGGGATCTCCTCGATGCGCTCGTCACCGATGACCAGCACGGCGCGCTGGTCACCGCTCTGGATCGGCGGGTACCGCGACCCGAAGGTGCCGCTGGCGGCGTCGGTGTCACCGGAGGTCACGGCCAGTTCGGTCTCCGCGCTGCCGTCGTAGCCGGTGATGATGTCGCCCTCGATGTCGAGGATGGGGTAGAGCACGGTCGCGTCGATGTGGTCGGAGCCACCGGGTCCGGCGCTGGCGAAGGTGAAGCCCTCCGCGCCGCGGACGTCCTCGATGGTCTGATAGTCCGTCTGCGCGCCGACGTTCAGCACGCGCGGGTCGGCCGACACCCGGGCGATGTAGGTGAAGTCGAGCAGATCGAACTGCACGCCCTCGGCACCGCCGAGCACCGATCCCGCCTGGCCCTGGCCGCTGAAGAACCCAAAGGTGAGGCCGTCGGGCTCGGCGGTCAGCAGGTTGTTGGCCGCCAGCAGCCCTCCGGCGCCCGCCTGGTTCTCCACCACCACGGTCGCCCCCAGCTCCTCCTCGAGGTAGGGCGCGAGCATGCGGGCGATCTGGTCGTACCCGCCACCCGGGCCGTAGGAGACCACGAAGGTCGCAGTCTCCCCCTCGTAGCAGGACTCCCCGCTCTGCGCTCCGGTTGCGGCGCGGCCCGCCTCGTCGGCCTCGGTCGCCTCCTCGGCCTCGGTGGTGTCCGCAGCAGGCGCCGACGCCTGCTCCTCCTCCGCGCCCTCTTCGGCTCCTCCTCCACCGCAGGCTGACGCCACCAGCGCCAGCATTGCGAGCAGCGCCGAGAGTACGGCGCTCCGTGTCCGCGTTGCCTTCATCAGATCTCCTCCGTGTCCTCGCGCCCCGGCGCCGCCATTGGGTGCGTGAGACGCACTGCGCCTCATGGGCTCACGGCTTGTAGACCTCAGTGTAATCCGTCGGGACCTCGTGGCCTCCGCCTGCGGCGCGGACCGCCTCGTAGACCGCGGAGGCGACGGCGGTGAACTGGATGCCCAGGCCCGAGCTGGCGCCCGTTCCTCCGCCGGTGAACAGCGTGATCTGCTCCGGCCAGGTGCGGCCGGCCTTGCCGGTGACGATGTCACCCAGCTCCACCATCTTGGACGTGATCCGCTCGTCGGGCTGCTTGCGCTCCGCCGCCTCGACGGGGGCATGACCGGGAGCGTGGTGGAAGGTGGCCTCCTCGCGGCTGCGGACGCCGACCAGGTCGGCTCGTTCCAGCGTGGCCCAGTCCAGCTCATGGCCCTGCACGGAGCCGACGTGCTGTCCCGCGGCGAGCCATGTCCCGTCGATCACGGGGTCCTGGGCGTTGGTCGCCAACGCCACGATGTCGGAGCCGTCGACCGCCTCCCGCGCCGATGCGACCGGTCGCACCTGCTGCCCGAGTCGCTGGCTGAAGTCCGTGCAGAACGCGCGGTAGCGTTCCGGGTCGGGACTGTGCACGCGGTAGTCGCGGACGTCGCCGCGCTCGTGCAGGCCGAGCAGCTCGGCGCCGGCCTGCCAGCCGGTGCCGATCATGCCGACCACATGGGAGTCGGGCCGGGCCAGGTGGCGGGCCGCCAGCGCGCTGGTAGCCCCGACGCGCATCCGCTGCAGGAAGCCATCCTGCAGGACCGCCAGCGGGACCAGGGTCGCGATGTCGAACAGCAGCACGAGCCCGACGTAGCGACCTCCGGGCGCCGCGGGGATCTTCTCCCGCCGACGCACCCCGTCGTGTTCGTACTCCCGCGTGAGATCGGAGGACAGCCGGATGGCGTGGACCCCCAGCGAGGCGATCGCCCCGTCCATGGACTTGAACAGGTAGTGACGGCCCTCGCCGAGGTCGGTGTAGGTGTGGGAGCGCGGACAGTTCACCGCACCCCCGGTCGCGTACTCCCGGAAGGCGGTGTCGAGCGCATCGATGCAGGCGCCCATGGTCAGGACGCGCTCCACGATGTCGTTGTCGATGATGAGGGTCACCGTGGCATCAGTCCCTGATGTCTTCCAAGAACCACTCGGGTGGGGAAGGGCTGCCCCAATCCGCGCTTCCGCGCCAGCTGCAGCGTCAGTCGGACTTGATGCGCGTGGCGAGCACCCCGTAGCTCCGGCAGGATCCGATCATGCTGCCCCAGCCGTAGTAGTCCTGCTGGAACTCGGGTGAGGCGTCGAGCAGCCGTTGCGGATGGGAACGAACAAACATGGAGGAACTCCTTGGTTGTGTTGCGGAGACCGAGAGGACGGTCTGCGCAGCCTTTAAAAAATGCCCTCAGGCATGGGGACCGACAGCAATCTGGCGAACGCGATGTACAGCACGCTGGCTGCGACGGCGGCGTATAACCCGGCGCCGAGCCACCCGGCCCCACCGGAGAGCTTGAGATAGACGAAGGCGAACACTGGCACCGCCACGAACACGCCGAACAGCCACAGCATCAGGAAGAAGGCGAACACCCAGCCCAACGCGGCGGCCCAGGCCTTTCCCCCCGCGGTGGCGAACACGTACTCCAGGCTCTGGTCCTCCTCCTCGTCACTGATGAGCGTCACGTCTCCCACCGCCAGATCGTCGGCAGAGGACCCGGCGGTGGCGTCGTGGCCGCGACGCAGTTGCACGACGAAGCCGATCAGCTTCAACACGCCGAAGGTCATACCCAAGATGGCGAGCAGCTGCGGGAGGAAGGCCGCCCGGAAGGGCCACTGCTCAGCCAACACGTACGCGCCCACGAAGACCGCGGACAGCATCAGGGTGATGACGACATCTGCCGGGCGCAGCGAGCGGGCCCGGTCAGGCGCGCCGGTCGCGGGGCTACTCATGGGTGACCTGCTCTTTCCCTGCATCGGCGGGGGTTGTGGCCGCCCGCCGACTGCGGAAGGACCGGTAGTAGGGCCACCCCGCCACAAGCGCCATCACCACGAGCATCCCGATCACGGTCGGTTCTGCGAGCCAGGACCAACCGTGCAGCGAGTAGGACAAGAACAGGTAGCGCTCGGCCAGCCCGCCTAGGACGACGGCCAGCAGGAACGGCACCCGCGGCCAGTCCCAGTGGATGCAGGCGACGCCGATTACGGCGGCTGCCAGCATCACGAAGATGTCCAGGAAGCTGTTGCTGGCGGTGTAGGCACCGATGCCCAGCAGCACCAGCAGGAATGGCACCAGCCAGGTGCCGGGGATGAACGTGAGCTTGACCAGCTGGCGCAGGAGCAACAACGACACCGAGACCGCGACGATGTTGGACAGCACCGTGATCCACACCATGGAGAAGGTCACGTTGACGCTCGTCGTCAGCATCTCCGGCCCCGGGTTCAGGCCCTGGATGAGGAACGCGCCCAGGAGGACCGCGGTGCCCACGCTGCCGGGGATGCCGAAGGCGATGGTGGGGATGAGCGATCCGGAGTCCTTGGCGTTGTTGTTGGCACCCGCGGCGATGATCCCTTCGATCGAGCCCTTGCCGAACTCCTCGGGGTGCTTGGACATCTGCTGGGCGTTGCCGTAGGCGATGAACTGCGACACGCTGCCGCCCATGCCGGGGATGATGCCGATGCCGATGCCGATCGCGCTGGAACGCACGACCACCGGGAAGTGAGTGAAGCTCTCCCGGATCCCCTGGCGGATGCCGGCATACGGGTTGTCGAGGCCTTTATTCTTTGCGATCGCGGACTTGCTGAGCATCAGCTGCAGGACCTCGGCCCCGCCGAACAGTCCGACGACCATCGCAACGAGGTCGATGCCGTCCCACAGGTACAGCTGGCCGAAGGCGTAGCGCGGCACTCCGGCCTGCGGGTCGATGCCGACCAGGGCGATCACCATCCCGAAGGCCGCCATCAGGAAGCCCTTGAGGACGTTGCGGCCCGATAGGGACACCACGAACGTCAGCCCGAGCAGGGTCAGGATGAAGAACTCTGGCGGTCCGAAGGCGAGCACGATCGGGCGCATGACGGGCACGGCCAGCGCCAGGAAGACGGCGCCCAGGACGGCGCCGAGCGCCGAGCTGAACAGTGCGGCCGCGACCGCGCGCCCGGCTTCCCCGCGTTTGGTCATGGGATAGCCGTCGAAGACGGTGGCGGCGGCGGTGGCCTCCCCGGGCACGCCGAACAGCACCGAGGTGATGTCTCCGGTCGTGGCCGTCACCACCCACATGCCCAGCAGGAACGCAAAGGCCTGCACCGGCTCCATGTCGTAGGTGAACGGCAGCATCAGGGCGAGGGTCACCGAGCCGCCCAGGCCCGGAAGGATGCCGACCACGAAGCCGATGGCGATGCCGATCAGCATCATCAGCATCGTCTGGGGCTCGAGGACCTCGAGCAAGCTGCCGAAGAACGTCTGGATCATGGGTACCTGCTGGTCGAGGGGACGGCCAGGGGATGCGGGGGGAATCCTAACCGTCCCCCGATTCGCGGAAGGACGCTACGCCGCTATCCGCGTCAGGTCATACCCGTCCGTCTCACAAACCGGTACGCCTTGGCCAGCGGGCTCGAACCGGACGCAGGCTAACTCCCTGCGTCAGGTGGTCTGCTTGGTCACTTCGCTCCGACCGCGGTCACAAGACCTCCCAACGCGCCCGACTGCTCCTCGACCCAGCGCGTGTTGACGCGCCCGGCGCGGTAGTCGGGATGCGCCATGATGCAGGCCAGGAAATCGATGCTGGTGTCGACGCCGACGACGTCGAAGCGGTCCAGCGCCGAGCGCATCCGAAGGATCGCCTCGTCACGGTCGGCGCCGTGGGTGATCAGCTTGGCGAGCAGCGAATCGTAGAAGGGCGGCACGCGGTAGCCGCTGTAGCAGTGGCTGTCGAGTCTGACGCCTTCGCCCTCGGGCGGCTCCCAGCGCGACACCAGGCCCGGGGAGGGACGGAACCCGGCTGATGGCAGCTCTGCGGTGATCCGGCACTCGATGGCATGACCGGTGAAGCGCACGTCGCGCTGTTCGATGCCAAGGGGCTCGCCGGCAGCCACCCATAGCTGCAGCTGGACGAGGTCCACGCCCGTGATCTCCTCGGTGACGGGGTGCTCGACCTGGATACGGGTGTTCATCTCCAGGAAGTGGAAGTCGCGGCGGTCCTGGTCGTAGATGAACTCCGCGGTGCCCGCGTTCTCGTAGGCGATGCCCTCGGCCAGCCTGACGGCGGAGCGCATGATGGACTCCCGCAGGGCGTCGGGGACCAGCGTCGCAGGTGCTTCCTCGACGATTTCTGGTAGCGGCGTTGCAGGGAGCAGTCCCGTTCGCCCAGGTGGAGCACGTTGCCCTGGCGGTCACCGAACACCTGCACCTCGATGTGCCGGCCGTCGGCGATGTAGCGCTCCGCGTACAGCGTCCCGTCACCGAATGCCGCCTCGGCCTCCGCGGCCGCGCTCTGGAACGTGCCTTGCAGTTCGTCCGGGCCGTGCACGATGCGGATCCCGCGCCCCCCGCCGCCGGCGGCGGCCTTGAGCAGCACCGGGTAGCCGATCTCCTCCACCGCCGTACTCGCGTCGGTGAAGGTGGCCACGGACGACGATCCGGGCACGACCGGCACGCCGTGCCGCTCGGCGAGCCTGCGGGCCGCGAGCTTGTTGCCCATCGTCTTGACCGTCTCAGGACGCGGGCCGACGAAGATGAGGTTGTTGCGCTCGCAGGCGGCGCCGAAGTCGGGGTTCTCGGCGAGGAAGCCGTACCCGGGGTGGATGGCATCGCAGCCGGTACCCAGGGCGGTCGCGAGGATCGCGTCGATGTTCAGGTAGCTGGCGGCGGCGCGTGGGGGGCCGATGCACACCGCTCGGTCCGCCAGCCGGGCCGCGAGACTGTCGCGGTCAGCCTCTGACACGGCGACGACGGATTCGATGCCCAATGCGCGACAGGCACGGATTACCCGCACCGCGATCTCACCGCGGTTGGCGACCAGCACACGGCGAAGGCTCAAGCAGGGCTCTCCGGACGAATCAGGAACAGCGGCTGGCAGAACTCGACGAACTCGTCGTTGCCGACCAGCACGCGCACCACCTCCCCGCCAACGCCAGCGACCACGCTGGTGAATACCTTCATCACCTCGATGAGGCCCATGGTGGTGTCGGGGTCCACCTGCGACCCGACCTCGACGTACGGCGGCGCGCCCG
>WHTC01000072.1 GCA_009379795.1 Nitriliruptorales bacterium | reverse complement strand
TCCTGGTCCTGGTCGTAAGGGGCGTAGTCGGTGTACCAGACGCTGTCCTCGGGGATCGCGGTCTGGTTCACGGTCGCCGCGTCGAAGTGCGCCGCCTCGGTGATCGCCTCGCGGTCCAGCGCCAGGGCGATGGCCTGGCGGACGTCGGGGTCACCGAACGGCTCGGCGTCGTAGTTCATTGTCATGTACCAGTAGTCCACACTCGGGAGCGTCTCCAGGACAACCTGATCATCATCGGCCAGCGTCTGGACCTCCTGCGGGGGGACGTTGTCGGTCCAGTGCACGCCGCCGGTGCGCAGTTCGGTCAGCGCGGTTGTCGACTCGGCGATGAAGCGGAACTCGACACCCTCGACGGAAGGCCCCTCGCCCCAGTAGTCCTCGAACGCGCCGAGGTTGACGCTGTCCGCTCCGACCGACTCCAGCAAGAAGGGGCCGGTGCCGTTGGCCTCGGTGGCCAGGTCGAAGTCGTCCGCGGCGCCCTCCGACAGGATCGCCATGCCCTTGAACCCGCCGATGTTGGCCAGCAAGTTCGGGGTCGGCTCGCTGACGGTGACC
The DNA here is from genome assembly GCA_009379795.1 of Nitriliruptorales bacterium. Classification (GTDB taxonomy): domain Bacteria; phylum Actinomycetota; class Nitriliruptoria; order Euzebyales; family Egibacteraceae; genus WHTC01. The sequence continues at coordinate 13,347 of WHTC01000072.1, read as the reverse complement.
TCGACCGTCAGATCGTCGACCGCGGTGACCTCGTCGACGTTCGCGAAGCGGAAGGCGTTGGCCAGCTCCTCGTCGATGATCCGGTTGAACGAGTAGACGACGTCGTCGGCGGCGAACTCCGAGCCGTCGTGAAAGGTCACGCCGTCGCGCAGGTTGAACGTCCAGGTGAGGTCGTCGTCGCTGACCTCCCAGTCCTCGGCGAGGGACGGCTCAAACTCCAGCGTCTCGGGGTTGGGGACGACCAGGGTGTCGTAGACGTTCTCCAGCACCTGGAAGCTGGCGTACGCGGTCGTGGCATGCGGGTCGAACTGGTCCGGCTGGCTGGAGATGGCTGCCACGAGCGTCCCGGGCGCGGCTTCGACGCCGTCCTCTCCCTGCTCTCCGTTGACGTCGACCCCTTCCCCCGCGCCGTTGCAGGCGGCCAGCACCAGGGCGAGGGCGAACAGGATGGCGAGGTGGCGGGGCTTCATGACGCTCCTTGGATCATTCGTGACCGTGCCGGGTAGCGGACCCGCCAGGGCAGCGCGAGCGTCCACGATGCCGCTGAACATCCGATCCCGGTAGTGGGTTCCCCTTCCCGATCCTTGCCGACGGAAACCCATCCGCTCCCGCCGGCGAGTGTGAGGCGCGGGTCGCCCGGCGCGGGTCACGCGGAAGGAACTCTGGGCGAATGGCCCCTTGACCGGTACGCTTCTCCACGATGGCAGCGCCGACCATGACGGAAGACGCCGCGTGACGAGGATCGAGCTCGTGCGACACGCCAAGGCGCACAGCCGGGATCGTTGGTGGGGAAAACCCGATCGGCAGCGACCCCTCAGCGAGGCCGGCATTGATCAGGCTCGCACGCTGGCCCGCCATCTCTGCCAGGGCCAGCCGATCTCGGCGCTGTACTCCAGTCCGTTCGTCCGCTGCACCGAGACGCTGCAGCCGCTGGCGCAGGCGACCGGGCTGCCGATCGTGTGCGAGGAGGCGCTCGCTGAGGTCACCGCGCTGCCGATGCTGGACGACGGCGACGGTTGGATCGCCTCGGCGTGGCTGGGCGGCCGCACGGTCGCGCTGGTGAATGAGCTTGTGCGCAAGCACGACGGCGAACGGGTCGTGCTGTGCACCCACGGCGACGTGGTCCCCGCGCTGATGGCGCTGCTGGTGGGCCGCGACGGGCTGGAGATCGAGTCGGTCCGGCTGAGGAAGGGCGGCCGGTTCTCGCTCGACTTCGAAGGACTCCGCTGCGTCGCCGCGACGTTCTCGCCCGCTCCCACCGAGCGAACGAGAGGGTGAGGTCCCAGGGATCCCACCCGCCCTATCCCCGACGACAGGAGTGCGCATGGCTCGCGCCACCCGGGTCACCTCGTACGTGCTCGACACCTGTGTCCTGCTCGCAGACCCGCGGGCGCTGTACCGCTTCGACGAGCACGAGGTGGTCCTCCCGCTGGTCGTGGTCGAGGAGTTGGACCGGCAGAAGTCCCGGATGGATGAAGTCGGTCGCAACGCCAGGACGGCCGTCCGGTTGATCGAGGAGTTGCGGGAGCGCAGCTCGACGGGCCTGCGGGAGCCGGTGAACCTGCCCTCCGGTGGCACGCTGCGCGTCGAGGGCAACCACGTCGACACCGCACTGCCGTCCTATCTGGACCCCACCAAGCCGGACCACCGAATCCTCGCCGTGGCGCTGGCCCTGGGTGGGACGCTGGTCACCAAGGACGGTGCGCTGCGCATCAAGGGCAGCCAGCTCGGGGCGTGCGTCGAGGACTACCGAGCCGACACCGTGCAGGTCGACGAGCACTCGACGGGCGTGTCCGAGCTGGACGTCGACGCCGAGACCATGGATCAGCTGCACCGCGACGGCAAGGTCGCGCTGCCCGTCGAGGCCGAGGGGCGGGGTCGGCGCTATGTGAACGAGTGCCTGGTCCTGCGGGCCGGACGGTCGGTGAGCGGGCTGGGACGGGTGATCGACGAGCCTGTCGGCCCCGATGGCAGGGTCACGGCCACGGTGCAGCGCGCGGCCGGGCATCCCCGGGCGTTCGGGGTGGCGCCGCGCGACGTGCGCCAGACCTTCGCACTGGACCTGCTGACCGACCCGGCGGTGCCGTGCGTGTCGCTGATGGGCATGGCCGGGACCGGCAAGACCTTCCTGGCACTGGCCGCCGGGCTGGAGCAGGTCGTGGAAGCCCGGGCCTACCGGCGGCTGTCGGTGTACCGCCCGCTGGTCGCCGTGGGACGCCAGGAGATCGGCTACCTGCCCGGGGACCTGGACGAGAAGCTGGAACCGTGGATGGCCGCCATTCACGACAACCTGTACTCGCTGTTCCGCCGTGAGGATGACGAGGCCGGTCGGGCCGGCGGCTGGCAGGACCACGACCACCGGTCGGCCCAGAGCGCGATCGACGCTCTGGTGGACCGCGGTCAACTGGAGATGGCGGCGATCACCTACCTGCGCGGCCGGTCGATCGCCGACGAGTTCGTCATCATCGATGAGGCGCAGAATCTGGAGTTGAACACGCTGAAGGTGATCCTGACGCGGTTGGCCGCTGGGTCGAAGGTGGTCTTCTGCGGGGACCTGTCCCAGGTGGACAACCCTTACATCTCGCCCTACGGCGGCATGGCCGCGCTGATCGAGAAGCTCAAAGGCACCGACCTGTTCGGCCATGTGACCTTGCAGAAGGGGGTGCGCTCGCCGCTGGCCGAACTCGCCGCCACGGTGTTCTAGCTGGAGATGCGGTCGCCCGTGAGGAAGTAGGCGACCTGACGGGCCATCTCCACGGCGTGGTCGGCGACGCGCTCGTAGTAGCGGGTGATGAGCGCCAGGCTCACGGCCTCCTCCACCGACTGGCTCCCGGTATACAGCTCGGCCAGCAGCCACTTCTGCAGCAGGTCGACCTGGTCGTCCCGGGCGTCCAACTCGTTGGCGGCCAGCCCATCGTGCTGCTCCCACGCCTCGACGGCACCGTACAGGATGCTCGCGGAGACCTCTCCAAGCTGGGCGATCGTCTGACGCAGGTCATCTGGCATGGAGGGCGGATGCACCCATGTGAGCGAGTTGGCCACATGCTTGAGCAGGTTCGCCGAACGGTGGACATCGGCCACGGAGTGCAGGATCGCCACGACCCGGCGCAGGTCGCCGGCCACCGGTGACTGGCGCGCCATGATTTGGTAGCAGGCCTCCTCGAGACGCACGCACTGGGGATCGACGGCCAGGGCGGTGTGGAGGAGTTCGTCGGCGCGGTGGTGGTCAGCCTGAAGGAAGGCTTCCGTGACGGGCACGATCGCACCTGCCACCTGTCGGCCGATCGCGATCAGCTGTGCGTCACATTCGGCAAGCTGCTGCTGAAACTGCACGCGGCTGCCGGAGGGGCCGCGATGCTGCTCCTCCAACCAGTCGAGTGGATCGTGGTCTTCTGCCATGCTGGACACCTGCCTATTCTGCGCCTGCGGCCGTCATATCGCGGTCCGGGGCAGACAACTCGACACCATCACGAATGTGAACACTCTATGAACGCTCTGGCGCTCCAGCGTGGCGGCTCGTGCCGGTGACCACCAGGGGACTGCGGATCGTTGCCCGTCCCGGCCACCCGGACTTCCTGGACCTGCCATGGGACCAACCTCTGGCCGACTGGGACGTGGAGCGGATTGTTGACGTTGTCCGAGGGGTGCATCGCCACGTGGTGCGCTTCGTGGACTACGGCGGCGCCCTGTACGCCCTGAAAGAACTCCTGCCATCGCTGGCGGCCCGGGAGTATCGGTTGCTGCGCCGTATGGCCGACGAGGCGCTGCCGGCGGTGCAGGCGGTTGGCACCGTCAATCGGGATGGGCTGGACGCAGTCCTCATCACGCGTTATCTCGATTACTCCTTGCCCTATCGCACGCTGTTCAAGCATCGGCGGACCCCCGGTCTTCCGGACCTGCCGGAGTTGTCGGTGCGTCTTCTGGACTCCCTGGCGATGCTGCTGGTGCGCCTGCATGCCGCGGGCTTCTACTGGGGCGACTGCTCGCTGTCCAACACGCTGTTCCGGCGCGACGCGGGCGCTTTGACCGCCTATCTGGTCGACGCCGAGACCGGCGAATGGCACTCCAGTCTCACGCCGGGACAGCGTGAGGCGGACCTGGCCCTGGCGATGCAGAACCTGATGGGCGGGCTTCTGGACGTGCAGGCCGAGTTGAGCCTGGCACCCGGACCGGACCCGCTCGAGACCGCGGAGGATCTCCGTGAGCGTTACGAGCGGCTGTGGTCGGAGTTGACCGGTGGCGACATGGTGCGCCCCGGCGACCGCCATGTGATCGAGCGGCGCGTGCGCCGGCTCAACGAACTCGGCTTCGATGTGGACGAGATCGAGTTCGTGCCCGCCCCGGAGGGGGATCGCCTGGTGCTGCGGGCGGCCGTGGTCGAGGCCGGCCACCACCAGCGCCGCCTGCTGTCCCTCACCGGCCTGCGGGCACAGGAGAACCAGGCCCGGAGCCTGCTCAACGACATGGCCAACTTCCGGTCGTGCGAGGAGCAGAGATCCGGCCGGCCCATCGCCGAGAGCGTGGCGGCGCACCGCTGGCTCACGGAGGTGTTCGAGCCCACCGTCGGTGCGATCCCTGAGGACATGTGGGCCAAGCTCGAACCGGTGGAGGTCTTCCACGAGGTGATCGAGCACAAGTGGTTCCTGTCGGAGGCCGCGGGCCAGGACGTGGGCATCGACGAGGCGGTGGAGTCCTACATGGGCTCGGTGCTGCCCAGCGCTCCTGATGAGCGCACGTTGCTCGGGGGGCAGGCGGAGGGCTGGATCAGCTATGGCTGACGACTTCCTCGCCGGTGTCGCTGCGGTCACAGGTTCAGGCCAGTGGGTAGGCTGCCAGACCTCCAGCATGGCCGCGACCCCGGGGGTTCAGCGTGAGCATCACCGCACGTCAGCGTCAGCAGCCCGACCGCAACCTCGCCCTCGAACTGGTGCGCGCAACGGAAGCGGCGGCACTGGCCGCCGGCCGGTGGATGGGGCGCAACCAGAAGGAGTCCGGGGACCAGGCCGCCGTGGACGCCATGCGCCTGATGCTGTCCACGGTCGAGATGGACGGCATCGTGGTGATCGGCGAGGGCGAGAAGGACGAAGCCCCGATGCTCTACAACGGCGAGAAGATCGGCACGGGCAACCCGCCGCAGGTCGACATCGCCGTGGACCCGATCGACGGGACGCGCCTGCTGGCACAGGGCCGGCCGGGTTCCCTGTCGGTGATCGCGATCGCACCGCGCGGAACGATGTTCAACCCCGGGCCGATGGTCTACATGATGAAGTGGGTCGTCGGCGAGGAGGCCGTGGGCGCGGTCGACATGCATGCCCCGGTGGCCCGCAACCTTGAGGCGGTAGCACGGGCAAAGGGCAAGGACGTCAACGACCTCACCGTCATCATGCTGGACCGTGACCGCCATGATGAGCTCATGCGCCAGGTGCGCGAGACCGGGGCGCGGCTGCGGTTGATCATGGACGGCGACGTTGCCGCCAGCCTGCTCGCGCTGCTGCCGGACAAGGACATCGACGTGCTGCTGGGGATCGGCGGCACGCCCGAAGGCGTCACCTCGGCCTGTGCGGTGCACGCGCTGGGCGGGGAGATGATCGGCAGGCTGTGGGCACGCAGTGAGTCTGAGGCGGCCCAGGCGCGCGAACTGGGCTACGACCTGGAGGAGCCGCTGACGACGGGGCGCCTGGTGTCCTCCAGCGACACCTTCTTCGTGTGCACCGGGGTGACCCCGGGCGACCTGGTGGACGGCGTCACCTACACCGCTCGCGGTGCCACGACCGAGTCTCTGGTCACCCGCGGAAAGTCCGGGACCCTGCGCATGGTCAAGGCCCGCCACACCTTCGACAAGCTGATGGAGTACAGCTCCATCGACTTCGATTGAGGACGAGATGTTCATCCCCCTGTAACCAGTCGGCCCGTTTCTCGCAAATTGATGCTCCTACGGTGCCTGTCGTCGACCTTCACTCCCTGCGTAGGAGAGTTCAGCATGCATTCATGGCGCACATTGCTTGCGCTTCTCGCGGTTCTGTCGTTGTCCGTGGCCGGCTGTGCGAGCGCGGAAGAGCAGGAGGCCGCCACCGACGTCGAGTCCCCTGCGGGCAGCCAGACCGAGGAGGCCGCTGATGGGGAAGATGGGGAAGATGAAGGCCTTTCCGCGGACCTCCTTGGCGCGGGCGCGAGCTTCCCTGACCCGGTCTACCAGGAATGGATCGGGGAGTTCACCACCAACGTCGAGGAGGGCGTCAGCATCCAGTACGAGGCGATCGGCTCCGGCGGCGGCCGTGAGCAGTTCATCGCCCAGGAGACGGACTTCGCCGGTTCCGACGCCTACATGAGTGATGAGGAGATCGCCGACGCCGAGGAGGCTCACGGCGAGGGCGAGGTCCTGCACATCCCGATGGTGTTCGGCGGCGTCGTCATCGCCTTCAACATCGAGGGTCTCGACTCGCTGACACTGGACTTTGCCACCATCGCGGACATCTTCTCGGGCGAGATCACCAACATCAATGACCCAGCGATCGCCGAACTGAACCCTGACGTCGAATTGCCAGACCAGGAGCTGACGGTAACCGTGCGTGCCGATGGCTCCGGGACCACGTCAATTTTCACTACCTACCTCGAGGACGAGGACGAGGACTGGGCCGCCAACGTCGGCTCGGGTGACGAGGTCGACTGGCCCGCCGAGAACCTGGTCGCTGGTGAGCAGAACGATGGAGTGGCGTCGGCCGTCCAGCAGCAGCCCGGCGCCATCGGCTACCTGTCGCTGGAGTTCGCGGTGGCCGCCGGACTGCCGTACGCCAGCGTGGTCAACGCCGACGGGACCGCCGTCGACCCGACCACCGAGTCGGTCGGCGCAGCCGTCGAGGGCCTCGACCTGCCCGAGGATCTGCGCTTCGACGTCCTCGGTGTCGGTGGGGAGGGCTACCCGATCGCCGGCGCCACCTGGGTCCTGGCCTACACCGCCGGCTACGACGAGGCGGACGCTGAGGCCCTCAAGGCCTACCTGACCTGGGCGCTGGAGGAGGGCGACGGCATCGCTTCCAACCTTGGTTACGCTCCGCTCAGCGACAGCACCCAGGAGTTGTCGCTCGAGAAGGTCGAGCAGATCAACGCTGACGGTTAGGGACACCAGACAGGGGAATGCGGCTGGTGCCGGCATTCCCCGCCATCAGCCGTCCCGCGTTCAAAGGAGCTGAGCTGTGGCCACTGTGACCGGCGGCCCGACCGGGGGGCAGAGCGAGCCACGGCCCGGGCTGCAGGCGAGCCGCACAGGTCGCCTCGCGGATCCCGCCTTCAAGTGGTTCGTCACCGGTGCCGGACTGCTGGTGCTCGGGATCCTCGCCTGGATGATCGGCGCCACGACGGCCGATGCCTTGCCGATCTTCCAGAAGGAGGGCATCCGCTTCATCACCGGCACGGCCTGGGACCCGGGTAACTCTCGCCGCGAGATCACGGGCACCTACCAGGCGCTGCCCTTTCTCTGGGGCACGATCGTCACCTCTGTGATCGCCATCACGCTCGCCGTACCGCTGGCGGTTGGGATCGCGCTGTACCTGACACAGTTGGTGCCCGCGCCAGTCAAGCGGCCGCTCACGTACGCCGTCGACATGCTGGCCGCCGTACCGAGCATCGTGTACGGCTTGTGGGCCATCCTGTTCGTGGTCCCGCTGCTGCAGCCGGTCTGGACTGCCATTTCCAACAATCTCGGCTTCATCCCGCTCTTCGCCGGGCCGCCGACCGTGCGCAACTTCTTCACCGCCGGGCTTGTCCTCGGCATCATGATCCTGCCGATCATCAGCGCCGTCAGCCGCGAGGTCATCGCCAGCGTGCCGCAGGAAGAGCGCTTCGCCGCATACAGCCTCGGTGCGACCCGCTGGGAGGTCATGCGGCACGTCATCCTGCCGCGCTGCCGCCCGGGCATCATCGGAGCCACCATGCTGGGCCTGGGGCGCGCCCTCGGCGAGACCATCCTGGTCGCGCTGGTCATCGGAGGTGTCGCCACCCTTGGCGTTCGACTGTTCCAGCCTGGCCAGAGCGTCGCGGGAGCGATCGCGGTCTCCTGGAAGGAGGCTTCACCTGAGCATCAGCTGGGGCTGATCGCGATGGGGGTAGCCCTGTTCGTCATGACCATCATCGTCAACGTCACTGCTCGCCTCATCGTGGCCCGGACGGGCCGAGTAACTGGAGACGCCGCACTGTGACTGACAGCGCACTGATCAGCCGGAACAAGCCGACGCCACGGAGCCTCAAGGAACGGGGCCCGAACGCCGGGCGTCGGGCACGGATCGATTCAATCTTGCGCGCGTTCCTGCTTTCCACCGTCGTGGTTGCGCTCGTGCCGCTGGCGCTGATCATCGTGGTGGTGCTCCAACAGGGTGCCAGCGCCCTCAATGTGGACTTCTTCACGGAGAACCCGCCGTTCAGTGTCACCACGCGCGGTGGTGGCTACGCGCCGGGTTTCGTGGGCAGCCTCTTCATGGTGGGACTCGCCATCCTCATTTCGGTGCCGCTGGGCATCGCCGCGTCGGTCTACCTCGTCGAGTACGCGGAGCACCGGATGGTCCCCACCGTGCGCTTCTTCACGGACGTGATGACGGGTGTGCCGTCGATCTTCGTTGGCGTCTTCGTCTACGCCGCGCTGGTGCGCGACTTCGCGCTGAGCTGGGGCACGCTGCCGGGTGCTGTGGCACTGGCGATCCTGATGTTGCCGATCATCGTGCGCTCGGGTGAGGAGATTCTCCGGCTGGTCCCCGACGATCTGCGGAACGCCTCCTACGCGTTGGGTTCGCGTCAATGGCAGACGGTCATGCGCGTGGTGCTGCCGACAGCGGTGCCGGGACTCACGACGGGAACGATGCTGGCAGTTGCGCGGGCTATCGGTGAGACGGCTCCCTTGCTCTTCACCGCGCTCGGTGCCAGGGAGATCGTGCTCGCTCTGACCGGCAGGCCTCAGGGAGCGATCACGCTGCAGGCGTTTGAGGATGCTCGGACGTTTGCGGAACCCGCTCAGCAGCGTGGTTGGGCTGGCGCGTTCAGCCTCATGGCCATCGTGCTGCTGCTGACCATCCTTGCCCGCTTCATAGGCCGCAAGAGCACGGTCTCCTGAGTCACCCGCTCGCTGATCAGCAGTCTCCCAGTGAGGCCAGCCTCGGACCGCCAAGCATCCACGCAGCGTCACTGAATTGGCCACAATAGTGACTCTCCGTCTAGAAAACTTGCCTCATGTGTAAAGATGCTGAGAACCAAGGGTCTCTAGCCGAAACGCCCGCTGACGTAGTCCTCGGTCCGTGGGTCCGCCGGATCGCTGAACACCTTGACGGTGTCGTTGAACTCGACCAGGACTCCCGTGCGCTCACCCTTCTCGTCGTTGACGTCCACGCTGATGAAGGCCGTCATGTCCGAGCATCGGGCGGCCTGTTGCATGTTGTGCGTCACGATGAGGATGGTGTAGTGCTCCTTCAGCGAGCGCATCAGATCCTCGATTGCCAGCGTCGCGATGGGGTCGAGGGCCGAGGCGGGCTCATCCATCAAAATCACGTCTGGCTGCACGGCGATCGCACGGGCGATACACAGTCGCTGCTGTTGCCCACCGGACAGCGACAGGCCACTGTCCTTCAGCTTGTTCTTGACTTCGTCCCAGAGGGCCGCGTCGCGCAGGGACTGCTCGACGAGCTGATCCATGTTTCCCTTGTAGCCGTTCAACCGGGGTCCGAAGGCCACGTTGTCGTAGATCGACTTGGGAAAGGGATTTGGCTTCTGAAAAACCATGCCGATGCGCCGGCGGACCTCCACAGGGTCGACACCGTCACCGTAGAGATCCTCGCCGTTGTACGTGATCGTCCCCGTGGTCCGGGACGTGGCGATCAGGTCGTTCATCCGATTCAAGCTGCGCAGGAGGGTCGACTTGCCCGAGCCGGAGGGGCCGATGATCGCGGTGATCTGGTTTCGCGGGACATCGAAACTGATCTCCCGCACGGCCGCGGACCTGCCGTAGTACACGGCCACGTCCTCAAGCTTGAAGACGGCGTCGTCCACGGGATGGACATACTGCTCCACGACGGTGCGGGGTCTGAGCGACCGCGCTTCGGCTCGGCCCGCTCGTTGCGTGCCGGCCTGGGTCTTCGCCTGCGGCGTCGCCGGAGCGGGCGCCTGGTCCATCCAAGTCCTCCACATGACATGAACGCTGGTCTATGACAGTCTGCCTGCGCGACATGAACGCACAATGAACGAGCGCTGAGCATGGGGATGTCTTCACCCAAGCGGCGCTGCGCTTGACCGGGCCGACGCTCCCCTGCAGCATCGTTACCGCCCGCAAGTCGGCATACTACAGCTGTACGGCAGGAGAACGAGCCGGAAAGGATGCATGAACCGCCATTGAAATCAGCTGGGAAGAGCGAAGCAAGCCGCCTTGGGCCCCGTCGGACCTGGCAGAGTTCCCACACGATGGCGAGGATCATGGTGGTGGAGGACGAGCCGGCGCTCGTCGACGCGTTGGAGTACGCGCTGGCGTCGGAAGGCTTCGATGTCGTATCCGCGGTCGACGGGGAGGCGTCGCTCACGCTGTTCGAGCGGGAGCGGCCGGACCTGGTCCTGCTCGATCTGATGCTGCCCAGCCTTCCGGGCACCGAGGTCTGCAAACGAATCCGCGCCTCGAGCAGCGTGCCCATCATCATGCTCACTGCCAAGGACACCGAGATCGACAAGGTCGTCGGCCTGGAGTTGGGCGCCGACGACTACGTCACCAAACCGTTCTCCATGCGGGAGTTGACCGCGCGGATCCGCGCGGTGCTGCGGCGCGGCGGCGAGCGGGACGTGTCCGACGACACGTCGACCGCCGAGGCTCGCGGGGTGCGCATCGACCCGGAGCGCCACGAGGTGTTCGTCCGGGGCGAGCCGATCGACCTGCCCCCGAAGGAGTTCGCCCTGCTGGAGTTCCTGGTCCGCAACGCCGGCCGGGTGCTGACCCGGGACCTGCTGATCGACCGGCTGTGGGGCGCCGACTACGTTGGCGACACCAAGACGCTGGACGTGCACATCAAGCGGTTGCGCGGGCGCGTCGAGGTTGATCCCCACGTGCCGGAGTTGATCGTCACCGTTCGAGGGGTGGGTTATAAGTTCGCCGACTCCTGATCGGCGACATCATCGTGCTCCAGCGCTCTATCGCTCTCATTCCCCTCCTGACCGCCGCCTGCGCGCTGCTGGGCGTCCTCGGCGCGAACCGGCCGCTGCTGGCCATCCTCGGCGCTCTCTGCCTCGGTGCGCTTGCGGCCGTGGGCTATGTGCGGACCATCGGCGCATCGCTGGGCCAGCGCTTCTCCGAGATTGCCGCCGAGCGCAGCCGCGTGGAACGGCTGCTGGACGGCCTGCCTCTTGCCGTGATGCTGTTCACCAGCGAGGGGCTCGCCTACGCCAACCCGGCTGCGCGGCGCCTGTTCCCGGCCCAACACCCGGGGGAGCCGGCCCAGCGTGTCCTCGGCCAGGCGCTCGAGGGCGCGGTGTCCGAGACGACGGAGACCAGCCAGCCGATCGAGGTCGAGGTCCAGCGTCACGGCCGGGACCTGCGAGCGCGCGCCTCACTGACCGCCGCGGGCGAGATCGCTCTGGTGATCACGGACCTGACGGAGACGCGGCGCGTCGAGGCCATGCGGCGAGCGTTCGTGACCAACGCCTCACACGAGTTGAAGACGCCGGTGGCCGGCATCCAGGCGCTCGCCGACTCGCTGGCGCTCGCCCTGGAGCGTGACCCTGACCGGGCCCGGCGGATGCTCGAGCGCCTGCAGGCCGAGGCTTTGCGCCTTGCGAAGATGGTCCGCGACCTACTGGACCTGGCGCGGCTCGAGGAGGCGACCGCCCAGCGGGCACGGCGGGTCGACCTTGCCAGGATCGTGCGCGCCCAGGTGGACCGGCTGTCGGCCTTCGCCCAGGAGTGCCAGGTCACGATCTTCACCGAACTGGGCGAGCCGGCCACGGTCATCGCCGTGCCCGAGGATCTCCGTCTGATCGTCGTCAACCTGCTGGAGAACGCGGTGCGGTACAACCGCAAGGGTGGTGAGGTGCGCATCGCGGTCCGTCGCCGGCGAGCCGAGGTCGAACTGGAGATCAGCGACACCGGAATCGGCATCCCGGCCGCGGACCAGGATCGCGTGTTCGAGCGCTTCTACCGGGTCGACAAGGGCCGCAGCCGTCAGGCCGGCGGCACGGGCCTGGGACTGTCGCTGGTGCGCCACGCCACCGAACGCCACGGCGGGCGCGTGACGCTTCACAGCGAGCTCGGCAAGGGCTCGTCGTTCGTGGTGGTCCTGCCTGTGGCCGGCCAGGGCCTCGACCTGGATTAGGACCCTAGACTCGGCAATCGATGATCGATCCCTCTGGGAACGGGGCCCCGCCCGCCCTGCACGAGCTGACCCGCCGCGGTCCCAAGGCGCGGCGCGCCCCCGTGATCGTTGACCGCCTGCTCGCCGAGTATGGCGAGGACCCGGTCGAACTGGACCACGACGGCGTGTTTCAGCTGCTGGTGGCCACCATCCTGTCTGCTCAGTCCACCGACAAGAAGGTCAACGAAGTCACCAAGACGCTGTTCGCCAAGTACCGCGAGCCGGCCGACTACCTGGCGGTCCAGGACGAGGAGTTGCAGGAGGACCTGCGGCCGACCGGGTTCTTCCGGCAGAAGACCAAGGCGTTGAAGGGCGTGTGCGCCGCGCTGCTGGAACGTTACGACGGCGAGGTCCCGCTGCGGATCGCCGATCTGATCTCCCTGCCGGGCGTGGCCCGCAAGACGGCCAACGTGGTGCTGGGAGAGGCGGCGCCCGAGGAGCACCTGGCCGATCCGGACGCGGGCATCGCGGTGGACACGCACGTCAAGCGGCTGTCACGCCGCCTGGGGTTCACAAGGCAGGTGGACCCGATCAGGATCGAGCGCGACATGATGAACCTGCTGCCCAAGCAGCAGTGGCCCCGCGCCAGCCTTGTGATCATCCTTCATGGGCGCCGCGTCTGCGTCGCCCAGCGCCCCCGATGTGGCGACTGCCTGATCGAAGACCTCTGCCCCTCCTCCCTCGCCGCCGGCCGCCGCGACCTCGCCGGCCAGGCCAGAGGCCTGGGCTGAGCCCGCCCCGCCTCCTCCTCGCGCCCGCCCCGCCCCGTCTCCGCCCCGTCCCCCGCCCCGCCCCGCCCCCGCCCCCGCGGGTGGGTAGGAATTCCAACCGTGGCGGTCGGAATTCCTACCCACCTCTGCTACGCCGGCCAGATCGCGATGAGGGCCCAACCCGCGGCGGCGGCCGCCTCGTCGCCAGGCCCGCGACCAGGCCGAACAGCAGTGAGCCGCTGAGGTTGACCAGGAAGGTGCCGAAGGGG
>WHTC01000359.1 GCA_009379795.1 Nitriliruptorales bacterium | reverse complement strand
GGTGGAGTCCGGCGACACCCTGTCGTCGATCGCGCAGGGCTTCGACACGACGGTCGACGCAATCGTGGAGGCGAACGATCTCGACGACCCTGACCTCATCATCATTGGCGACGAGCTCGTCATCCCGCCCGCCCCGTAAGCAGCAGGTCGTCGGTTCGAATCCGACTTCGGGCTCCACCCTGACCAGGGAAAACACCCGTTTCCGGCGTGACCGTGGTTGACCCTCATTCACCCCCTTACCCCGGTCCTTGAGGTTCATTGGGGGTTCGTCGGGGGTTCGTCGGGCAACGACACAGCCCCCGCACGGACCCGTTCGGGACTCGGCCATTTTGAGGCGTCGTTCTCATAGCTGCCGGATGTAGGTCGGAGCGCAGCGGGTCAAGGGTGCCGCAGGCATCGCGTAGCGACGGTGTGATGTTTCGTCTGACACCTGGGCTCGTCGTGAGGTGTGGGTGTTGGTGACGGGTGTCGGGCGAAGGTCATGCCGCCCTTGACGCGCGGAGTGGAGGCCGGAGACTGGCCGCGGTGAGGGCGATGCCGGTTGGTGACGTCGCCGGCGTTTCTGTCGCTGGGTCTTTTGGCCGGTCGGAGCTAGCGGCGCGAGGCCGCAACGACGGCGAGTGAGTCCGGGGCGGCCCGGAACGGCCGTTAGGCCGCATGCCCGGCACGGCCCGGGCGAAGCGAGGCGGAGGCGGTGGCCGTGGCGGCGCGTAGCGCCGTCCGGCCCTTGACCTCAGAGAGCCAAACTCGGCAACACCGTCAACGTGCTGGACTCGTTCGCGCTGCTTCGCCTTGGTCGTTCGCGTCGAACGCTCGGCGCAACCGGCCGGCGGCAACGAACTCGACATCGACACACGCACCTACAACATGCTGCTGCGAACACTGCGCTGCCTCGGTGAACGCGGCTTCGCCCTGCTCACCGGACGATGGCGCACACTCCAACACGTCACCGTCAGCCCCAGCAAGATCGGCAACATAGCCAAAGCCGCGCTCGCCCTCACCCACTTCGAACACGCCTACTCACCTTGCTGAGAAAACCTCAATCAATCTCTTTGTTTGCCCATCCTGAAAAAACCAATGGCAAAATAGAACGGCGCAGGAGGAGGCGGCTTTTTAAGCGCGAGCAACTTTTTGATTGCAAATGTCAGCCAGTTCATCGATCCACGTACGCCGGTAAAAAAGATATATTGCTCACCTTCTTCATTTTTCGCGTCAGCCTCGCATATGCTGGAGCCAAAAAAGCCGTTGGCGTACCAAACTTTGCCACCAATGGCCGCGAGGGTCTCTTGTGGTTCGCTCCAGTCGGCGCGGTTTCCACTGGGGATTTGGGCGGTAGAGACCCATAGTTTTTGCTCGGGGTAAGAGGACTCGCCGGAAAAATTTGCGATTGTACTCAGTAGCATCTCGTAGGTTCCATCACTTCGCCTGAGCACATAGGTATGGGCGATTTTATCATCGCGGCCAAAGAAGAACTTCGGCGCTTCCCATATTATGCCATCATCGCTTTCGCTGTGGTATATTTCAGATTCGTCCTTGCTTTTAACTGGTTCCGTGGCATCTGCAAGATACCAGACGTGCCACCTTTTCTTATCGCAATCGTATATAACTTTTGGAGCAAGGGCGCTGTTACTGAGTCTATCACTAGTGATAACTGGCGCCTCATGGCGCTGCCAGCCGCTTTCAGTCAGTTCCAACAGGCTGATAGAGTACGTCGTGTTTTTGCCAAAAACATTTCTACCCGTGCGGCCAGAATAGTAAATTCGTCCACACGGCACCCATTTGCCAGCATTATCACGCTTTTCTCCTGCTACAAAACACGGCTCGTGCAGGCCAAAATGATCCCACTCTCCTTTATTTGGCTGCTGGATGAGCGGTTGAGCCTTATTGGGGTTATTCGGATCCATAGTGATCTGCCACTGCATATCCGTACTCAGTAGTTCGCTCTTGGGAAGCGATGCGCTAAATAAATTGTTAGTAAAGTTGCGCTGCATGCCGCCAAAGAACATCCACCACTGTCCGTCAATTTTGTGTACGTTCGGATCTCCAATGCCTAGCAAATTCTTCGCAAGGGTAGACCTGTCAAACATATTGAAGATTACTTTGGGTTGTGTTCTCATTTCGCTACTCCTTATAGCTGATGCCTTTACGGGCCGGGGGGAACCTCAAGGGCGGGTGCGGCGTGTGGAGGCGGAACAGTGATCGCGCGCGGCGCGGGTGGGGCGAGGCGGTCAGGTGAGCTTGCTGATAGCAGTCGGTGCGGGAGCGTGGGCGATTAGT
>WHTC01000252.1 GCA_009379795.1 Nitriliruptorales bacterium | reverse complement strand
TGTCGGTCACCCGCGCCCGGATGGGGAGAACTGCGTGGTCATTCAGGGCCGAGCCGCTCTGGGCTTCCGGGAGCTGGCCAGTGGATTCAACCGGATTGAGGCCAACGTCGGCAGCGTTGTCGAGGGCAAGCCGGAGATTGTCCGGCTGTCGCTGATCGCTCTGCTGGCGGAGGGCCACCTGCTCATCGAGGACGTGCCGGGCGTCGGCAAGACGCTGCTGGCCAAGGCGATCGCGCGCTCGATCGCGTGCAGCGTGCGGCGGGTGCAGTTCACCCCCGACCTGCTGCCCAGCGACATCACCGGCGTGACCGTCTACAACCAGGAGCACGGCGACTTCGAGTTCAAGCCCGG
Source organism: Nitriliruptorales bacterium (assembly GCA_009379795.1). Lineage (GTDB taxonomy): Bacteria > Actinomycetota > Nitriliruptoria > Euzebyales > Egibacteraceae > WHTC01. The sequence goes on along the minus strand of WHTC01000252.1, from coordinate 3,682 downwards.
CCCGGTGTTCGCCAACGTGGTCCTGGGCGACGAGATCAACCGTGCCGGGCCCAAGACGCAGTCAGCGCTGCTCGAAGCGATGGAGGAGCGCACCGTCACCGTGGACGGCACCACCCACGAGCTCGGCGTGCCCTTCATGGTGATCGCGACGCAGAACCCGGTGGAGCTTGAGGGCACGTATGCGCTGCCCGAGGCGCAGCGCGACCGCTTCCTGATGCGCCTGTCGATCGGCTATCCCTCCCTGGATGCCGAGTTGGAGGTGCTCGAGGTGCACGGCGGCGGGGACCGCTTGGCGGGCCTGCAATCGGTGACCGATGCGCAGGAGGTCGCGCTGATGATCGCGGCGTGCCGGCGAGTGCACGTCGCGGACGCCCTCAAGCGCTACATCGTCGAGCTGGCGCGTGCCACGCGGGCCCATCCCGCGATCGAGCTGGGAGCGTCACCGCGCGCGTCGCTGGCGCTGCTGCGCGCGTCGCGGGTCTTCGCCGCCTCCGTGGGGCGCGACTACGCGATCCCCGACGACGTGAAGCGCGTGGTGCCGCCGGTGCTCGCCCACCGGCTGCTGATCGCCCCGGACGCGCAGATGGCCAAGCGCACCGCGGATGCGATCCTGGAGGAGGTCCTCGCCACGGTGCCGATCCCCAGCGCACCATGACCCCACGCGGCGTCGGGATCCTGGCCGGGGCCATCCTCGGGGTGGCGGTCGGCCGGTTGCTGGGCGTCGCCGAGTTGTACGTGGCAGGGGCCGCGGCGGGCGTGCTGGTCGTCGCGGCGCTGATCGCCGCCCGGTCGGCGTCCGCCAACGTCGTCGCCCGCCGCTCGCTGTCGTCCAAGCGGCTGCTGGTCGGGGGAAGTGCCAGCGTCGCCCTGGAGCTGCGCAACGCGTCCCGCCTGCCGGCCACACTGCTGCTGGTAGAGGACCGGCGCCACCCCTCGCTCGGAACGGCACCGCGCTACGTGGTCCCCGGGCTGCGACCGGGCCAGACCCAGACCCTGCCCTACCTGCTGACCGGCACGGTGCGCGGCCGCTACGCGGTAGGTCCGGTGACCATACGGGTGCGTGACCCCTTCGGCCTGGCCGAGCGCCTGCGACGCGACACCGCCACCGACGACGTGCTCGTCTACCCGCCGATCGAGGCGCTGCCGCGCGCTGCGGGCAGCGGGATGGATCGCGGTGCGGGAAGCAGCAACCGCCGCCGCCTGTACGCGGAGGGCGACGAGTTCTACACGATGCGCGAGTACGTGCAGGGCGACGACCTGCGACAGGTGCATTGGCCGTCAACCGCGCACCGGCAGAAGCTGATGGTGCGCCAGCAGGAACTGGCCTGGCAGACCCAGGCGACGCTGCTGTGCGACACACGCGCGGTCGCCCATCGCGGCATGGGACCGGACTCCACGCTGGAACGGGCGATCGGCGCCACAGCCAGCGTGCTGTGGCATCTGGCCGACCAGGGCTACTCGCTGCGGCTGGCGACCGACGAGAGCGCGCAGGCGCCTCCGGTCGAGCCGTGGGGGCGCCTGCTCGACCGGTTGGCGGAGCTGCGGCCTGGACGAGCCAGCATGCTCGCCCCCGCGCTCGAACGATTGCGCGGTAGCGGCGAAGGCCTCCTGGTGGCGGTTCTGGCGCCGCCGCCGGGCGAGGAGGACCTGGGAGCCTCGGCCGAGGTGCGCGCGCTGCTGCGCGCCGGTCGCGCCTACACCGGCCGCATCGCGCTCGTAGTGGTCGATCGGGGACGGCGGCTCACCTTCGCGCGGGGGCTGGCGCTGGCCCGGGTGCTGAGCGTGAGTGGATGGCGGGCGGCGCCGCTGGGCGTCGATGAGCCCCTCGCCGACGTCTGGCGCGCGCTTGCCGCGCGGCGGTCGGCAGCCAGTGCGAGGCGAGCCGCGGCGTCGTCGGGGCGGGGCGGCGCGGGATGAGCACGCTGTTGCGGGAACGGCCGGCGGGTGCCCAGCGTCCCACGGATGCCCACCCTGATGCGGCGCACCGTCCGGCTGGAACCGCTGGCGAGGGGGAGCACGGGCTGCTCGCCGCCGTCATCGCACTGCTCCTGACCGCCTCGCTGCCGCTCGCCCGGGTGTTCGTGGGGCTGGACTTCCTGTTCCCGGTCCTGGCCGCCGCGCTGCTGCCGCTGGGCGTGGCGTGGGGCTCCCGGCGGCTGGGACTCGGCCCCGCCTTCACCCTCGTCTGCTCGGTGGTGGCCTGGGCGGTGTACGTCAGCCTGGTCTTCCTGTCGTCCACCCTGATCTTCGGACTCGTGCCGACCCCGGACACCGCGCGGGGAGCGTTCGACCTCTGGCTGAGTGGGTTGGAACTGGTCCAGATCCGCCCGTCCCCGACCTATGTGGAACCCGGGCTGCTGTTCCTGGCGGTGAACGGCGTCTGGGCGGTCAGTCATGCCGTCGACGGCCTGGTCTTCCGGCTGCAGGCCCCGATCACCGCGATCGTGCTGGCGATGGTGCTGTGGACGGTTCCGCTGGCGCTGGCCCCGCCCTCACCCGGCGCGTGGCTGTGGACCGCGCCGTTCCTGGCCGCCGCGGCCGGGCTCCTGCTGACATCGGCTGACTCCGACCTGGGCCGCTACGGCCGCTGGGTGCATCCCGGGGACCCCGCCGGTGTGCGGCGGCGGCGTAACCCACTGGTGACCGGCGGGGCGTTCCTGGCGGCGTGCGCGATCGCCGGCGGTGCCCTGCTGGCCTCATCGCTGCCCGGCTATGGCGAGGGGCCGTGGTATCAGCTGCGCGGCTTCGGCGGGACCACGCTGACGAGCAACCCGATCGTGTCGATGCAGCAGAACCTGGTGTCCCAGGACACCGGCCCCGTGCTGCGGGTGCGCTCCCCCCGTCCCGTCTACATCCGCACGACCTCGCTGGACATCTACAGCGAGCGGGAGGAGTGGACCAACGAGGGGATCACCGGCGAGCCGGTGACGGGTCCCGTGGGCCTGTCGCAGCCGTTGACCGTGGGCGATCGGGTATCCGTCGGCGTTGAGGTGGTCGACCTGCCCAACGCGGTACTGGTCCCGCTCCCCTACCAGACCACCGCCATCCGCAACACGACCGTGGACTCGTTGCGCTATGACCGGCCGCTGGCCACGTTTACCGTGGACGAGTCCCGTGGCCTGGAGTCCGGCGACACCTTCGAGGTGAGAGCCGCGCTGCCGGATCCCAGCGCGGAGGTGCTCAACTCGCTGTCCGCCGGTGCGATCACGACCGCCGCATCGCTGACCGCCCTGCCCGACAGCGTGCCACCGCAGGTCGGCGACCTGGCCCGCCAGATCGTCGGCGACGCGGGTGCGGTGACGCCGTTCCAGCAGGCACTGGCGATCCAGGCCGAACTGCGCACCTGGACGTACTCCCTGGAGGTCATCCCCAGCCACAGCGGCAACGCGCTGGCGGCCTTCCTCGAGAACCGCACTGGCTACTGCGAACAGTTCGCCGCCACCATGGCGGTGATGTTGCGCGAGCTCGGCATCCCGGCGCGGGTGGCGGTCGGCTTCACCCCCGGCGTCCCCGCCGACCCGGGTGCGGCCGCGCAGGGCGAGGAGACCACGTACACGGTATCGCTCGCGAACGCCCACGCCTGGGTCGAGGTGCTGTTCCCAGGCTACGGCTGGATCTCCTTCGAGCCGACGCCCCGCTCCGACGGCAACCTGCTGGTGCCGACCGCGACCAACCTCGCGCC
>WHTC01000282.1 GCA_009379795.1 Nitriliruptorales bacterium | reverse complement strand
GGGAAAGGTTAAAGATCGGCCAACTACCGACTGTATCGTCAGGATTACAGGGATCGGCCGCGCGCAGCTGGCACACTGCTCGAATGCACAACGCTTCCTTGCGCCCGGCGCTCCCGGGCAAGCTCGCTCGCATAGGCGGGCGCGCAGCCAGTCGCCTCCTTGGAATCGACGCGGCGCGGGCGCTCGCCATCATCGGCATGGTCATGGTGCACGCCGGTCCGGTCGAGGTGCCAGGCATCGCGGGCACGGCCTACACCCTGCCCTACGGTCGCGCATCCATCCTGTTCGCGACCCTCGCGGGGATCGGCGTGTCCCTGCTGACCGGCGATCGCTCGCCCCAGCGTCTCCGCGACGCGCGGCTGCGGTTGCTGGTCCGCGCCGCGCTGCTGTTCCCGCTGGGCCTCGTCCTGCAGGCGATGAGCAGCGAAAGCGGCATCGCGGTGATCCTGCAGTACTACGCGATCTATTTCCTGGTAGCGGCCGCGGCGGCTGGCCTCACTGACCGCCGGCTGCTCGGTGTGGCCGCCGCGCTGCTGCTTACCGGACCGCTCACGCTGTTCTTCGCGGTGCGAGCCTTCCCCGCATGGTTCGAGGTCGGCGGGTCGGCCACGATCGCCCACCCCCTGGCGCTGGCTCGCGATCTGATGCTGACCGGCTACTACCCCGTGCTCACCTGGACGCCGCCGCTGCTGGTGGGCATGTGGCTCGGGCGGCGGGATCTGCGGCCACCATCCATGCGCTGGAGGCTGCTGGTGGTCGGCGCGGTCGTCGCCGTCATCACCTACAGCGGCGCGTGGGTGCTCGGTGAGGTGTTCGGGGCGCCCGCCGATCCCCACGAGCCTGCCGCTCTGGTGATGGCCGAACCGCATACGGAGATGCCGCTGTCGCTCGTTGGGGGGGCCTCCGTGGCAGTCGCCGTGCTTGGCGGCAGCCTGCTGGTCACGGCGTGGTTGCCCCGCACCACCTGGCCGCTGGTCGCGATGGGCCAGTTGGCATTGACCATCTATGTCGGACAGTTGGTCCTGTTCGCCGTGGCGCCGGATGCGCTGCTCCGCGACACCGTACCCGGGGCGGCCTTCACGGTCGTGCGCTTCACACTCGTCACGCTCGCGGCGGCAACCCTGTGGCGCGCGCTGCTGCCGCGCGGCCCACTGGAAGCCGCCTTCAGCGCCCCCTGGGCGCTGAGCCAGCGGCTCCGGCGCCGCCGCGATGAGCGAAACGAACAGGGCGAACCACGGCCGCCGCCGGGCGAGGACGCCCGGCGGCCTCCCGCGCCGCGGCGGGTGATCGCGCCCATTTGACGGGGCCTCGACGGCGCTGCTCCCCGATCTGAAGAGCCGCCCCGACAGCACCCCTGGCCTTGAGGGAACCTGTGAGGGAGCTTGTGCGTGTGTGTGATGAGACCGTCCGCACGCGGCGGGACGGAGGCGAGAGTGACGCTCAAGGCAGCTCCCGAGGTTGGCACGGTGACGCGCACGGCGCGCTTCGAGGGCTTCTACCGCAGCGAACGACCCGGCTTGTACAGGGCGCTCGCCCTCACCCTCGGCGACCCCGATCTCGCCGCCGAGGCCGTGGACGAGGCCATGGCACGGGCCTATCAACGGTGGCGGCGCGTCTGTGGCTACGACAACCCCGCGGGATGGGTGTACCGCGTCGGCTTGAACTGGGCGATCTCGCGCAGCCGCAAGCGCGGACGTGTGGTGACCGTCGCCGCCGTGCACGACGAGCGCGGCTGCACCGATCCAGCGCCCCCGGATGACGATCTCACCGCGGCCGTGGCCGCGCTGCCCGACAAGCAGCGCCAGGTCGTCGTCCTTCGCTACCACCTCGACTGGTCCATCGACAAGATCGGAGCCGCGCTCGCGTTGCCGGCTGGGACGGTCAAGAGCCGGCTGCACCGCGGTCTCGCCGCGTTGCGCGAGAACCTGGAGAGCATGCCATGAACGCCGAGGCCTGGCTCCGCGAGCGCTTCACCGCCGCCGCGCGGCGGCTGCCCGACCCACCCGACCGCCTGTCCGCCGTCGTGCGACAAGGACGTCGGCGCCGTCTCGTCCAGCGGGGGGCCATCGTGCTGGGCGCCGCAGCCGCCGTCGCCGCTGTCCCGATCGCGCTGAGCGCGCTGTCGGGGCCGGCGATCGAGCTGGCCCCAGCGGGCCCGATCGTGGAGACCGAAGCGACCGCCCCGGTGCAGACGCCCAGCGACGAGCGGTCCCCGGACGCGACTGGCGCTCCGAGCCCTGATCAGCAGGCTCCGGACCATGTGGCGGCCGTCGACCTGCGATCGCCGGTCCTGGCCTACGGGCCTGACGAGCAGGACCGGCTGCGGCTGGTCGACGGTGACGACGAGCGCCTCATCTGGTCGGGCGCCGTGGACGTCGCGCTCCCCGACGGTCAGGGCGGCGTGGTCCTGCAGCCCAGGGCGGAGCCGGCGATCGTTTGGCTGCCCAACGCCGAGGAGGAGGGCCAGGTCCGCCTCACCGAGGTCACCGCCGGCCTGCTGCTGCGCGGCGTGCTGCCCGACGGCCGCGTCGTGTACTCCATGCGGCCCGACGACGAGACGCTGATCGAGGGCGAGGTCGAGGAGTTCTTCGCCGTCGACCTGGCCGAGGGAGCCCAGCCCGAGCTCGTGGGCTCCCGCCCCGCCTACGAGTCGTGGCATGTCGGTCCCGTCGCCGCAGCCGGCGGCGAGCTCGTCCACGCCGGCTGCCACCTGCAGTGCACCCTGTGGCCGGGCCTCGCCGACGTGCCCGAGGGTGCGGAGCCGCGCTATGAGGGGCTTGCGATCGAAGGCTTGACCGCCACACCGGACGGGGGAGCCATCGCCTTCATCGAGTTCGACCCCGCCGTCCCCGACCAGGAGCCCACCCCCGAGCTCGTGGTCCTCGACGGCGCGTCGTTCGAGGAGCTGGCCCGTATCGAGCTGCCGCTCGAGCCTGAGCAGTCCCCCGGTCAGCCCACGGTGTCGCTGTCGGCGGACGGGCAGCGGATCCTGGTCGCCCTCGGCTCCGCGGGACAGCAGCCCGTGCCGACCACGCCGTACCTGGTCGAGGACGCGCTCACCGACGAGCCCAGCGTGCGGCGCGTGGACGCCGACGGCGCGTTGCGCTGGGCTGATCCGGCGACGTCGGGCGAAGAGGGGTAAGTAAGTCCCCGCTCTGCGGAGCGCACGGCCGGGCCCTGCCGGACTGGATGGAGGGCCAACGAAGCGCGGTGGCGAAGCTGACCCGCTCGTCCAGGGCTACCCGCCAGGACCCGCTAGCCGCTCCCTTATGCTCCCGGACATGGCTGGTGCCGCTTCACAGGTCCGCATCGAGCGGACGGACCTCAACGAGCAGGACGCGAGGAGGCTGATCGCGGCTCTGGATGCCGAACTTCTCCTCCGCTATCCGCCGGAG
>WHTC01000093.1 GCA_009379795.1 Nitriliruptorales bacterium | reverse complement strand
GCCGCCGACCTTCCAGCAACTCGTCAGAGAGGCATCCTGACCACCATGGGCGAGCACATGATCACTTGGGCCAGGGCTTGCACGGCAGCTCTGGCGCTGCTCATCGCCGGCTGCGCCGGGGATCTGGGCAGTCCCACGCAGACCGAGCCGGCCGAGGAGCCTGCGGCGGGGACCGAGGCCACCGACGGCCTTGGCGGGCTCGCCGCCGAACCGGGACCGGATCGGACGGAGCAACTCGTCGAACTGGCGCGCGAGGATGGCGACCCCATGCTCGTGTACTCCAGCAACCCGCCTGAGGAGTTCCAGGCCATCATCGGCGCGTTCGAGGAGGAGTATGGGCTCACAGTCGAGCACTACCGCGCCGGTGGCACCGACATCATCCAGCGCGTGACCCAGGAGGTGCAGGCTGGGGCGCAGACCGCCGACGTGATCTCCGCCAACGACAACGTCGTGTACGCGCTCGACGCCAGCGAGGGGATCACGTCGCCGTTCGTGTCCGAGCACCACGACGCCTACGACACCGACCTGCGTGTCTCGGAGAACTCCTACCCCGTCTACGTCAACTACTGGATGTGGGCCTACAACACGGACATGGTCGACGAGGACGAACTGCCACGGACCTACGAGGACCTGCTCGACGAGCGCTGGCAGGGTGAGATCACCATCGCCCGCTATACGGACTGGTTCGCCGGCATGCATCAGATCCTCGGCGATGACGCGGAGGAGTACCTCGACCGGCTCGCTGCGCAGGACCCGCTGATCGCCGACCAGTTCACCCCCGCGATCCTCCCCGTGATCAGCCAGGAGCGAAGCCTGACGATCAGCACGACCTCCGGGGTGCTCGCTGGGGAGCGGGAGGGGGGCGCCCCCATCGACGGCTACTTCCCGGATGATCCGACGGTCTCGCGTGCCCAGTCCGTGGCGTGGATCAACGACGGCGGCAATCCTGCGGGGGGCTTGCTGTTCGCCGAGTTCCTGCTGCACCCCGAGCACGGCCAGGTGTTCATGCGGGAGGCCAACCGTGTGCCGGCGCACGATGCCGTCGCCGCGGATCCCGCGGAGTTGCGCCCGGACGAGTTCGTCCCGATCGACTACGCGGCGTTCCTGCCGGAGCAGGCGATGTGGGAGAGCCGGTTCGACCAGGTCCTCATCAACCGCTGATCGCAGCGTCAAGGAGGCTGCCAGCATGGGCTCCACGTCAGGGACTGGCTTCGGCGATCTGGTCATCGGCATCGAGGACCGGGTGGCGACCGTGCGGATGCTCCCCGCAGGAGACGCGCAGTACGCTCGCCACCGGGGCGTGGTCCCCACGTACTTCCCGAAGCACAAGGAGATCGGCCGCGCGCTGCAGGAGCTGCGCCAGGACGACGACGTCGGTGTCATCGTGCTCACCGGGACCGATGACACCTTCTTCGTCCCCCCGTCCACGTCACCCGGTGGGGGAGGAGGCCATTCGCCGGAGGGCGACTGGCAGCTCAGTCTTGGCCTGAGCCAGACCCTGCAGGCCTTCATCGAGGTCGAGAAGCCGATCATTGGGCGCATCAACGGGGACGCGGTCGGCTTCGGCTCGAGCCTGGCGTTCGCCTGCGACTTCGTGGTGGGCGTGCACGATGCGCTGATCGCCGACCATCACCTGGGGATGGGCGAACTGCCGTACGGTCGAAGCGACGCGGGAGTGGTCCCGGGGGACGGCGGTGCGGTGTTCGTGCCGCTGGCGCTCCCGCCATGCCTGGCGAAGGAGTACCTGCTGCTGGCCAGGCCCATGACGGTGGGCGAACTGGCCGCCAGAGGGGTATTCAATCGCGCCGTGGCACGAGAGCAACTCGACGATGCCGTCCAGGAGTTCGCGTCGGCGTTGCTGCGCCGGCCCCAGTACGCGCTGGCGTGGGGCAAGCGGGTGATCAACCGTCAGGCGGCGGAGGCCTATGCGCGCACGTTCGACGCGGCGTGGGGCTACGAGATGGTCGGCTTCTGGATGAACCGCGAGCTGGCGTAGCGCACGGTGAGCGAGCGGCTCTGCGACTCGTGCGGACTTCGGCGGCCCTCCGATGTCACGCGCTGCCCATACTGTGGCGCGATCACACCGCTGGGGGCTCAGGGCGCAGCTCCGGCCCGCCGCAGCCGAGCGCGCGCCCGCCTGGGCGTCGTTGCGGCTGGCTGCCTCCTCGCAGGTACCGTCATCGATCGCCTCGCCGCGCCGGGGTGGGCGCAGGTCGTCGGTGCGGCGCTCGGGGTGTTCGGGGGGCTCGGGCTGGTCTTCCTCGCCTTCCTGCACCTGACCGGGCCAGGGGCGTAAGCGCCGGGTACCGCGGCTGACAGCCGCCGGGGGCTCACAGGGTTGAGACGGATCGACGGTCTCGGGAAGTGGGACGCCAGCCTTGGTCCGGCGAAGACCCAATGCTTGCATCCGGCGCGGCAGCGCACCTGACGGCTGCCACCAGCTGGACCGGGAGGCGATGGAGGTGGAACTGGCCACGGCCACGTGCAGGCTGGCGACTGACGAGGAGGCGTAAGCGCCGTGAGCAAGGATGGACGGGTCTTCCTGCGAGGAATCACTTCCGAGCACTACGGGCTGTCGGGGCTGCGTCAGGCGCAAATGGCTGCCCCCAGGGTGCGCGGTCCCGAGCACCAGGACATCGTTGACGGTACTCGTGCCGGGTTCTCCGAAGGATCCAAGGCCAACTGGCGGCTGTCGCCGCGCGACGAGCCGTTCCTCACGCAGACCCTGGAGGTCCACTTCGTCGACGTGCACCCCGACACCATCGACGCCGCCCACGCCCACCAGAACGAGGCGGCCTTCTACATCCTCGAAGGGTCTGGCTACGAGATCCACGACGGCCAGCGCTACGAGTGGGAAGCCGACGACCTTGTCGTGGTCCACACCGACTCGGTGCATGGTCATGCCAGTCACGGTGACCCGGCGCTGACGCTCGTGTTCAAGGCGAAGGCCACCTGGATGCTGTTCGGACTCATCCAACAGGGCCGGCCTGCCCCGGTCCCCGATGAGGGGCGTCTCGGCACCCGCCAGGAGTGGTCACAGCTGTGGACGCCGGGCGTCGGCGATCGCAAGAAGGTCGTCAAACCGGCCGACACGCGGTGGGAGACGACCCGCGACGGCCACGTCCGCGTGATCCTGTCCCCTGACCGTACCGACGTGCGCTGCTTCAGCGTCGACCTGTACCAGCAGCGGATTCCGGCGGGCAGCCACTCGGCCAAGCACTGGCACATGGCGGACGAGGTGTTGTACGTGCAATCCGGGTCCGGGGTGAGTCTGCACTGGGAGGTCGAGGCAGAGATCGCCGAGAGGTACTACGCACGGGTCGCCAGGGAACCGACCAGCCACGAGTTCACGGCCGGTGACATCATCTATGTGCCGCAGAACACCGTGCACCGGCACGTCGCCGGGGCCGGCGAGGACGTCCTGCTGCTGAGCGCGCAGAACCGGCTGTTCCGGTTCCTCGGTTACGACGCCGTCGCGCACCTCGAGGACGCCCCCGAATACCAGGGTCAGCGGGCGGGAGGCGGGATGCGCCGGTGAGTCCCATCCGCGTCGGAGTCGACACGGGTGGGACCTTCACCGACTTCGCGTTCCTCGACGAGGCGACCGGCGAGATCACCATTGCCAAGGTCTCGTCGACGCCCTCCGACCTCTCGCTGGCGGTGCTCGACGGCCTGGAGAGCAGCGGGATGGACCCCTCCGCAGCCGCGTCGTTCTGCCACGGCACCACGGTCGGCACGAACGCCCTGCTCGAAGAGCGGGGAGCCGACGCTGCGCTTGTCATCACCGAGGGATTTCGCGGCGTGTACGAGGCCATGGAGCAGGCTCGTCCCTACGGGCGCTCGCTCTTCGACATCGACTACGTCAAGCCGCGCCTGCTCGTGCCGCAGAGCCGGACGGTGGAGGTCCCCGAGCGGGTCGCGGCCGACGGGACGGTGCTGCGCCCCCTCGACACCGATGCGGTGAGGGCCGCCCTGGCGCCCCTTCGGGTGCGTCCCCCGCAGTCGGTGGCGGTGTGCCTGCTGTTCGCCTTCCTGCACCCCGAGCACGAGCGCACCGTGGCCGAGGTGATCAGCGAGGAGCTGCCCGGTGCCGAGATCTCGCTGTCCAGCGAGGTGCTGCCACAGATTCGCGAGTACTACCGGCTGAGCACGACGGTCATCAACGCGTACCTCGTACCGCTGCTTTCCGGATACCTCGGCCGGCTCGGCGAGCAACTGTCGGACCGCGGCGTCCAGACGCGCCAGCGCTACGTCATGCAGTCCAACGGCGGCACGTCCAGCTTCTCCCACACCGCTCGCAAGGCGGTGTCCACGATCCTGTCGGGTCCCGCCGGCGGCGTCACCGCCGGCATGGCGCTCCTCGAGGCGATCGGGGAGCGCAACGCCGTGACGTTCGACATGGGCGGCACGTCCTGCGATGTCGCGCTCATCCGGGACGGCGCCGCCGCGCTCTCCACGATGGGGATCATCGATGGCCGCCACGTGGCCGTACCGATGATGGACATCAACACCGTGTCCGCCGGCGGCGGGACCATTGCCCGGGTCGACGAGCTCGGCGCACTCGAGGTGGGCCCTCGCAGCGCGGGCGCTGATCCCGGTCCGGCGTGTTACGGCTGCGGTGGCGAGTTGCCGACGGTGACGGACGCCAATGCCGTGCTGGGCTACCTCGAGGACGGGGCCCGGATGGGAGCGGACCTTCGATTGGACCGGTCGCTGGCCGAGCGCGCGGTCCGCATGCACGTGGCCGAACCCCTCGGCCTGAGCCCGATGCAGGCCGCGGAAGGCATCGTCCGCATCGTCAACACCAAGATGGAGGAGGCCATCAAGGCCATCTCGACCATGCGCGGTCACGACCTGCGTGCGTTCACCCTGCTGGCGTTCGGCGGCGCGGGCCCGGTCCATGCGGGTGCGATGATGGCCGACCTGGGGATGACCGCCACGGTCGTCCCGCTGCACGCCGGGGTGTTCTCGTCCCTGGGCCTGCTCATGGCCGATGTGCGCCACGACTACGTCACCTCCCGGCTCGAGCGCGTGGAGGACCTGGACGCGGCTGAGGCTGATGGGGTCCTGGACTCGCTGGCGCAGGCGGCGCGCAAGGAACTGCGCGACGAGGGGTTCGCCGAGGACGACATCGACGTGCAGTACGGCGTGGACCTGCGCTACGAGGGCCAGGGGTACGAGTTGACCGTTCCCAGCCCCCCGGCGCTGCGCAGCGACGAGGGCCTCGCCCGGCTCCGAGAAGCGTTCGACGCCCTCCATCGGGAGCGCTTTGGCCACGCCGCCCCGGACTCGCCGGTGGAGGTCGTCAGCTATCGGGTCACTGGCATCGGCCGTACGCCGCAAGGCCGGTTCCCGACCACGGAGCCGACCGGCCGCGGTATCGCCGGGGCGCTGGCGGGTTCCCGGCGCGCGCGCTTTCAGGGCATCGACGTCGACTGCCCGGTGTACCGGCGAGCGTTGCTTGACGTCGGCGAGCGGATCGCCGGTCCATGCATCGTCGAGCAACCCGACGCCACGGTGGTGGTGAACCCGGGACAGGAGGCCACGGTCGACCGCTTTCGCAACCTCGTGATCACCCCGGAGGAAGGGCGGTGATGCCCGCCGTGGACCCGATCACGTTCCAGGTCCTCAAGGCGTCTCTGGGCGGGATCGTCCAGGAGATGCAGAACTCGTTGTTCCGCACCGGCTATTCCACGATCATCCGCGAGTCCCAGGACGCCTCGTGCGCGCTGATGGCGCCCGACGGCAAGGTCGTGGCCCAGCACGTCGTCCTGCCGCTGCACATCGGCGCGTTCGGCGCGTGCTGCGAGAGCGTCCTGCGCGTTTTCGGCGACCGGATCGCGCCCGGCGACGCGTTTCTCATCAACCACCCGTACGAGGGCGGCAGCCCGCATGCTCCCGACTTCGCGGTCATCACGCCCTTCTTCGGCGACGATCGGCTGCTCGCCTTCTGCGGGAGCATGGCGCACAAAAGCGACATCGGCGGGCCTGTGCCCGGGAGCTGCTCGGCCACCGCCCGGGAGATCTACAACGAAGGGCTGCACCTGCCCGCCGTGCGACTCGAGGCGGCTGGCGAACCTCAAACGGATGTCACCCGGATCGTCGCGGCCAACAGCCGTACCCCGGACGTCGTCCTGGGCGACATCCGCGGCCAGCTGGGCAGCGCCCGGCTCGGTGAGCGCCGGCTGGCCGAACTGGTTGACCGGCAGGGTCCTGGCGCGCTGCCCGCCTACATCGAACAACTGCTCCGGGTGACCGAGGAGCGGGTCCGCCGCGAGGTGCACGAGTGGCCGGACGGCGAGGCAGCCGCGGAGCGGTTCGTCGACGACGACGGCGTGGACCTCGGCAAGCCCCTGCGGGTGCATGCCAGGGTGCGGAAGCAGGGCGATCAGATCACCTTCGACTTCATGGGGACCACAGATCAGGCACGCGGACCGGCCAACATCCGGCCGCCGCTGCTCCAGGCGGCGTGCGCGTACGTGCTGATCGCCCTGATCGATCCCGGGATGGACATCAACGCGGGGCTGTTCTCGGCCTTTGCGCTGCGAGCGCGGCCGGGGAGCCTCGTCGACCCGCACTTTCCCGCCGCGGTCAACACCTACAACCCGACGGTCCACGCCGTCATCGACGCGCTCTTCGATGCGATGAGCCGGATCGTGCCGGGACGGGGGCGCGCCGATGGGTCCGCGAGCCGCTCGTTCATCGTGGGGGGAGCCGGCCGGCGCCCCGGGACCCGCTACGTGCAGTACGAACTGTTCGGCGGCGGGTCTGGCGCGACCGCCTCGCATGACGGGGTGTCCGCAACCACCGTCAACCAGACCAACGGTCGCATCGCATCGATCGAGATCGTGGAGAGCGAGTTTCCGACGCGGGTCCGCCGGTTCGAGCCCGTGCCCGACTCCGGCGGCCCGGGGCGCCAGCGCGGTGGGCTCGCGTTCCTTCGGGAGTACGAGAACCTGCAGCCGGCGCAGTTCGCCCTCCGCTCGACCCGCCACGACATGCCTCCACGGGGAGCGGGCTCCGGGCGGCCCGGCGGGACCGGGCGGCTGCTCGTCGACCCCGACGCCGCCGAACCGCGCGAGCTCCCGGCCCGGACCGCCCGCCACGAGCTGTCTCCCGGCGATGTGTTCCAGCTGCGCACGCCTGGCGGCGGTGGCTACGGCGACCCACTCGAGCGCGATCCCGAGGCAGTCCGCCGTGACGTCGAGGAGGGATACGTCACCGCCGATCGGGCCGCTGACGACTACGGCGTCGCGCTCGTCATGGCGGATGGCTCCTGGTACGTCGAGTGCGAGGCGACGGCCCGGCTGCGAGCCCGGGTGCGCGACCAACGATGACAGGGAGGCAGACGTGAAGCTGGAGGGTCGGGTCGCGCTCGTGACCGGCGGCGGCCGCAACGTCGGGCAGGCCATCGCGCGCCGCTTCGTCCGCGAGGGAGCGCACGTCGCCGTCGTGGACCTCCACGAGGGCAGGGGCACTGCCACCGTCAACGACTTGAATGCCGAGCGGGACGGCTCCGCGCGGTTCGTCCAGTGCGACGTATCGTAATCCCGCGACGTACAGCGCATGGTCAAGGAGGTCTTGGAGGCCTTCGGCGGCGTCGACATCCTGGTCAACAACGTGGCGATCAGCGACCGTGGACGGACGGTGCTCGAACTCGACGAGGAGCTGTGGCACAAGGTCCTCGGGGCGACCCTCGACAGCGTCTTCCTGTGCAGCAAGTACGTCGCGCGGCAGATGGTCGATCAGGGTCGCGGAGGCGCCATCGTCAACATCGGCTCGACGTCCGGATACCGGGGCCGCAGCAACGCCACCGCGTATTCGACGGCCAAGGGGGCCGTGATCAACCTGACGAGGTCGTTGGCGGCGCAACTCGGTCGGCACGGGATCAGGGTGAACACGGTCACACCGAACAAGGTCGGGTCGCCCGTGGGCGAGGATGTCGAGCCCGCCGACCGCAAGCGGGCCAACCTCCTGGGGCGCGGGGCGGCCCCGGATGACATCGCCAACGCCGTGTGCTTCGTCGTATCCGACGAGGCCGGCTTCGTCACCGCCAGCGACGTCCTCGTCGACGGCGGCGCGCTGTACGGCGGCGCGGTGGACTGGGGCACACACCAGCGTCGGGAAGGGTGAGGGTGGCCTCCTACAGGTAGCCGGCCTCCTTGTAGTAGCGCATGGCGCCGGGGTGCAGGGGCAACGGGGCGGTTCCCGTCACAGCCTGCGGGTCCAGCGCCATATGCACGGCGGACATGAAGAACATCTCGCGGTTCTGGTCGTACAACCGTGCCAGCTCGTAGGTGAATGACTCGTCCGTGTCCGCCGGCAGGTAGACGACGATGCCGTCTTCGCGGGCGATGGTCCTCACCTCGTGGGTCACGCCGCGCAACAGGTTGAAGGGGATGTTGCCTGGTGTGCCGTAGCCGTCCTGGACGAGCTTGTCCACGAGCGCGTCCTCCAGGTCGAGGAAGCGCAGGTTGAGCAGAACCGCAGCCTCGTTCCAGTAGCGAGAGATGGCCGTGTTCCCCAGATACAGCCCGGCGACGATGAGATCGACACTGCCCTCCCGGACGTAAGGCTGGTAGATGCCGGTCATCTCGCGAAAGTCGCCGCCCCGGGCGCGCACCGCATCCTCGCTGAGGCCGTAGTGCTCCAGGGCGCGGCGGGGCACGACCGAGGCGATCGAGTCGAGCTTGTTCGTCATGATCCGCAGTGGGTAGCCGCTGCCGGCCGCCTTGCGCAGATCGGTGAAGCCCAGCTCCGCCCGGCAGGCCACGCCCAGCCATGACGGCCTGCGGATCTTCGCCACTGCCCGCAACTCGCAGAACTCCTCTCCTTCGTAGAGGTGCTCGCCGTTGATGGCCCAGCGGATGGTCTTGGGTACGCAGGCGCCCAACTGCGCCTTGCCGCCGCCTACCCAGCGCGGGTTCTCGGTCGATGCGGATGCGGTCGCCACCTCGACGTCGTAGCCCTTGTCGGCCAGCAGCCGGGCCGTGATGCGACCGATCACCCACCAGGGTTCACCAAGCGAGCTGCCTGCGAAGACGAGTTTCTGAGCCACGGGGTTGCACCTCCGGGTCGCTGCGGACGGCTGATGCTGCGGGATGGATCTCAAGCGGCGGGGATCACTCGCCCACGGCCTCTTCGCCAGTGGCCATGATGATCTCCTCGTACAGGCCCTCCCATTTGTCCCTCTCGTCAGTCACCGCATCGAGATCGACCAGAAGGGATTCAATGTCGTCGCTCAGGCCGCCCTCGATCGTCGTGCTGTTGGGAGTGCGGTTGACGTCGACGTACACCTGCTGCCCTTCAGGGCTCAAGAGAAAGTCGGCGTACAGCATGGCGCTGGCGGGGTTCTTCACTCCCCTGGCGATCCCTATGCCGCTTGGCCGCACGACGACCGGTTCCACCGGGGCGGGCGCGTCCCACGAGATGGGGGCGCCCTCCTACACAACCGTCCTGACGCGGTGGTGGTAGGCCGAGCTGACCACATCGAACTCGCCCGCGGTGAGCATCTCGACCAGCAGGGTGTGGCCGTCGATCGGAGTAGCGTTCTGTGCACCCTCACGGAAGCGCTCGACGGCCTCCTCCCTCAGGCCGAGCTCACCCATGAAGTATTCTTTGACCAACGTGGCGAACCAGTCGTAGTCCCCGATCTCGATGCCCCACTCACCATCGAACGCGAGCACGTCCTCCCAGGTCTTCGGCGCGTCCTGCGGGCTCAAGCGATCCGTATTCCACGTGGCGATATAGACGTTGGAAGAGCCCGCCGCCCAGTTGTCGAACACCGCCTGGTCCGGGAAGTCTTCCAGGTAGGGCGATCGCAGCGGGAGCAGCAGGCCCTCCTCGTCGATCAGCGCCATCTCGGTGCCGTCCATGACGACGGCATCGGCGCCGGCAAACCCTGCGCTTGACTCCTGGAGCAACCGATTGCGAATCGCGCTCGCGTTGGCGCGATAGTGGTTGATCTCCACGCCCGTCAACTCGTTGAACCGGGATGCCAGCGCCTCCGCATCGTCAGGATTGGTGGATGCGTACAGGTCGAGAGGCTCCTCGTCCTGGGCGATCTCGATCAATCGTTCCCGTCTCTCCTCCCGGTCGAGACCTTCAACGTCGGCGGAGATCGCTTCCAGACGTTCTGCTGACTCTTCTGCAGCGTCCGGAACGCCGGAATCGCCGTCGGTGTCCCCGTCGCTGATCCCAACTTCCTCGGTGGCGGTTGGGGCGCCAGCGCATGCGCTGACGAGGATGAGACCGAACGTCATCACCGCCGCCGGTTGCAGCCTGCTTACGCGTGCGCTCATCCGCATGTCCGCACCCCTTCCCAACTGAAACGCTTCGCCGATCCGATGGGACGATGACTGATCTACCGGTGCCCGATGCTATGCCTGATCACGCTCGCGCAGGCAAGCACCGTCTCGGATGGTAAGAGGCATTACTCCAGTCGAACATTGCGAGAAAAGTCGTAACTTCGAGAAATACTTGCCTTGAACTCCCACTCGGAACGTTGTCTGGGGTCATTATCGGCATTGTGCTGGGTCATCAGCTTGTCACCGAGGAACTGCATCAATTCAGCCCAGCTCTCGGCTGTGGCATCGGGACGGTACCGGCCTGGCTTCGTCGAGTCCATGAAGCCATGTGGAGCATCCTTTTGCAAGCGGATCACATAGCTCCGCAGACCCTGCTCGAGCGCGCCGCGGAATCGGAACACGTTCTCGACCGAGATGACGTGGTCGCGCTCGGCGAAGGTGGCGAACAGGGGAACTCCCAGATTCTGTAACATATGCCTCATGGCGATGGGTTGCTGATCGTTCACGCGCCAATCACGATCCTGCGCAGCGCCGTAGAAGACGACAGCGGCTCCCACGTCGGGGTTGGCGTTTGCCACGCAGATGGCATGGCGACCGCTCTGACATACGCCCATCACCGCTGTCTGGGGCGGGTCGATGGCGAACCTGGTCCTGAGCAGCGACAGGCAACCCTCGGCGGCTCTCACCACCTCGTCGTCGGAGATGACCGCTCGTTCCCTGCCCTCGCGCACGGCGTCGTAGTCGTCTACGCGCCCTTCGAACAGGTCGGGAGCAAGCGACAGCATTCCGCTGTCGGCCAACCGAGCGGCGAGGTCCAGGGTGTGTTGTACGAGGCCGTAACGTTCGTGGAACAACACCACGGCGCGGTCAGGCTTCTCGGTGGTAGCGGGATGAAAGATGTGGACGGGTGTCCGGTCATCCAGTATCACCTTCGACACGCGCTCGTGGCCAACGCTCATGCCTTGCCCTCTCAAACTGGTGCAGTGTCATGAAGCCCGATTAGTTCTGGATGATCTCGTCCATGACACCCTCCCACTTCTCGCGATCCTCGATCACGCCGAAGTTGACGAGGATGACGTCGACGTCAGCGGGAATTCCGCCCTCCACGTTCGGGCTTGCCGGTGTTCGTCCCAACTCCGAGAGCATTTCCTGGCCACGCGTGAGCATGAAGTCGATGAACAGCAATCCGGTAGCGGGTCTCTGCGCGTCTCGAGTGACAGCAATCCCATCAGGAAGGGCGACCATAGGCTCCACCGCAGGCTGCCACTCCAGCGGCGCTCCTCGGGCCATGAACTGGCTCACCGTGTGGTGATAGGCGCTCACTGCCAACTCCAACTCCCCGGCGGCCAGGAACTCCACCATCACCGTGTGGCCATCGATCGCCTGGGCATCTTCCGCCCCCGCGCGGAAGAGATCGATTGCCTCTTCCTCAGTCCTGCCTTCAGCATCAGCGAAGTGATCCAGTACAAGCGTGCCCATCCAGTCCCAGTCGCGAGGCTTCCATCCCGCATTGCCCTGGAAAGCCAGCACATCTTCCCAGCTCTCCGGGACTCTCGCCGGCTCCACCAGGTCAGTGTTCCAGGCGACGGTGTAAACGTTCAGCCACGTCGCGGCCCAGTTCTCGAACACACTGTTGTCACTCAGGTTTGCCGTCGTCGGCGTGTTCAGCGGTAGCAGGAGCCCTTGGTCGTCCAGCGCCGTCAGCGGCGCGGCGTTCATGCTGACCACGTCCGCGCCGGGGAACCCTGCGGCGGCCTCTTGACTGAG
>WHTC01000011.1 GCA_009379795.1 Nitriliruptorales bacterium | reverse complement strand
GGGCCGGGGGCACCGGGAGGAGTCCATGAGCCAGGGCCCGGCGCGCCGGACGAGCCTGGTGGTGGTTGGTCGAATGATCCGGGGTCCGGGGGCGTAGTCATTGCAGCAGTGAAGCACACGACACGCCGGTTCTCCTGGATCATGCGCAGTCCAGGGTGGACCGGCCGGCTATGCGGTGTCAGGCCCGGACAAGCCCAAGGTCAGCGCGTGACGCCGCGTGGACCGTGCGGCCCAGCGTCGCACCCAGAGCGGCGACCAGGCGGGGGCGGACCTCCTCGACGGTGGTGTCCACACCCAGCGACCGCAGCGAGCAGACTTCGCCGTCGGTGATGCCGCAGGGGACCAGACCGTCGAAGTCCGCCAGGTCGGTGGTGACGTTGAACGCCAGTCCGTGGCTGGTCACGCCCTGGTCGACGCGCACACCGACGGCGGCGAGTTTCCTGTTGCCCACCCATACCCCTGGCCGCTTGAGGTTCCCGCCCGCGGTGATCCCGAAGGCGGCGGCCGTGCGCACGCAGGCATCCTCGAGCGCACTGACGTGGGGACGGATCGCCTTGCGGTGGGGCAGGCGCACGATCGGGTAGGCAACCAACTGCCCGGGGCCGTGATAGGTGACGTCCCCGCCGCGGTCGGTCTGCACGACCCTGATGCTGGATGTGCCCAGGACGTGATGGGCGATGTCGGCGCGGCGCCCGGCGGTGTAGACCCGGTCGTGGGTCAGGGTCAACAGCACATCGTCGCTCGCATCTTCGGCGCGTGCTGACACGAGGATGCGCTGCCAGCGCAGCGCATCCTCGTAGGCGACCTCCTCGCCGGCCCAGACCGACAGCATCAGCGGCGCGGCCGCCGATCCCGCCCGCGTCCCGGTGAGAGCCGTCGTGGTCATCGTCTAGTACCCGATCTCCTGGGCCCAGTCGTGGTCCTCGACCACCTGTGCGACGTCGGTCACGAAGCGGGCGGCGTCGGCGCCGTCCAGCAACTGATGGTCGTAGGTCAGGCACAGGTAGACCATGTCGCGGATCGAGATCGAGTCCCCGGTCTCGTCCGAGGTCACCACCGGACGCTTCTGGATCGCGCCGGTGCCCAGGATCGCCACCTCGGGGTGGTTCAGGATCGGGGTGTCGATCAGGACACCGCGACTGCCGGTGTTCGTCAGGGTGAAGGTGCCACCCTCGATGTCCTGCATCTCCAGCTTGCCCTTGCCCCGAGCCTTGTTGGCGACCTCGTTGATCGCCCGCGCCAGCGCGGGCAGGGTCAGGTCGTCGGCGCTCTTGATGTTCGGTACCATCAGGCCGCGCTCGGTGTCCACGGCGATGCCGAGATTGACGTAGTCGTGGAAGGTGACCCTGCCGGTCTCCCAGTCGGCCTGCGCGTTGACCATCTGGAACTCGGGACGGCGCACCGTGATCACCGCCGCCCGGCACAGGAAGGCGAACGGCGACAGGGACACGCCCTCGCGCGCCTTGAAGCCATCCTTCACCTGCTCGCGCAGCCGCATGATCCCGGTCATGTCGGCTTCCTGCACGGTCGTCAACTGGGCCGACGACTGCATCGACTCCATCATCTTCGCGGCGATACGGCGGCGGATCCGGGACAGATCCTCGGTCCTCTCGCGCTCCCCGGACGGCACCGGGGCCCGGCGCTCGGGCTGCGGGGCGCGCTCGGCCCGCGTTTCAGGCTCGGCCTCCCCGGGTGCGCGCGCGACGATGACCGCTTCGACGTCCTCACGGGTGACCCGGCCGCCCTCACCCGACGGGGTGATCGAGGACAGGTCCAGGTCGTGCTCGGCGACCATGCGGCGTACGATCGGGGACGCCAGGACACCCTCGGTGCGGCCGTTTCCGCCGTCACCCTCCGCGCTGACGCCCTCGGCGTGCTCGGGGGTGGCTGTGGCCGGCTCGGGCCGCTCCTCGGGCTCCTCCCCGGCGACCCGCTCGCGCTCGGTGACCGGGGCTGCCGCCTCGGCGTCGCCGCCTTCGGCTTCCGCCTCGGCCTGCTCCGCGGGAGCCTGTTGCTCCTCGGTCGCGGTGTCGGGCGCTCGCCCGTCGCCGGTCGCCTCCTCCTCACCACCGATCACGGCCACGACCGTGCCCACGTCCACGGTCTCGTCGACCTGGACCCTGATCTCGGTAAGCACCCCGCTGGCGGGGGCGGGTACCTCGGTGTCGATCTTGTCCGAGCTCAGCTCGAACAGCGGCTGGTCGGCATTCACGGTATCGCCGACGTCGACGAGCCAGGCGGTGATGGTGCCCTCGGTGACGCTCTCGCCGAGCTGGGGCAGGGTGACTTCGGTTGCCACGTTGGTACTCCTTCGAGATGGCGTCTCCTGGGCGCTGGGCGCCCCGCTGGGCGAGCCCGAGCCCTCCTGCGGTGCGGTCGCCTGGTCGTCGGTGCCGCCACCTCGTCGGCGACGCCGGGGTTCGGGGGAAGGAGGCCCGCCACGTCGGCGCCGTCGGCGAGTGCCGCCTTCGGGGCTCCCGCCGTCCGCCGGCCCACCTCGTCGGCGACGTCGGCTGCTGTCGGCCATCGCTCCCTCGGATCCGTCTCGGTCGCTCGTCTTCCTGACCCCTGCCCAGGATGCCGTCAGCCGTGCAGCGGTCTGCCCGCCAACTGCAGGTGCGCCTCGCCGATCGCCTCGGACAGGGTCGGATGCGGATGGATGAACTGCGCGACGTCGCTGGGCAGCGCCTCCCAGTTGTAGATCAGCTGGCCCTCGGCGATCAGATCGGTGGCGTGCGCGCCGACGATGTGGATGCCGAGCACTCGCCCGCCGTGCTTGCCCGCGAGCACCTTCACGTGTCCCGTCCCCTTCATCATCATGGCGCGGGCGTTGTGGCTGTACGGGAACAACCTCTTGTCGAACTCCACGCCCTGCTCGCTGAGCTCCTGCTCGGTGGAGCCGACACTGGCCAGCTCGGGGTGGCAGTAGTAGACGCGGGGGATGCCCGCGTAGTCGATCGGGGTGACGCGCTGGCCCGCGGCGTGCTCGGCGACCAGGAAGCCCTCCTGAAACGAGGCGTGCGCCAGACCCAGCGTCGGGATGACGTCGCCGACGGCGTACTGCGCCCCGCCTTCCCAGTCGAGCCCCGTGCGGCAGTACTCGTCGACGACCACGTAGCCCTGGTCGAGGGTGACGCCGGCATCGTCGAGGCCCATGTCCTCGCTGACGGGGCGCCGGCCAATGGCGACCAGGAGAATGTCGCCCTCGACGCTGTCGCCGCTCTCCATCGACACCCGCACGCCGTCGGAGCCCTTCTCGACCTTGTGGACCGTCGCGCCGACCATCACCTTCATGCCCGAGCGGCGGAAGTCACGGTGCAGGGCCCTGGAGCTGTCGACGTCCTCCTGCGGCACGATCGCGTCGAGCGCCTCGATCAGGGTGATCTGCTCGGCGCCGAAGCCGCGGAAGGCGGTGGCGAACTCGACGCCGACGGCGCTGGCCCCGATCACGATCGGCCGCTGCGGCGCCTTCCCCAGATAGATCGCGTGGTCGCTGGTGATGATCTGCTCGCCGTCGACCTCGGCGCCCTCGACCGGCAGGCCGCGAGGCTTGGAACCGGTGGCCAGCACCAGCGCTTTGTCGGCGGTGATCGTGCGTTCGCCCTCGTCGGTCTGGACCACGAGCGTGCGTGCATCCTTCAGTCGCCCCACGCCGGTGATCAGGTCCACGCCGCGTGCCTTCAGGGAGGACTCCACGCCCTTGTAATTCACCTCCACGATGCGGTTCTTGAACTTCACCAGCGCCGGCATGTCCATCCCGTCGAAGCTCGCCCGCACGCCGTAGCTGTCCGCGTCCTGTGCGTGCTCGGCGACCTCGGCGGCCTGGAGGAACGCCTTCGTCGGGATGCAGCCCCAATGCAGGCAGGTACCACCAACCTTCTCGCGTTCGATGAGGGCGGTGGAATGGCCGAGGTCGGCTGCGCGGAATGCGCACGAGTACCCGCCGGTTCCCGCGCCGAGGATGACGACGTCGTAGCTGTCGGCCATGGGGTGCTCCCGGATCGTGGTGTCGAGGCTGGTACGGCTCCGCCAATCCTATCCAGGAGGTCACGTGCCATCTTCCCCCCGGGCCGGGTTAGAGTCGGCCCTCGGGTGGGGCGAGCGAAGACGGAGGACAGGCCATGGCTGAGGCGGTAACCGAGCCGCTGCGACGCTCACCCCTTGACGGGCGCCACCGCGCCCTCGGGGCGAGGATGACCGCCTTCGGCGGCTGGGACATGCCCCTGGACTACGGCACGGTGGTCGGCGAGCACCGCGCGGTGCGCGAGCGCTGCGGGGTTTTCGATCTGTCCCACCTCGGCACGCTGCGCGTCACCGGCGAAGGCGCCCTGGCGGCGGTCCAGCGCGCCTTCAGCAACGACGCGGCCGTGCTGGATGCCGGCCGGGCTCAGTACACGCTGTGTCTGGACGAGGTCGGCGGCATCGTCGACGACCTCCTGCTGTACCGCCTGCCCTGGGGATTCTTCGCGGTGCCGAACGCCGCCAACGCCGGCCGGGTGGCCGCCGTGCTGCGCACGAGTGCTGCCGAGGTGGGCGGTGCGGACGTGGCCGACGTGAAGGACGACCTGGCGTGCCTGGCGGTGCAGGGGCCGCTGGCGCCGGACCTGGCGTCCCGCGCAGGGCTGCCGGTGGCCCGGATGTCCTACCTGGACTGCCGCCCGCTGACTGGCCAGGCGGGGGAAGCCGGCGCGGGCGGGGCGCAGGTGCTGGCCCGGTCGGGCTACACCGGCGAGCGCGGGTTCGAGGCATTCGTCGCGGCGGAGCAGGCGCCCATGCTCTGGGACCGCCTGCTCGAGTCCGGCGTGACCCCTGCGGGGTTGGGTGCGCGGGACACGCTGCGCCTCGAGATGGGCTATCCCCTGCATGGCAACGACATCTCGCCAGCGACCTCGCCGGTCGAAGCGGGTCTGGGCTGGGCGGTCCGCGCGGCGAGCGAGTTCGTGGGGCGTGACGCCTACGTCCGCGCGAAGGAGGCCGGGCCGAGCCGGCGCCTGAGGGGCCTCCGGGCGTTGTCGCGGGGAGTCCCGCGAGCGCACTGCATGGTCAGCGCTGGGGGCGAACCGGCGGGGGAGACCACCAGCGGCACGTTCTCGCCCACGCTGCGGCACGGCATCGCCCTGGCCTACCTCGATCCCGGTGTTGCGCTGGGAGACCACGTCGAAGTCGACGTGCGCGGCAAGGCCGTGGCCGCCGACGTCGTGCGCCCGCCGTTCGTCGACGCGAACCCGCGCAACTGACCCCGGCGTCGCGACTGCACCCTTGACGCGGCGCTCAGGTACCGGGCAGCGCGAGCATGCGATCGAGGGCGAGGCTGGCGAACCTGCTGGTCTCCGGATCGACGGTGATGCGGTTGGGGACGCGGCCGGCGACCAGTTCCTCCAGCGCCCAGACCAGATGCGGCAGGTCGATGCGGTTCATCGTGGCGCAGAAGCACACGGTTTCGTTCAGGAAGGTGACGGTCTGCTCCGGGTGCTCTTGGGCCAGACGGCCGACCAGGTTCAGTTCGGTTCCCACCGCCCACTTCGTGCCGGCAGGCGCCTCGCGGATGGTGCGGACGATGAACTCGGTCGAGCCGACCAGGTCGGCCTTGCTCACCACCTCGTGCCGGCACTCGGGGTGAACGAGGATCCTGACGCCGGGGATACGCGCGCGCGCCAGGTCGACGTGGGCCTCGGTGAACGTGCCGTGGACCGAGCAGTGGCCCTTCCACAGGATCACCCTGGCGCGGCGGAGGTCGGCCGGGTCCACCCCGCCACCGGGCTTGCGCGGGTCGTAGACCACGCAGTCCGCCAGGGACAGCCCCAGTTCCCGGACCGCGATGTTGCGCCCCAGGTGCTGGTCGGGCAGGAACAGCACCTGGGACCGGTCGCCGGCATCGGAGCGTGAGGCGAATGCCCAGCACATCGCCCGCTCGGCGTTGGACGAGGTGCAGATGGCGCCACCGTGCCGGCCGGTGAACGCCTTGATCGCGGCCGAGGAGTTCATGTAGGTCAGCGGCACGACCGCGTCGCAGCCCGCCTCAGCCAGGTCGACCCAGGCGGCCTCGACCTGGCTGATCTCGGCCATGTCGGCCATCGAGCACCCCGCGGCGAGGTCCGGAAGGACTACCTGGGTGGTCCCGGGCGTCAGGATGTCGGCGGTCTCGGCCATGAAATGCACGCCGCAGAACACGATCAGCGGCGACCCGCTGGCTGCGGCATCGCGTGCGAGTTTGAAGCTGTCGCCTCGCGTGTCGGCGAAGGCGATGACCTCGTCGCGCTGGTAGTGGTGCCCGAGCACCATCACCTCGTCACCCAGGGCGCGGCGCGCGGCGCGGGCGCGTTCGATCAGGGCGGGATCCTCGGGATCGGGCACCACTCCGGGGCAGACCGTCCCCCGCTCGCTGTCCGGGTCGGCTCGGCGGCCGAGCAGCAGCAGCGGGGTGGAAGCGGCGGCCTCGGACAAGGTGGTGGCCTGCGCCATGACTGCCCCTCGCGTCGAGCCCGGAGCGCCGGAGGGCGCCGCCCGGGGACTTCGTGTATATATTACACTTACCCCAGGATAGCAGCCGGGACCATCGCCTACACTCCGCACCGATGAAGGTCGTCCTCGCACCCGACAAGTTCGCCGGCACTCTGTCCGCTGACCAGGCCGCGCGCGCCATGCGCAGAGGCTGGTCGCGCGTCCGCCCTGATGACGAGGTCGTGATCGTCCCCATGGCCGACGGGGGAGAGGGCACCCTGGCCGTCGTGGAGTCCGGGGTGCCGGGCGCCGAGCGCGTCGAGGCGGACGTGGCGGACGCCCGCGGTCGGGCAGGCGCGGCCGCCTGGCTCCGGCTGCCCGATGGCCGGGCCCTCGTCGAGGCCGCCGCTGCCTGCGGGCTGTCACGGCTCGGCCCGGGGGAGCGCGATCCGCTGCTGACCACCAGCTACGGGGTCGGGCAGTTGCTGCGCGCCGCCGTGGAGGGCGGCGCCACCGCGATCATCATCGGGCTCGGCGGCAGCGCGACGGTGGACGGCGGTGGCGGGATGCTCACCGCCCTGGGCCACCGGTTGCTGCGCGAGGACGGCAACGGCGTCAAGGTCGGGGGGCGCTGGCTGGGCGACACCGCCCGGATCGTGCGCGGCCCCGACATCGGCGTGCCGGTCACCGTCGCCAGCGATGTCACCAACCCGCTGCTCGGGCCTGACGGCGCCGCCGCGGTGTTCGGTCCGCAGAAGGGCGCGGACGCCGAGAGGATCCGGCTGCTGGAGGCGGGGCTGGGGGCCTTCGCCGACGCGGTTGAGCGGGATCTGGAGGGGGGTCCCTGGCGGGACCTTCCCGGCGCGGGAGCCGCCGGCGGACTGGGGTTCGCGCTGCTGGCCTTCTGCAACGCCAAGCTGGTGCCGGGCGCGGATGCGGTCGCCGACCTCGTCGGCCTGGAGCCTGCGCTGCGGGGGGCCGCCGTCGCGATCACCGGCGAGGGGTCACTGGACGCGCAGAGCGCGGCGGGCAAGGCGCCGAACTATGTTCTCGGGCGGGCACGGAACTTCGGCGTACGGGTCCTGGCGATCGCCGGGCGGGTGCACGACGGCGCCGGCGCGGCGTTCGATGCCGTCGCCGATCTGGGACCCGAGGGGCTGGAGCGCGCCGCGGCTCTGGTCGAGGAGCGCGCCGCCGACCTGGCGGCCAAAGTGGAAGCATGAGCGAGGGGCAGCGTGGGAGCATGACCGGGCAACCGGCAGGCCTGCACCGCAACAGCCGGCGGGTTCTGGAGGCGGCCGCGGCGCTCGGGCTGCGCCTGGAGGTCACCCGTTTCCCTGCGGGGACGCGGACGGCCCAGGACGCGGCGGCGGCCATCGGCTGCGAGGTCGGAGCGATCGTGAAGTCCCTGGTGCTGGTCAGCGCCGAGGGGCCCCTGATGGCGCTGACCAGCGGTCGCAACCGGGCCGACTACGGGAAGGTCGCCAAGGCGCTGGGCGTGAACGGCGTCACGCGGGCGGACGCCGGCACCGTCCGCGCCGCGACCGGCTACCCGATCGGCGGGACCGCGCCCTTCGGCCACCCGCAGCCGCTGCCGACGCTGCTGGACGCCGACCTGCTGGCCTACGAGGAGGTCTGGGCGGCGGCCGGCACCCCCGAGACCGTCTTCCCGCTGACCCCGAAAGCGCTGCTGGAGATCACCGCAGCCCGGATCGCCGACATCGCTGAGCGATAACCGCTCGGGAAAGCGGTTGTGAGTCGCTACACTCGACAACGTCAGCTTTGTCCCCGAGCGAGGGTCACCGCATGAGCATGAGCGACACGAGCACCACGAGTCCGCAGACCGTCGAGGACAGCCCGATCATCCTCACCACGTCCGCTGCGGCGAAGGTGAAGGAGCTCATTGGCCGCGAGGAGAACTCCGAGCAGGTCGCGCTGCGGATCGCGGTGCAGCCCGGGGGCTGCTCGGGTATGCGCTACGCGCTGTTCTTCGACGACCGCCAACTCGACGGCGACAAGATCGCGACGTTGGAGGGTGTCCCGGTCCGCATCGACAAGATGAGCGCCCCCTACCTGCGCGACACCGAGATCGACTGGGTCGACAGCCTGCAGGGCGCCGGCTTTGCGATCAACAACCCCAACGCGCAGTCGACCTGCGCCTGTGGCGACAGCTTCCACTAGTAACTAGTCATCCACAGGGAGCCCTCACGACCTGCCGGGAGGCGCTTAGACCCCTCGGCGGACCCGGAAGCGCCAGCCCACCTCGGCCTCGGTCATGCCGAGGAACTCGTGCGACTTCATCCGGCACCAGACGGGGATGTCGAGTTTGGCGCCGGGATCGTCGGCGAGCACCACAATCTCTTCACCGACCTGCACGTTGCCAATCGCCCGTGACAGGTCGATGACGGGGATGGGGCAGGTCTTGCCGAGCGCGTCGACCACGGCCGGGGCGGTGTGTGGGCACTGGCTCATCGGGGACAAGCGTATGTCGTCGCCGGAGCGCTCAGCGGATCGCGACCCGGGCTCGCAGGCGACCGACGGCGTCCGCCACCGCCTGCGCGAACGCCTCCACGTCGGACTCCCCCACGCCGTGACCCACCGAAGCTCGTATGTGACCGTGGGTCAGCGCGCCCATCGCCACCAGCACGTGGGAGGGTTCCCCCGAGGTCGTCGCGCAGGATGACCCGGAGTGCACCGCGAACCCGGCCCGGTCCAGTTCGGCCAGCAGCGCCTGACCTTCCACGTACAGCGCTGAGACGGCCACGATGTGCGGCGCGGCCCCGGTTGCCGGGCCGTGCACCTCGAGGTCTTCCACGCCCGCGGCCAGCAGGGCGCGCAGACGGCGGCGCAGCCGGTCGCAGCGGGTGCGCTCAGCCGCCGCGTTCCCGGCGGGGTCGTTGGGAGCCGATTGCAACAGGGTCTCGGCCAAGGCCGCCGCGCCGGGCAGGTGCTCCAGCCCCGAACGGCGGCGGGCCTCGCGCTCGTCGCCGGTCAGCAGTGCCCGGAAGCGCGCCTGCGGTGACCAGGCCAGTGCGCCGATGCCGCGCCCCCCGCCGAACTTCGCGCCCGAGAGGCTCACCAGATCCGCACCGAGGGCGTGCAGGTCCACCGGCAGGCGGCCCGCGGTCTGACAGGCGTCGACGTGCAGCAGCGCGCCGGCCTGGCGGCACCGCGCCGCGGCTTCGGCGACGGGCTGCAGCGTGCCGACCTCATGGTTGGCGTGCTGCAGGTTGACCAGCGCCGCGCCTCCGCGCAAGGCGTCGTCTAGCGCGTCCAGGTCCATCCGTCCTTCGCGGTCCACCGCCACGCGCACGTGCTCGTGGTCGGTGGCCTCCGCCGCTGCGTGCACGGCGCTGTGCTCCACCGCGCTCGACAGGATGCGCTTCGGGCGGGTGCGGTTGGCGGCTGCGGTCCCACGCACCGCCAGGTGCACCGCCTCGGTCCCGCCCGAGGTGAAGGCCACGCGCTCGGTGGCCGCACCCAGCGTGGCCGCGACCGCCGCCCGCGCCGACTCCAGCAGGTCCCGGGCGGCCCGCCCCTCGCCGTGGGCCCGGCTGGGGTCGCCCGGCAGGTGCTCGGACGCCTGCGCGGCGGCCGCGAGCGCCGCGGGGTGCCAGGGGGTGGCGGAGGCGTGGTCCAAGTAGACACGGCGCTGCATGTCCTCCACTATGGACCCTGCGGCCCGGCTGTCCCCGGCTGGTCCCCTGGACAGGGGAGGCTGTGAGGAGCCCGGGCGAGGGAGGCGCAGGATCCCACCCCGGCAATCACGTATTCCCCCATCAGCCAAGTTGGTCAGGCCGCTGCCGGAAGTCGCCTGTTACCATTGGTTATCCGACGGCCGGGCACGCTTTCCCCTGAATAAGGATCGCCCATGGCGGTAGAGACCCCGCCCGCACCTCCGCAGAAGGACGTGCGGCAGATCGATACGGTGACCATCCGTTTCACCGGTGACTCCGGTGACGGGATGCAGCTGACCGGTGACCGCTTCACGTCCGTCAGCGCCCAACTGGGCAACGATGTCGCCACCCTCCCTGACTTCCCTGCAGAGATCCGCGCGCCCGCGGGCTCCCTGCCCGGGGTGTCCGGCTTCCAGTTGCACTTCGCCGATCACGACATCCTCACCCCGGGGGACGCCCCGGATGTCCTGGTGGCGATGAACCCGGCTGCGTTGAAGACCAACATCGACGATCTGGTCTCCGGTGGCATGGTGGTGGTCAACAGCGACGCGTTCAACCGGGCGGGGCTGCGCAAAGCCGGCTACGACGTGGACCCCCTGTCCGACGACACGTTGCAGGGCTACCAGGTCGTTCAGGTTCCGATCACCTCGATGACGCTGGGAGCGCTGGAGGATCACGACCTCGGGTCCAAGGACAAGCAGCGCGCCAAGAACATGTTCGCGCTTGGGCTGATGTGCTGGATGTACTCGCGCCCAACGGAGCCCACGATCCGGTGGCTGCGTCAGAAGTTCCGCACGCGCCCGGAGATCGCCGAGGCCAACGTCCGCACGCTGGAGGCGGGGTTCGCGTTCGGTGAGACGACCGAGTTGTTCGCGCACGCCTACGAGGTGCGGCCCGCGCCGCTGCCCCCCGGGCGCTACCGGCAGATGACCGGCAACCTCGCGCTGGCCTACGGCCTGATCGCCGCGGCCCGGCGCGCGGACCTGCCGCTGTTCCTCGGCGGGTACCCGATCACCCCGGCCTCGGACATCCTCCACGAGCTGTCCAAGCACAAGAACTTCGGGGTGCGCACGTTCCAGGCCGAGGACGAGATCGCCGGCATCGGCGCCGCGCTCGGCGCCGCCTTCGCCGGCAACCTCGCGGCCACCACGACCTCCGGGCCCGGTATCGCGCTGAAGGGCGAGACCATCGGCTTGGCGGTCAGCGTCGAGTTGCCCCTGCTGATCATCAACATCCAGCGTGGTGGCCCGTCGACCGGTCTGCCCACCAAGACCGAGCAGTCCGACCTGCTGCAGGCGATGTTCGGCCGCAACGGTGAGGCGCCGGTCCCGGTCGTGGCGCCCAGCAGCGCCGGCGACTGCTTCTCCGCGGTGATCGAGGCGGTGCGCATCGCGCTGACCTATCGCACGCCGGTGATGCTGCTGTCCGACGGCTACCTCGCCAACGGGGCCGAGCCGTGGCGGCTCCCGAATCTCGATGACCTGCCTGACCTCTCCCAGGTGGTGCGCTTCGCCTCCGAGCCCAACCACGATGGCGAGTTCTGGCCGTTCCTGCGCGACCCGGAGACCCTGGCCCGGCCCTGGGCCATCCCGGGCACGGCCGGTCTGGAGCACCGCATCGGCGGGCTGGAGAAGGCCGACGGCACCGGCGCGATCTCCTACGAACCCGACAACCACCACAGGATGGTCAAGCTGCGGGCGGCCAAGGTGGCGGGCATCGCCGACACCATTCCATCGCTTCAGGTCGACGTCGGATCGGACCGCAGCGCTCGGCCTCGCCTGCTGGTGCTGGGCTGGGGCTCGACCGCCGGGCCGATCGAGGCGGCGGTGCGCAAGGTCCGCCGCCGCGGGCTGCAGGTCGCGCGCGCGCACCTGCGGCACCTCAACCCGTTCCCGTCCAACACCGTTGATGTGTTGCGCTCCTTCGACCGGGTGCTGGTCCCGGAGATGAACGACGGGCAGTTGCGCATGCTGCTGCGCGCCGAGTCGCTGGTCGACATCCGCGGCTACAACCGGATCGCCGGGCTGCCGTTCACCTCCCGCGAGCTGGAACAGGCGATCGTCGAACAGCTCAGCGAGCTTCAGGAGGCCGCGTGATGAGCACGACCACGGCTCCCGCCAAGAAAGTCACCCGCAAGGACTTCGCCAGCGACCAGGATGTGCGCTGGTGCCCAGGCTGCGGGGACTACGCGATCCTCGCCAACATCCAGGGCGTCATGCCGGATCTCGGCATCGATCGTGAGCGCCTGGTGTTCGTGTCGGGGATCGGCTGTTCCAGTCGCTTCCCGTACTACATGAACACCTACGGATTTCACTCGATCCATGGGCGCGCGCCGGCGATCGCCACGGGTGTCAGCATCACCCGGCCGGACCTCAAGGTGTTCGTCATCACCGGTGACGGGGACGGCCTGTCGATCGGCGGCAACCACCTGATCCACGCGCTGCGCCGTAACGTCAACCTGACGATCATCCTGTTCAACAACCAGATCTACGGGCTGACCAAGGGGCAGTACTCGCCCACGTCCGAACTCGGCAAGATCACCAAGTCCACGCCGTTCGGCTCTCTGGACTACCCGTTCAACCCCGTCAGCCTGGCGCTGGGCGCGGAGGCCACGTTCGTGGCCCGCTCGATCGACACCGAGCGGGCGCACCTGGCCGAAGTGGTCGAGGCCGCCGCACGCCACCAGGGCGCCTCGTTCATCGAGGTCTACCAGAACTGCAACATCTTCAACGACGGGGCCTTCGCCACCCTGAAGGACCAGGCCGACGCCAACCAGATCCGCCTGGTGCACGGCGAGCCGATCCTGTTCGACGGGGGCACGCGCGGCGTGGTGCTGGAGGACAGCGCGCACCTGCGCGTCGCCGAGGTCGGCGAGGTCGGGCTGGAGCGGATCCTGGTCCACGATGCGCACTGCGACGATCCCACCCTGGCCTACGGGTTGTCGCGCCTCGCGCACAACCCCGCGGGACCGACACCAATCGGGCTGTTCCGCCAGGTGCAGCGACCGGTGTACGGCGACCTGGTGCAGTCCCAGTTGGAGCAGGCGGTCGCGCGCCAGGGCGAGGGGGACCTGGAGCGACTGTTGGCTGGCGGTGGCGATACCTGGGAGGTCGGCTGAGCGGGCTCAGCCGACCGCCTGCTCCGCAGCGTGCGCGGTCTCCTGGTCGGGCCGGCTGCAGTCGCGGCAGCGCCCGCGGAACTGCAGTTCGTAGCCGCTGACGGCGAAGCCGGACGCGGCCTCGGCCTTCAAGCACGCGAGCGCGGGGAGTTCGACGCGGACATCGGCTACCGCGCCGCAAGCCTCGCACAGGACGTGGTCGTGATGTCCGGTGTTGCCGTCGTATCGGGCGACCGCGCCGTCCCCCAGTTGCAACTCCAGAATCTCGGCATGGGCCACGAGCAGGTTGAGGGTGCGGTAGACCGTGGCGAAGCCGATGCCGGGCTGGCGGGCGCGGACCCTTCGGTAGATGTCGCGGGCCGTGGGGTGGTCGGTGGCCGCACGTACGACTTCAAGCACCGCCGCCCGTTGAGGCGTGAGGCGGAACGCCGGCCGCTCGCTCGTCGTCACTCGGTCCTCCCGGTCAGGTCAACCGCACAAGAGTTAGGGTTTCCGAAGCCGCGGGTGCCAGGATAGGGTTCGGGAATAGGCTGGCAACCGTGCGCGCCCGTCGCGCCCGTGAGGAATGGGAACCGGAGCACCTCGTGAAGGTCCTTGTCGTCAACCAGAATCCCGGCGTCTCGGCGCAGCTCACCAGCGCGCTCATCGGCGAACAGGACATCGAATTGCTGGAGGTGCGCACACCCGAGCGTGCCGTGCGGCAGCTGGACGATGTCGGCGGGTTCGACCTCGTGCTCGCCGACGCCGACACCGCCCCGACCGGCGGCTTCGCGCTGTCGCGCGACATCAAGGCACGCGAGCGGATGGGCCAGGAGGTGCCACCGGTGGTCCTGCTGATCGCCCGGGACCAGGACAAGTTTCTCGCCAAGTGGTCCGAGGCCGACGCCTTCATCATCAAGCCACCCGACCCGTTCAACCTGCACAGCATCATCGCTGCGGTGGTCGAGGGCGAGCGGGTGCCCGATCTGCCGGGTGTGGGCTCGACCGGCGACTTGCCCGAGGTCCTCGGCGTCCCCGAGGGCACCAGCGGGTCGCCGCTCGGGGGGGCCGGATATTGAGCGCCGCACCACTGCGCTGGCCTGAGATCCTGGGACAGATCGTCGCCGGTCAGGACCTCGACGAGGACACCGCCGCGGCCGCCATGGGCGCGGTCATGGCGGGCGACGCGACCTCCGCGCAGGTGGCCGGGTTCGTCACCGCGCTGCGCATGAAGGGCGAGACCGCGGAGGAGATCGCCGGGTTGGTCCAGGCCATGCGTGCGGCCGCTCTACCGGTGCCCGTGCGTCTCCCGCAGCCTGGCAACCCCCTGGTGGACACCTGCGGGACCGGTGGCGACCGCGCCGGCACGTTCAACGTCTCCACGCTCGCTGCGCTGGTCGCCGCCGGCGCCGGGGCCAGGGTCGCCAAACACGGCAACCGTGCGGCCAGCGGGCGCTGCGGATCGGCCGATCTGCTGGAGGCATGGGGGGTCGTGATCGATCTGCCGCCGGAAGGGGTGGCGGCGTGCATCGATCAGGTGGGCATCGGTTTCTGCTTCGCGCCCACCTTCCATCCGGCGATGCGCCACGCGATGCCCGCCCGCCGCGAGCTGGGTGTGCCGACGGTGTTCAACTTCCTCGGGCCGCTCACCAATCCGGCCGGGGCCGCGCACCAGACCATCGGCGTGAGCGACGCGACCATGGCGCCGCGCATGGCCGGGGTGCTCGCGCGTCTGGGCACCGCCCACGCCCTGGTCTTCCACGGCACCGACGGGCTCGACGAGTTGACCACCACCGGCCCGTCCACGGTGTGGGAGGTCAGCGGGTCCCACGTGCGGGAGTGGCGGCTGGACCCTGCCGGGCTTGGCCTGCCGACGGCCACCATCGGCGACCTGCGCGGCGGCGACGTGGCGCGCAACCGCGAGATCGCCGAGGACGTCCTTGCCGGCAAGCCGGGCGCCCCTCGCGACATCGTGCTGCTCGGCGCCGCCGCCGCCCTGGTGGCGGCCGACCGTGTGACCTCCTGGGAGCAGGGCCTGGCGGCGGCGGCGCGTGCGATCGACGGGGGTTCCGCGGCGGGAGTGCTGGAGCGCTGGATCGCCGTCTCGCGCGCCCAGCGCGACGCCACCGCCTGAGCGCCTGAGCGCCGCCACCTGAAGGCCGCCACCTGGCCCACCTGTCCAAGATTGAACCGTCGCCCTCATATCCGAGGCCTACGGTTCAATCTTGAGTGGTGTCTCGTTGATTGGCGCGGCGTCGAATCTACACGCCCTCGTCGGCGTCGAAGCCCACGCCCCAGAGGCGCTCGAGGTCGCTGGTGGAGTACGCGCGGAAGGCCACCATCGTGTGGGTCGCCGTTACGCCCGGCACCTTGGCGATCGCGCCGGTCACGACGTCGGCGATCTCGTCGTGCGCGTGCACGCGCACCATAGCGACCAGTTCCCAGTCGCCGGTGACCGAGTACACCTCGGAGACCGCGTCCAGATCGGCGATCGCCTGGGCGGTCTCGGGGATCGCCGCTACGTCCACGTGGAGCAGCACGATTGCGGTGATCATGAGCTGCAGCCTAGTCGGATTGCGCCGGCCGGACCGGGACCGGTTGGCCCTGTTCCGACGTTCGGGCGGACGAGCGCGGCAGCGCCTTGCGAAGCAGTACGGTTCGAGGCGTGACGGTCATCTCCCTCGCGCGCGGCGTCCCCACGCCCGACCTGCTTCCGATCCCGGCGATCCGGGAGGCGTCTGCGCGAGCTCTGAACGCCCAAGCCGCCACCGTCCTGGCGTACGGCCCGGGCGGCGGTTACCCGCCCCTCCGCGAGGCCCTGGCGGCCCGCCACGGGGTGGATCCTCAGCGCATCCTCGTCGTCAACGGTTCGCTCCAGGGCGTGGCCTTCATCGCCGAGCATCTGCGGCGCGCCGGCCAGGCGCATGTCGCGCTGGAAGCCCCGACCTACGACCGGGCACTGAAGAATTTCGCCGACCGGGATTTCCGCATCACCTCGGTCCCGCTGGAGGCCGATGGGATCGACGTCGAGGCGCTGGCCGAGGCCGAGACTCCAGACCTGCTGTACACCATCCCGACCTTCCACAACCCTGCCGGCTGCACGCTGTCGCCGCCGAAGCGGCGACGGCTCGCCGAACTGGCCCGCGAGCGGGATCTGCTGATCTTCGAGGACGACCCCTATCGCCTGCTGCGCTTCGAGGGCGATCAGGTCCCCGCCCTGCACGATCTCGCACCCGAGCGGGTGGTGTGGTCGACCTCGTTCACCAAGACGGTGGCGCCTGGCCTGCGCGTCGGGTACCTCATCGTGCCCGAACCCCTGGTCGACGGTCTGACCGCGCTGGCTGTAGACACCTACATCTCGCCGTCGTTTCTGCCCGAGGCCATCGTCACCGACCTGCTCGGCTCAGGGGTCTTCGAGGCGTCGGTGGAACTTGCCCGCAAGGCGCTCGCAGAGCGGCTTGGGGTGATGTGCGACGCGCTGGACGAACACCTGCCCGAAGCGCGCTACGTCCGCCCCCAGGGCGGCTACTTCCTATGGCTGCAACTGCCCGAGGGAACCGAAGCGGGCGCCGTCCACGCGGCCGCCGAGCGGCACGGCGTGGCCTTCGTCCCGGGCACGGAGTTCTTCCTCGACGGCGGCGAGCGTCACCTTCGGCTGGCGTTCTCCGGCGTCCAGCAAGAGCAGATCGGGGAGGCGGTGCGGCGTCTCAGCGCCGCCGTCACCGATGCCGGCGGCTGACCGGAGCGCGGGTTGCTCGTGGGCGGCCGGTCATGCGGCTGGGCGCTGCCGCCGCTCCCGACGGAAGATCCTCCGCCGGTGGGCCTCTGGCGTCCCGCCCCACACGCCGAATGCCTCCTGGCGGCTCATCGCCACGTTCAGGCACTCCTGCCGCACCTCGCAGCGGGCGCAGAACGACAGGGCGCGGCGGATGTCGGCCTCGTCGGCTGAATAGAACAGTCCCGTATCTGCTTCTCGGCAGGCGGCCCGGAGGACCCAGTCCTCGTCGTGGTGCAACGCGGTCCCTTGCGGTGTGACGGAGATGGCGGAGATGGCGGGCGGAGGTGGCGACACATCCATCTGGAACCGGTCAACGCACGGCTTTCCGCGTTGGTTCCCCTGATCCGCTCCGCGTGGGACTTCCAATGCCCGCTAGCCTGCGTGTATGTCACCTCGACAACTGGTGGGAGACCGGGTCCCCGACCGTGATCGCAACGCGCAGGGGCGGGCGGAGAACGCCCGGCCCCGGGACCGCTTCGGCCGGCCGCTGCCCTACGGAGCGATCGACGAGATGGCGGATCACGCCGATCCTGAAGACGTCGTGTCCACTGTCGGGGAGGCGCTGTCCCGGGCGGCCGCGCTGTTCGACGCGCAGCGCTTCTTCGAAGCGCACGAGTTTCTCGAATGGATCTGGAAATCCCGTGAGATCGATCCCGGCGACCGGGACTACTGGAAGGGTGTCACGCAGGTGGCGGTCGGCTGCGCGCACACCCAGCGCGGCAACGCGACCGGCGCGCTGACGCTGCTGCGCCGGTCCGTCGCGTACATGGCCCCCTACCCGTCCCCCCATCAGGGAGTGGACCGCGACGCCCTGGCCGCCGGGGCGGCGGGGGTGGTCGATCAGATCGAGCGCGAGGGCGCGCATCCCGGCCTGGCCTTCCCGACCTTCCCACGCGCTCGCGACGGTGGCGGTTGACCCCACCGGTCCGGCGTCCTGCGCAGGGCACCGGGCGATCCGGCGACGGCCGAGGCGGGTTGTCCTGTTCGCCATCCCGTTGCGCTTCCCGCAGGCCACCGTGGAGTCCGTGAGCAGCCAAGCTACCCTCGGCACCATCAGGAGGCCCGGCATACGAAGGAGACCGGTGTGGATAAGCCGTCGGGGCTGGCGCCCGCAACGCGCTACCGCTGCAGCGCGTGCGGGAACCTCACGCGTTTCGACGTGGTGACCTCCGAGCGAGTGCGGCGCTTCTGGCACTTCGACCTGTCGGGGGCGGGCGTAGCTGAGGAGGAGGAGCGCAGCGAAGTCACCGTGCTGTCCGTGGGCTGCCGCTGGTGCGGAGCCGCACACGACGTCATCGAGATCGTCGATGTGCCGGGCGCGGCCGGCCAGCCGCACGCGGTCGGTCAAGTGGTGGGGCGGGGGGAGTGAGCCGAGACGACCGATCCCGCTCTGAGATCATCCACCCCCGGCGCCGTCGAGGTCCTCGCCGATCTGCCCACGAACCTGTGGGGTCCGCTGCTCCGCGCCGTACGGCGCGCCATGGAGCGGACCGATCGCAGTTCGCTGCCGACGGCGCTGCGGCCATTCGCGGGGTGGAAGCCGGAGCGGCTGGCCGCCAGCCGGCCGCGCCGGGCGATCGCCGAGGCGCTGACAGCTGACTCGCGCCTGCGGAAGACCGTGGGGGAGGAACTGGAGGAGCGCCGCCTGTGGGTCGCCTCCGAGACCACCGACGCGGGCCGACTGCTGCTCGCCTACGGAGCCGAGGACACCGTCGCAGCGCTGGCCGCCCGCGCCCGGTGGGACGACTTGGCGGTGGTCGCCGCTGAGAGCGCCGATCGCCTCGCCGCCCGGGACCGCGCGGCGGCGGAGACCGCTCGCCGCCAGGAGGCCGAGACGGATGCGCTGGCGCGCGGGAGGCTGTCTCATGAACTCGTCGCCACACGCGCCGAGCGTGACGCCCACCGCCGCCGGGCCGATTCGGCGGAGCAGCGCGGTCGCCAGACGGAAGCCGAGCAGACCCGCCTGGCCGAGCGGGTCACGGCCCTGGAGGCCGAGAGCGACGACCTGCGCGCCCAGTTGGCCGCCGAGCGCCGCCGGGCGCAGCGCCAGACCGCTCGGCTGCGCCGGCGACTGGACGAGGCGACCGAGCGGGTCCGCATGGACGACGCGCGGGTCGCGGAGGTCGCGGCCCGGCTGGAGTCGCTGGCCGGGAGGTTGCGCCGGGCACTGGAGCCGGGCGCGGAGCCAGGGCGGGTCGAGCCTTTGGACACCGGAGAGGACGCCGGGTTACTGGAGGACCTCGCCGGTGACCCTGAGGACGTCGCCGGGGACGTCCCGCCGAACGCGCACGGGCCGGCCAAGGTGCCGCGCGAGGTCCCTGCCGCCACCGCAGGCCGCCCCTGCAGGCTGCCGCCGGGGCTGCTGGAGGACGACCCGTTGGCGGTGCACGCCCTCCTTCAGGTTCCCGGCATCGAGGTGCTCCTCGACGGCTACAACCTGACCAAGGACCCCGCCGGGCGCCCGCTGGCTGCCCTGGAGGACCAGCGCGGCTGGCTGCTGCGGCTGGCCGGCGGCCTTGCCGCGCGTTTCGATCGGCGGATGACCGTGGTCTTCGACGGCACCGAGGTACTGCACGGCACCGGCCGGCCCCCGCGAGGCGTGCGCCTGTGTTTCACTACCGGGGAGGAGGATGCGGACACGCGGATCGTGGCGCTGGTGCGCGGCTTCGCCGTCGACCAGCCGGTCCTGGTCGCCACCAGCGATCGCCGGGTGCGCGCCGATGTCGCTGAACTGGGGGCCAACGTGACCTCCGCGCGTGCCTTCCTGCACAGCGCAGGCGCCTGAGCGGTATTCCTGTCGTATCAGCCTTCTAGGGTTCGAAAGCCGAGGCGTGGCAGAGGGCCGCGCGGGGCGACCATGGGGAGACACCGTGCTCATCGACTGCGACTCCTGCGAGATGCGCGCTACCGCCGCATGCGACGATTGCATCGTGACGTTTCTGCTGGACCGGCCAGAGGGTGCCATCGTGTTCGACGCCGACGAGGAGCGGGCGCTGCGGACGCTGTCCGCGGCAGGACTGGCCCCGGAGAACCGCTATACACCTGCCCGCCGGCGCAAGCTAGCCTGAACGCTGGCGCAAGCTAGCCTGAACGGCGACCCTGCAGCATCCGCGGCGGTGAACCCGCTCGGTGAGAAGGATCCTGTCATTTGACCCTGGTCGGGCGCGCCCCAGAAGCTGGCACTGTGGCGCGGCGGCCGGCCTGGCCTCTGCTGCTGGCGCATCTGGCGGCGCTGGCCGTCGTGGTCGCTGGGGTGGGCGCGCAGATCTTCCGCCCATTGGCGCCCGATCTTGGTCCTGCCCCAGACGGAACGACCTTCTTCACCCCAGCCTTCCTGGGCCGGGTCGAGGCCTACCGGGCTCCGCTGCGCGCCGTCGCGCTGGCGTCGCTGCTCATCGGTCTGGCTGCGCCCGCGTCCGCGGCCCTCACCCCATGGGGGCGGCGCATGGTGAACCGGGTGGTCGAGCGCATCGGACTGCAGCGTCCTGCCCGTGCCGCCACCATCGTGGCGCTCGGTGTCGTCGTCCTCGCCGATCTGTGCCGCTTGCCGTTGTCGTTCTGGGCTGGCTTTGTGCATGAGGGCGCATGGGGGTTCCGCACGCAGGACCTCGCCGGATGGGCGCGGGACTGGCTGGTGGGCCGGGGTACGTCCTGGCTGGCCGTGGCGCTGCTCGTGGCAGGTGGAGTCACGTTGGTCCGGCGCCTCCCGCGTGCCTGGCCTCCGGTCGCGGGACTCGCCGCCACGGGGCTGACGGTCCTGCTGGCGCTCGCCTCCCCCCTGGTGATGGAGCCGCTGTGGTTCCGCCTTGCCCCGCTGCCCGAGGGCCCGTTACGCGCGGAGGTCGAGACGGTCCTGGCGCGCGCCGGGGATCCGGTCAACACCATCCTGGTCGCTGACGCCAGCCGGCGGACGACCAAAGAGAACGCCTATGTCTCAGGACTCCGCGGCACACGGCGGGTGGTGCTGTATGACACGCTGATCGCCAGCCGCTCCCCGGACGAGGTTGGGGTGATCGTCGCGCATGAACTCGGACACGACCGCCACGGGGACCTGCTCAGGGGAGTGCTGCTCGGCGGAGCGGGAACGGTCACCCTGGCCTACGCGCTGGCGGCCCTGCTGCGCGTCCGGGTCCGTTTCGGACGGCAGGCCGGCCAGGCCGACCCACGGGTGCTACCCGCCGTGCTGCTGGTCGTGGCGCTGTTGCACGTGACGAGCCTGCCGGTGGCCAACCTGGTCAGCCGCGACGCCGAGGCTGCGGCCGATCTCGCGTCCCTGCAGTACACCGAAGATGTGCAGGCGTACATCACGATGCACTACGCGCTGGCTGAGGCCAATCTTGGTGACCCTTGGCCACCGCGCTGGGCCCACCTGCTGTGGCGAACCCACCCGACCGCCGTCGAGCGCCTGGAGATGGGCCGGCGTTACGCACTGTTCGGGCCCGGCCTCGGGGTGAGTGACTCCCTTTTCCTCACCGACCAATCGGCCACAGTGCCGGCTGAGGAAAAGGGAGTCAGGCCGCGGTGACCAGAACGCTGTGGGTCAGCAACGACTTCCCACCCCGCCCCGGGGGCATCGAGCAGTTCCTGGTCAACCTGGTCCGGCGTCTGGACCCGTCTGAGACCCGCGTGCTCACCGCGCACTGGGCGGGGGACACCGCCTACGACGCCGCCCAGGCGTGGCGCATCGACCGGATCGGACGGCGCCCGCTGCTGCCCACGCCCGCGCTTGCTCGCACCATCCGTGCCGCCGCCCGGGAGCATGACGCCCAGGTGGTCGTCTTCGGCGTCGCCTGGCCGCTGGCCGAACTGGCGCCTCAGATCGGATTGCCCGCGCTCGCGCTCACCATGGGTCACGAAGCGGGCATGGCGCGGGTGGGTCTTGGGCCGCTGGTTGCGCGCATCGCTGCGAGGGTCGATGCTCTTGGTGCGCTCAGCCGTTTCACCCGGGATCAACTGGCGCCCTGGACGCACGGCCGCGCGCCGGTGCACATGGTCGTTCCCGGGGTCGACATCGAACAGTTCGACCCGAAGATCGACGGCAGCCCTGTGCGCGCCCGCCACGGCATTCCCCAGGGCGTGCCACTCACCGTGTGCCTTTCACGCCTGGTGCATCGCAAGGGTCAGGACGTGCTGATCGAGGCCTGGCCAGGGATCCGCGCGCGCATCGGTGATGCCCGCCTGCTGATCGTCGGGACCGGGCCGCTCCGGCACCTTCTGCGACGGCGCATCCATGACCTGGGACTCGACGGGTTGGTCGTGCTGACCGGGGAGGCCGCCTGGGGCGACCTTCCCACCTACTACGCCGCCGCCGACGTGTTCGCGATGCCGTGCCGCACCCGCAAGCTCGGGCTGGACGTGGAAGGGCTGGGCATCGTCTACCTGGAGGCGCAGGCCTGCGGCGTGCCGGTGGTGGCCGGGGCGTCCGGCGGCGCCCCTGAGACGGTACGCGACGGCGAGACCGGTTTCGTGGTCGACGGGCGCTCGCCGACCGAGGTCGGTGCGGCGGTCGCCGGCCTGCTCGCCGACCCCGAGCGGCGTGCGGCGATGGGCCGCGCGGGCCGCGCCTTCGTCGAGGAGTCCTGGGCGTGGCCGGTGGTGACCGCCGACCTGGAGCGCATTCTCGCCGACCTCGCCTCCCGGCGATGAGGAAAGGCGTGCCGCTCAGCTTCACTTGAAGACGACCGGTCACGGACGCGAGGGTCACGTTCACGTGAAGCTGACCGGCGGCGTGTTGTGAAGTTGATCGGTCAGTCCGTGGAGGGTGAGCTTCACATGGAGCTGACCGGCGGGGTGGGAGGGGAGCGGGCGGTCCCCTGACTGCTTCAGGCGGTCGGTTCCAGCCAGTCCTCGTGCAGGTCGACCGCGACCTGGTCCGGGTTGGCCGGATCGAACAGGTGCGCCACCTCGAAGACGACCGTGTACAGCGGGGGGTAGGGGTCGGCGTGGTCCAGCGGGTTCACCAGGACACCGTAGGCGTGCGTCACGTGGCCCGTGCGGCCGTGGACGTAGGACGGTGTACGGGGGTTGCCGCCGCGTGCCTCGAGGAGCACGCGGACGCGGTCACCCACCTGGAAGCGCCCACGCCCCAGGTCCAGGCCGGCGGTCACGGTCCCGGCGCGGAGGTCGGCTCCGCTGACCGCTCGAGGGGCGACCGCGCCGGTGCGGTCCCGACCAGGCTTTCTGAGGTGACGAGGTCGGCAAGCTGTTCCTCGGTCATGCCCTCGGAGCCCGAGGGTCGCGTCGGCAGCACCATCCAGCGCACGTCGGACGTGCTGTCGTGCACCTTCACCCGTACGCCGTCCGGCAACTCCAGGCCGAACATCTCCCGCAGGGTCCCGCGGGGGTCGACCACGATCCGCTGCTTGTACTCGTCGGTGCGGTA
The DNA here is from genome assembly GCA_009379795.1 of Nitriliruptorales bacterium. Classification (GTDB taxonomy): domain Bacteria; phylum Actinomycetota; class Nitriliruptoria; order Euzebyales; family Egibacteraceae; genus WHTC01. The sequence goes on along the minus strand of WHTC01000011.1, from coordinate 8,935 downwards.
CCACCAGGGGGGGTCCCCGAGCAGGTCGTGGGGGTAGCACGAGCACAGCGTGCAGACCACCACATGGTGCACGTCGGCGGTGTTCTCGGCCACCCCCAGGCGACCGAGGCGGCCGGGTGGGATGTCGAGTTCGCGCACGGCCGGCCGGCCCTCGTGGAGCAGGCGGCGCTTGAAGTCCTCGTCAACCCACGCCCGGGCCACGATCCGCGCGCCGTTGCGGTACCCCAGGCTGGACAGCTGCCGCGTGCGAGCGTCGAGCTGCTCCTGGGTCACCCGGCCCGTTGCCAGCAGCGCCTGGGTGAAGGCGCGCAGCACCAGGTGGGCTTCGCCGAGCTCGCGTTCCAGTTGGCCCAGCCGCTCCTCCAGGGCGCCGGTATAGGAGCGTTTCGCCAGCACGAAGAACGGGTCATAGTCCCCGCGCTCCCTGCGCGTGTCGTCGATGGGGACCGCCTCGCCGACCACCGGGATCGTGGCGGTCGCGATGCCGGTGACCAGGGCATCCAGGGAGTCCTCAAGGCCACGGATCCGCGCCTCGAGCGAGGGCGGCCCGGCGCCGTCACGCTCCGGTGGCACGGCGGCCAGGAAAGCGTGCGCGCGCAGGAGATCCGCCAGGGATACCAATCCGCGGCGCGCGAAGTGCAGGATGCGCGGCTCGAGCCGTTTCCTGCGGAGGTACTCCAGATCCGACTGGACGGCCCTTACGTGGCCCTCCGCATCCTGCAGATGCGGGCCGTGGGGGTGTTCGGCCATGGGTGATCCCTTCTGCGAGCGCCCGCCGGTCCGGCTGGTCCCCTGATTGCACCATACCGGTCATGCGGGCGAGATCTCCTCCGGAGCGGACTGCTCCAGCTCCAGGTGCCGGGTTTCGGGCAGGCGCAGATACAGTGGCGCGATCAGCAGGACCGGCGCGGCGATGCCGATCGCGGCCATCCCAAAGCTGTCGAAGCGGTCGGTGAGCATGCCGAAGCCCACCAACCCAAGCACCGCGCCGATCACGTTGACGGCGGTGATCGCGCCCGCCACAGTCGCCCGCATGCTGGTGGGGAACAGTTCCGCGGCGAGCGCTCCCTGGGCCGGGGCGTAGGCCGAGGCCGCGTAGATGGTGGCGAGATAGCCGGCGATCAGGCCGGTCGGGGTGCCGCTGTAGGTGATGACCCCCGCGATCGCCATCAGCGCGTGCGCCCCCGCGGCCGAGGGCACTCGGCCCAGGCGGTCGGCGAGCGCCCGGCCGCTCAGCAGGCCGAGCAGCCCGATGGGCGCCGCGGCGATCACCGCAAGCGCCGTGGTGGCGCGGGTCATGTGCAGCACGTTCTCGCCGAACAGGAACAGAAACGTGTTGACCGGCCCGGTGAGGAACGCGATCGCCAGGGTGGTCAGCGCCATGATGCGGAATCGCCCGCCGAGCAGCCCTGAGCGAGGGATGCCATCCAGCGACCAGCGGCGCGCGGCGCCCAGCGCCCGTACCCGGTTGAAGCGGGCCGGCTCCTCCAGCATCCGGCCGAGCAGCGGCACGGCGACGAGGAAGACCACGGCCAGCCCGAACAGCTCGCGGAACCCCAGCGCCTCCCCGATGATGCCGCGCAGCAGCGCCGCTGTTCCCGCCCCAATGCCATAGCCTGCGGTGATCAGTGCGAGGGCGTAGGCCCGGTCACGGGTTCTGGTCTCCTCGGCGGCGATCACTCCGGCCACGGCGTTGGTGGTGGACAGCAGCGGCCGGCCGACGGCGGCGATGGCCACGAACCACCAGAAGCCGGGGCTGAAGGCCGCGGCCACCGTGAACAGCAGGCCGAGCGCCGCGCAGGTGAGCACCACCCGCCGCCGCCCAGCGCGGTCGGCCAGTGCCGACAGCGGCAGCGCTCCCAGCGAGGCGAAGCGGATCACCGCCAGCCCCAGACCCAGCGTGGTTGCCGCTAGCCCCGCCTGTGCCGCGATGCTCGCGTCGTCCGGGCGGATCTCGCCGAAGGCGGCGGCCACGTCGGGCAGCGCGGCGGTGACGGAGAACTGCGCGAAGCCCGCGGCTACCGACAGTCCGGCCGCGGACAGGACTGCCGGATGGCGCCAGCTGTGCAGGCGGCCGCGCAGTTCCGCCGGCGCGCCGGCGGCCTGCTCCGCGCTCAGCGCGGCGTCGGCCTTGTCATGCCCGGAGGAGGGCGGCATGGTGGTTCCTCAACGAGCGGGCAGACAGGAGTGTTGGGTGCACGTGTGGCCGGGAAATCCCTATCCCCTCGGCGCGACCTGGGACGGCCGGGGGACGAACTTCGCCCTGTTCAGCGAGCACGCTGACGGTGTGGAACTGTGTCTGTTCGACGTCCACGGCCACGAGCATCGCGTGGAGATGGTCGAGCAGACCGCGTTCATCTGGCATGCCTATCTTCCTGGCGTCGGTCCCGGGCAGCGTTACGGCTACCGGGTGCACGGGCCGTTCGATCCTCAGGCCGGTCACCGTTTCAATCCCGACAAACTGCTCATCGACCCCTACGCAAAGGCGATCGAGGGCGGGCTCGATTGGGATGACCGCATGTTCGGATACCCGCTCGGCGGCTCCGACCTCGAGCGTGACGACCGGGACAGCGCTGCGCATGTGCCGAAGTCCATCGTGGCAAACCCGTTCTATGACTGGGGGGAGGACCGGCACCCCAGGGTTCCCTGGAACCGCACCATCATCTACGAGGCGCATGTCAAGGGTATGACCATGCTGAACCAGCTGGTCGAACCCGAACTGCGCGGCACCTACGCCGGTCTCGCCTCGCCTGCTGTGATCGACTATCTGACCTCACTCGGCGTCACCGCCGTCGAACTGCAGCCCGTGCACCACTTCCTCCAGGACCATTTCCTTGTGGAGAAGGGCCTGCGCAACTACTGGGGCTACAACACGGTCGGCTTCTTCGCACCGAACGCGGACTACGCCGCCCGGGGGCAGCGCGGCCAGCAAGTCTACGAGTTCAAGTCGATGGTGAAAGACCTCCACGACGCGGGCCTGGAGGTCATCCTCGACGTGGTCTACAACCACACCGCCGAGGGTGATCACGGGGGTCCGACGGTGTGCTTCCGGGGGATCGACAATCGTTCGTACTACCGGCTCGTGGACGGCGACCTTCACCGCTACATGGACTACACGGGCACCGGGAACTCGCTGAACGTGCGCCACCCTCACGTCCTGCAGCTGATCATGGACTCCCTCCGGTACTGGGTGACTGAGATGCGCGTCGACGGCTTCCGCTTCGACCTCGCCTCGACCCTGGCGCGTGAGTTGCACGACGTGGACAAACTCGCGTCCTTCTTCGACATCATCCAGCAGGACCCGGTGATCTCGCAGGTCAAGCTGATCGCCGAACCGTGGGATGTCGGGGAAGGCGGCTACCAGGTCGGCAACTTCCCGGTCCTGTGGACCGAGTGGAACGGCAAGTACCGGGATTCGATGCGGGACTTCTGGCGTGGCCAGGCGGCCGTGGGTGAGCTCGCCGTGCGGCTGGCCGGCTCCAGCGACCTGTACGCGCACAACGGCCGGAAGCCCTACGCCTCGATCAACTTCATCACCGCACACGACGGGTTCACCCTGCGCGACCTCGTCTCGTACAACGAGAAGCACAACGAGGCCAACCTGGACAACGGCTCCTCCGGCGAGGACTACAACCGGTCGTGGAACTGTGGGGTCGAGGGTGAGACCGACGACCGGGACATCAACGAGTTGCGACTGCGCCAGCAGCGCAACTTCCTGGCGACCCTGTTCCTGTCTCAGGGCGTTCCGATGCTGCTCGGCGGCGACGAGTGGGGGCGGAGCCAGAACGGCAACAACAACACCTATTGCCAGGACAACGAGCTGACCTGGTACCACTGGGACCGCCCCGTGGAGCAGCGGCGGCTGCAGGCGTTCACCCGCTCGCTGATCGCGCTGCGCCAGCGCCATCCCGTGTTCCGGCGGCGACGGTTCTTCGAAGGCGCCGACGCCGAGGGCGTCCGTGACATCGCCTGGTTGTCCTGCGACGGCAAGGAGATGACCGAGGGGCAGTGGTCGGACCTGGAGCGCCGGTCGCTGGCGTTTTTCCTCAACGGCCTGGGCATCTCGACACTGGACGTGCGCGGCCGGCGGGTCTGCGACGACAGCTTCCTGGCCCTGATCCACGCCGGTCACAACGCGCAGACCTTCACCCTGCCGCCCGCTCGCTGGGGCCGCCAGTGGGGTCTGGTGTTCGACACCGCGAACCCGCGGGAGCGGTCGCGCGCCAAGGAATTCGACGAGCGCGAGGACGCTCCGAAGCTCACCGCCGGTGAGCCGTTGACGCTGTCGCCGCGGTCCTTCGTCCTGCTGCGGCGCCTGGACGACGCGCGCGATGACTGACCCCCTTTTCCTGAACCGATCGCGAGGCGCCGAAGCGCTGGGCGGCGAGCAGGGCATGCGGGCACTGGCTGCCGCGGTGCACGCCGCCGGCCTCGGGCTGGTCGTCGACATCGTCCCGAACCACTTGAGCGCCGGGTTCGCCACGCCGTTATGGCGGGCGCTGCTGGCGGGCGGCCATTCCGGGCCGGCCGGGTCGGTGTTCGACGTGGACTGGGCCACACCGCTGAAGCGCACGGTCCGGCGGCCGTTCGGAGTGTGACGGTGGCGCGCTACGCTGCGTGGCGATGCGATCTCCCAGTCGATCTCCCGCGCTGCACTTCGCTCAGGGAATGCTGATGGGCGGCGCCGACGTCATCCCCGGCGTCAGCGGTGGCACCGTCGCGCTCATCGTGGGCATCTACGAGGCCCTCGTCGGCTCCATCCGAGCGCTCGCCTCGGCCGCGATGCGGGTGCTGCGAGGCGATCTGCCGGGCGCCCGCGGGCACTTCGCCGAGGTGCACTGGCGCCTGGTGCTGCCGCTCGGCGGCGGCATCGTCGTCGCGCTCGGCATCGGCGCGGCGGTGATCCCGGCGCTGCTGGAGAACTATCGGTCGCAGACCGCCGCGGTCTTCTTCGGCCTGATCGCCGGCTCACTGATCGTGCCCTGGAGACGGATCCAGCGGCGCAACGGGCGCGAACTCACCGTTGCGGTGGCGTTGGCCCTCGTGGCGTTCGTCGTCGTGGCCCTGCCGCCCCAGACGATCGCCGACCCGCCGCTGATCGGCGTGTTCGGGGCGGCGGCGATCGCGATCTGCGCGATGATCCTGCCGGGAGTCAGCGGGTCGTTCGTGCTGCTGGTCATCGGCATCTACGAGCCGACCCTCCAGGCGCTGCGCAACCTCGACGTGCTCTACGTGCTGGTGTTCGTGGCCGGTGCGGCCATCGGCCTGGGCATGTTCTCCAAGGTGCTCGGCTACCTGCTGGAGCGGCACCAGTCGGTGACCATGGCCGCCCTGGTCGGGTTGATGGCCGGATCCCTGCGTGCCCTGTGGCCCTGGCTCGACGAGGACCGCGGGATGCTCGCCCCACCGTCGGACCTGGCCGAGGTGGCCGCGATCATCGCCCTGGCGGTGGCCGGCTTCACCGCCGTGCGGTTGCTGGTCCGCTCCGGCGACCGCAACAGCCGCCGCGCCGCCCAGGCCACCCTCGTCGGACGAGGGGCGCGCGCGGACCCGGCCGACGATGATCTCACCTGACCGAGCCATACGCTCCGGGTCTTGGGCGGGCGCGCCTGGCCGCCGCCTGCTCCTCCTGTACGAGCGCGCCGCGGACCTGGGCGAGGCCGTGATGCAACCGGCGGAGCTCTCGCAGCACTGCCGGGCGTGACCGCGCCTGATCACAGGCCTGGCCCAGCGCTGCCAGCGCCCGCGCCAAGGGATCCTCTCCCTTCCCAGGATCACCAGGGTCGACGCGCCGTTCCCGCGGGTGCCGCCCGGCGACCAGCCCGGTGCGAGCCACCGACCACGGTGACGAGGGCGGCCAGCCGTGCCAGGTCAGCACCAGCAGCAGCGCACCAACCACGTACTGTGCGGCCAGCAGCGCGGCCGGGGAGCGGCGATCCGGCTCCGCGGTCATCAGCACATGACCCGCCAGGAACAGCGACGCCGGCTTCCCGTCCGGCCCGGCGGCCAGATCCCACACGATCCGATCGTCCTGCCACGCCTGCCACGCGCCAGCCTCGCCAAGCTCACCTATCTGCTCCCGAGCATGCTGCAGCGCTGCGACGGCAAGCCGTCGCGAACTGGTCCCCACGACCATCACCCTCCTCCTGGCAGCCTCGACGGCCGCCATCCGATTGATTGGAGCGGCCGGGGGACAGCACAAGAGACAGCCATCCCGCCGACCGCTGACCTGCAACCCTTCGCCTACTGCCAGTGAACGACCGGCGCGTGCACGCTCGCCCGCCGGACCCCCCGAGCAGCCCGGACAGCGCACTGTCACCTGCCGACCAGCCCGCTGCATTCCGTGCCCTCCCTTTGGCCCACGCGGCTGTGCCGCGTGCTCGCCAGCAGCCTATGGCCGCTCGATGCGTGGCTCCAAGGAATGTCTGAGTATTTCTAGAAAGACGGCGGTACGGTCCACAAGCAGCAATCCCTTGCACCGTGAATAGACGCGAGGGCCCTTGACGTCACGCATGAGTTGAGCCATGCTCAGCTTCCAAGAAATCTTCCGAAATCTCTCAGGAGTCACCATGAGACTGCGGTTCCTCGGCACGGACTCGCCCTCGGGCGGCTGCCCCACGTTGTATGCCACGGACAGGGGGACCTACGTGGTTCAGGGGAGGAAGGTCAGCGACCCCGAGGCGCTGGGGGACCTGCGTGACGTCCTCGCTGACGAGACATTCGTGGAGATCCCGCGAGAGCTTCTTCGCTACGCCGAGGAGAAGTGAGTGGCGCGGCTCGTCGGAGAGGACTTCAGCGTCCTGTTCACCGGCTTCGAGCACACCGCTTGGCGGCTGGAAACCCGCGACGAGTACTCCATCGGGGAGGAGGCGACGGCGTACCGGCAATACGTCGCTGGAGAGAAGGTCGACGCGCTGGATTGGTTCTGGCCCTGGCTGGATACCATGCGCGCCGCCGTAGCGCAGGGCAAGCGGATCGAACGGGTGCGCGTGGTCCCCGAGCCGCTCACCGAGTACCTGCGTTACGAAGCTTGGCTGTGCCACTACAACATCCAGGCGGGCGAGGACATCCGCTACCTGCCCCGGCAGCGGGCACAGGAGCTGGGATTACCCGACTCCGACTACTGGCTGTTCGACAGCCACCGGCTCGCCCGGCTGCACTTCGACGCAGACGACCATCCCGTAGCCGCGGAGCTGATCGAGGACCCGGACGCCATCATCCGCGCCAACTACTACCGCGACCTCGCCTGGCATCATGCAACCCCGTTCCAGACCTGGCACCTCGATCACAAGCACGAGATTGAACAACATTCAGCAGGAGCGTGAAGCGCTCGGGCAGCGGCTCCGCGAATTCCGCCAACGCACCGGACGCACCGGCAAGGAACTCGCGGAGGCGCTCGGCTGGCAAGCCTCCAAGATCTCCAAGATCGAGTTGGGCCGACAGACCCCCAGCGAGAGCGACATCACCGCCTGGACGCGCGCTACCGGAACCGATCATGCCCGATCCGACCTGCTCGCCAGCTTGCATACCCTGGAGCTGCGATACGCCGAATGGCAGCGCCAGCTACGAACAGGCACGCATGCCCGGCAACAGGCCCTGGTCGACATCGAGGCCAAAGCCACAACGATCCGGGCCTTTGAATCGACCTACATCCCCGGTCTGCTCCAAACCGCTGGGTACGCCCAGCACCGGCTCGCCGAGATCGTCCACGTCTACGGCGTACCCAACGACGTCGACCAGGGCGTACACACCCGCATGCGACGCCAGGAGACCCTCTACCAGCCAGGACGCAGATTCCACTTCGTCATGACCGAAGCCGCCCTGCGCTATCTCACCTGCCCGCCGGAGATCCTGGAAGGGCAACTCGACCGGTTACTCGCCCTCATCTCCATGCGCACCCTCAAGGTCGGAGTCATCCCCTTCGACACGCGTTACCCCGTGTCTCCGATCCACGGATTCTGGGTCTACGACGACAGGATGGTCCTAGTAGAAACCTTCTCCGCCGAACTCACGCTGGCCCAACCCCAGGAGATCCGGCTCTACTCGAAGATCTTCGAGCGTCTCGCCTCGGCAGCCCAATATGGCAGCGAAGCGCGAGCCACCGTGAACCGAGCCTTGGACGACCTGACCAAGCGACCCGACTGAGTGCGACAGCTGCGGGCGCCGGCGGCTCAAACGCGGCGGGTTCGGCTCCCTCGAGGATGTCGTCGCCTGGAGCATGGCCCTATCGACGACTGCGACACCACCGCCCATACCCTTCCGCTGGACCTACGGCGGAATGGCCGCTGCTCAGCCCGGCGGGCGTCTACTGCACAGGGAGTAGGCGCGATATCGTCCCCGGCGGCGATGACAGCGGGGTCCCGGCGGCCTATCGTCCTGGTATGACCAGGGACTGGCTGGCGACCCCGCGGCGGCAGGCGGCGATCGACCTCGCGTTGGCGCTCGCCGCCGCGACTGCTGCCAGCATCGGTACCGCACTCGTCGCCGGCCATGCGGTGCCCGGCACCCCGATGCCGGACTGGAGGGCCTACGCCCTGCTCGTCCTCGGCGGTGCCGTGCTGGCGTTGCGCCGCCGCAATCCTTCCCTGGTGCTGGCCGTGACCGCTACCAGCGCCTTCCTCTACGACCTGCTCGGCTACCCGGGCGCGTTCTTCACCATCGCGTTCGTCCTCGCGCTGTTCAGCGCGATGGCCGCGAGGCGGCGCGTGCAGGCGCTGGCTGCCGCCACGGCGCTGTTCGCCGCGCTGGTCGCGGTCGACCTCGTGTCCCCGCGCGGGCACCTGCTCGACGCCACCGGGGCACTGTGGTTCGTCGGCTGGCTGGTGGCCGCACTGGTCGCCGGCGAGGTGGCGCGCGGGCGCGCTGACTATCTCGCCGAGGTCGAGCGCCGCGCGATCGAGGCCGAGCGGACCCGGGAGGAGGAGGCGCTGCGGCG
>WHTC01000116.1 GCA_009379795.1 Nitriliruptorales bacterium | reverse complement strand
GGTGATGGTCGTCGACCACGCCCAGGACCCGCCACAGGTCGACGATCGGGGTGAAAGCCACCTCGAGCGTGGCGACCTCATCCTTGGTCAGCTCAGGCCCTTCGATCTCAGGGCAACGGGCGATCAGCGCCACAAGCTCCGGTGGGTCGGCGGGCTGCCCGATCCCGGCACGGGTCAACTCGATCACGGCTCCGGCCCAGTCCGCGGGCTCGAGAGTGGCCCACGCGGCCTCCACCTCCAGGTCGACGGGCAGTTCCGCGTCGGGTTCCACCGCCGCCGCCGCCAGGGTGATCCACAGCGTCCGGTCGTCCTCGGGAAGCTCGGTCAGGCCCGCAGCCGCCCAGAGCACGTCGTAGGGGTAGCGGCGGGAGCCGGCGTGGGTGCGCATGGCGGTGGCGACCCGGTGAAGCTCCTCGGCGTCAAGCCGGCGGTCGACCTCGGCGACGGCGGTCTCGATGACCTGCCAGGCTACGGCGCGCGCCTCCTCCCATGCGGCAAGGAAGGCGTCGTCATCCTCCTCCTCGCGGAACAGCCGGGACGGGAGCTCCATGTCCTCGTCCTCTTCCTCGCTGTCCCGTCCGTACTGGTCGGGGATGGGGCCCCAGCCGAAGACCGGGACGGGTATGTCCGGCTGCTCGCCGTACAGATCGACCGGGTCGACACCCATGCTCTCGACGTCGCACTCGTGAACCCAGCGTTCGCCCAGGTCAAAGACGTAGCGCAGGGTGCTGCCGGGCCGGAGTCCAACATCACGCAACGCGACCTCGTCGGACTGCTCAACGGCGACGTCGGATTCCTCGGCGCTGTCGAGATCGGAGAGCAGGTGACGGCCGGCGATGCGGAACTCGTGCAGCGGCGTCAGGTCCCAGCGGCCGAAGGCCGTATCCATGGCCTCCGCCAGGTCGGCGAGGGTATGGTCGGCATGGGCCAGCAGCACACGCCCGGCGGGCATGGGCGATGGCGCTCCTTCGCGGCCCACAAGCACCACGCGGATGGTCATCCAGTCGGTCACGCGATCCCTCCGGCCTCGCCTGGCCGCCGCAACGTACTCGCCCAGGAGGACGCAGGCGAGGCTCTGTGTTGCGATAGCGTGGCCGGAGGGACAGCTTCAAGGAGACGGGCATGACCGTTCGACGCAGCGCGGTGCTGCTGGTGGCCGTCGCGACACTCCTCGTGGGCGTGCTCGCCGGGCCGGCGCTGGCCCATGGGCGCGGCAGCGACGCGACCAATTTCTCCAGTCGCATCCTGTCAGCGCCCGACCTGCCGGGCGTGAGTTGGCGGATCTATGGCGGCGATGAGTTCCTGGCCGTCACCAACGACTCGGACATCGAACTGGTTGTGGTCGGCTACAACGACGAGCCGTACCTGCGTATCGGACCGGAAGGCGTGTTCGAGAACCGCAACTCCCCGGCCACCTACACCAACAGTGACCGCTATGGCGCCACGGCACCGCCGGCGGACATCGACCCGGATGGGGAGCCGGTGTGGGACCAGGTGGGTTCCGGGTCCTCCTATGCGTGGCATGATCACCGCGTCCACTGGATGTCCCCGCTGCTCCCGCCGACGGTCACCGCGAACGAGGGCGCCGAGACCGTGGTCCAGGAGCGATGGAGTGTGCCGGTCAGGGCGGGCGGTGACAGTGCCGAGGTGGTCGGCGAGTTGCGCTGGATTCCCGGGCCGTCGCCGTGGCCCTGGTTGGTGGGCGCCCTTGTGGTGACGCTGCCGGTCCTGTTGGGGCTGCGCACCGAGCCGACCAGCGAGGATCGCTGGCCAAGCCTGGCGCGTCCCGCGGCGGTCCTGGTCGGCCTGCTGGCCGTGGCCAACCTCACGCACCTGGTGGACGACCTTCTTGCGGTGCCGTTGCCTCTGGGGACCACGCTGCTTGCGGCCAGCCAGTCGGCGCTGTTCATCGCGCTGGCCGGCTTCGGCGCGCTGCGCGGCTGGCAGGCGCGTGAAGGCGCGTTCACGGCGCTCGGGGTCGGCAGCGCAGCGCTGCTGATCGGGCAGGGACTGCTCTACCTCGCCGTGCTGACCTCGTCGCAGACCGCCTCGCTGTTCCCGCACGAGATGGCCCGGGCGATCGTCGCGCTCAGTATCGTGCAGGCGCTTCCCGTGGGCCTCGTGGCGGTCATCGGCACCCGGCGCCTGCTGCCTCCCGAGGAGCAGGCAGACCTCGCCGCCGTAGATGTGGAGCCCGCCACCTGAAGCGCTCCCGCCTTTTCATCATTGCCGAACTGCAATGCTCTCGGCGGATGGATAGCCTCCGTCGGCGTGGCTGAATCCATCGACCTGATCGTCACCGACCTTGACGGCACGCTGTGGAATGCCGAGGAACGCATCCACCAGCGCACGCTCGAGGCAGTGATGGGGCTGGAGAGCCGGGGGCTGCCGCTGCTGGCGGCTACCGGACGGCGGTTGCGGAGCGCCGCAACGATCCTTGCCCGCAGCGACCTCTTCCCCCCGACGGTGGCCCTGGACGGAGCCATGGGCCGGGAGTTGGCCACCGGCCGCAGCTTTCATGAGTGCACGTTCGAGCTTGAGGCGGGTACACAGGTGCTCAAGGCGTTCCGGCGGCGCGGGGTGGAGCCATGCGTCTACGTCGACCTGCCCCAGGTCGAGGTGTTCGTGGGCGAGTGCCCGTCGACCTCGTCCCGGCACCTGGCCAACATCGGCTCGTGGCTCGGGCGCGGTGATCTGGATCGGGTGGTGGCCGAGGAGCGGGTGTTCGCCTTCGGCGTGGCCGCGGGCGATCCAGTGACCCTCACCGCGGTGATCGGGGATCTGGGGGGCTGGGCCAGTGGAACGGTCACGCGGGATCTGTACTACGGCGGGGCTACGTTGATGGTGCGTCCCCGCGCGACCAGTAAATGGGAGGGCGTGCTGGCCTGGTGTGCCGATCAGGGGTTGGACCCTGGCCGAGTGCTGGCCGTAGGGGACGGCGAGAACGACATCGAACTGCTCAGTGCGGCGGCGGTCTCCTGCGTCGTCAGCGATGGCTGTGAGGCCGCGCTGGCGCTGGCGGACCACGTCATCGAGCCGGCGACCCAAGGGGGCTGGTCGGCGATCATCGACCTGCTGGGCTGACGCGCGTTCTACGCCTGCCGGCGGCGGAGGGGGTGGGTCACTGGCGTCTCCACGACGACCAGGGCCAGCCCGTCGGGGTCCCGCACGATGAACTCGATCAGTCCCCACGGCTTCCGCTCGGGCTCCTCCACGATCGCAACCCCAGCGGCGGCCAACTCCTCACGCGCCGCTTGGGCGTCGGCGACCTGCAACCACAGGCGGACATCGTGCGCGGGAGACCGGTGCCCCCCGCCCTCGGTCAGCTCGAGGTAGCCACCACCCAGGAAGTACACGACACCGCGGTACGGGGCGTCACCCCAATCGCGGAAACGCACCAGCCCCAGGCACCGCTCGTAGAAGCCCACCGAGGCGTCGAAATCCAAGGGTCGGAGCAGCACCCGCGATGCCAGGACCTGCATGCGTGGAATGCCCTTCGGTGCTCACGCCGAGGGGTGGCGGCGTTGTTCAGTGAAGGTCGCGTTTCAACAGATCCATGAGAAGCCCGCCCTGCCACTCGCCGTTGGAGTTGCGTTCGTACTCTCTCATGACCCCGACGGGTTGGAACCCCACCCGTCGATAGGTTCGGATGGCCTTCTCGTTGGCCACGGCCGGGTCGATGGCCAGGCGGTGATGGCCCTTGTCATAGATCAGATGGCGAGCCAGGGTGCGAACCGCATCCGTCCCCAGTCCCTTGCCGTGCCAGGCAGGGTCGAGGAACACATCGATCGTGGCGTGGCGGTAGTCCCGTGCGGTCTCCTCGTGGTACTGCACGCAGCCCACCACGTCATCCTCCGCGACCACGGCGAAGGCGGCGACGTGGGAGCCCTCGATCAACTCCTGGTGGATGCGCTTGCTGTCATACCGAGGCCACCACTGCGCCACTTCGGGCTCGTTCAGGATCTGGGTGAGACGCTCGATGTCGTCCTCGACCACCGGACGCAGCGTGACTGTTGTGCCGTAGAGCAGGGTCATGAAACCTCCTCCCCGGCCGACCATCCTGCCAGACCCGGGGCCCTTGCGGCACATCGGTCTCAAGTCTGGTGGGGGGAGGGCAGAATGGCGGCATGCTGCGCGCCCTCTGCCTCGATCTCATGGGGACCGTGCTTCACGACCCGTACCTGGAGGCGCTGCAGGCTGCGACCGGGCTCGACGTGGTCACGGCCCACCAGTTCAAGGACCCCGCTTCGTGGCCGGCCTTCGAGATCGCGGCCATCGACGAGGCGGAGTTCGCCCGTCGCTTCTTCGCCGACCCCGACGGCGAGCGGGTGTTCGATCTCAACGCCTTCCACCGGGTGCGCCGATCTGGATACTGCTACCTGCCCGGGATGTGCGAGTTGCTCGACGCGCTCGGGGGCCACGTCGAACGGTATGTGGCCAGCAACTACCCCATCTGGATCGAGGAGTTGCGCGCCGCGTTCGGGTTGGACGAGCGCTTCGAGGGCGTGTGGGCGAGCCATCACCTTGGCGTGCGCAAACCCGATCCCCGATTCTTCGAGCGCTTCCTGTCCGCGATCGGCCACGAACCGCAGCACTGCCTGTTCGTCGACGACCGCGAGGACAACTGCGAGGCGGCCCAGGCGGTCGGCATGCGGGCTCACCGATTCGTCGATGCGGAAGGCCTTGCCGGGCGTCTGCGCGAAGAAGGCATTCCTGTCGAGGTAGGACCGGCAGGGAACTGAGGCTGCCAGGCCGAAGCGTCGATCGTCCCGATGATGACTCGTCCCCTGTCCGTCAGGGTAAGTTTCTGCCCACGCTCTGTAATGCTGACCGTCCCAGATCTGTCACGATGTCCTGGATGTCGCGTCGCGATGACGTGTGTGGCGCCGGCTTGCGCGGCAACCCGACCCCCTACTGGTGCGTCAAACCAGATGCAACCCGATCGATCGGCACGGTAACCCCCGTGACCGCCGGAAAGGCTGCCTGATGTCCATCGCGGCCGCGAAGCACGGAGACCCGCGCCTGCGCCGCGTCGGCCTGCCAGCGGCTCTCCTCGCGCTGCTCATCCTCGCCGGCGCCTGTTCCCCCCCGTCTGAACCGGCGCACGCCGTCCCGCCGGCGGACACCCCTGATACGGGAACGCCAGGGGAGCGCTCGACCCAGGCCGAGACCCTGGCGCCCCCATCACCGGCCGACCGGGGGGAACCGCTGGAGAGCCGGGAGCCCGCGTCCGACACGGAACCCCCTGCCCCGGGGGATGACGCCACCGAGGGTGGGGCGCCTGCCGCCGGGATCGAACCGGAGCCGCCCGCACCCGCCGTCGAGGCGGGTCTGGCTCGCGGCGCCGAGGGTGAGCCGGTGCGGCTGCTGCAGCGGCGCCTGACCGATCTGGGCTACAAGCCGCTCGGCATCGACGGGGTGTTCGGGCCGGGCACCCAGCGCTCGGTCGAGGTCTTCCAGCACGACCACGGCCTGCCGGTCACCGGCACGGTCGGCGCGGCCATGGTGCAGGCCCTGCAGACCGCCACGCCGGTCGCTCCGCTGGGCCCCGGCGCTACAGGGCCCGAGGTAGCCGAGGTGCAGCAACTGCTGAACGACGGGCCATTCGACGCCGGCCCGGTCGATGGGCAGTACGGGACCATGACCCAGTTCGCGGTCTACGCCCTGCAGAGGCTGCACGGCTATCCCGCGGACGGTGTCGTCACCCCGCTCGAGCGCCGCCTGCTCGCAACCGACGCGGCCGTGCCCCCGCGCGTCGGTGGGACGTCGGGCACCCACGTCGAGATCGACCTTGGCCGCCAACTGACCTCCGTGTTCCGCGACGGCCGGTTGCTGCTCGCCGTCCACTCCTCGTCGGGCAACAACGAGACGTTCTGCACCCCGGCGGGGGGCTGCCGCCGCGCCGTGACACCCACCGGGGACTACACGATCAGCCGGCGCATCGCCGGCTGGCGAACCTCCGAGCTGGGGCGGCTCTACAACCCCCTGTACTTCAACGGCGGGATCGCCCTCCACGGCGCGCATTCGGTCCCGACACACCCGGCCAGCCATGGCTGCGTGCGCGTCCCCATGTGGATTGCCGAGTACCTGCCGGACCTGCTGCCCAACGGCACACCAGTACACGTGCGATAGCCGAGTGTCCTGACCCGGTGAGAACTCCGGAACTCGGGTCAACCAGGCCATAGAATGATTACCTCGGCATTGCGGACCAGGGGTTGCGGACATCGGAGGCGCTTGGTGATCTCCGGAAGCCTGAGGCGGCGCTGCCAGGACGTGGTCGGTCCTGACGGGGTGATCGCCGACCCGCTGCGCCTGCGGACCTACGAGTGCGACGGGCTGACCGGCTACCGGGTGGTGCCCGCGCTGGTCGTGCTCCCCCGGACCACCGAGGAGGTTGCCGCGGTCGTCCGCGCCTGTGCGGCCGAGGGGGTGCCGTTCGTCGCCAGGGGCGCGGGGACGGGCCTGTCGGGTGGCGCCCTGCCCCACGCCGAGGGCGTGCTCATCGTCCTGCAGCGCATGCGCCGCATCCTCGAGATCGACCCGGTCAACCAGCGCGCGGTCCTCGAGCCCGGGGTCACCAACCTGGAGATCTCCAGGGCCGTTGCCGGCCTCGACCTGTACTACGCGCCCGACCCCTCCAGCCAGGTGGTGTGCACCATCGGCGGCAACGTCGCTGAGAACTCCGGCGGGGCGCACTGCCTGAAGTACGGGTTCACCACCAACCACGTGGTGGCCCTCGAGACCGTGATGCCCGACGGCGAGATCGTGCAGCTGGGTGCGCCGCACGCCGATCCGATCGGCTACGACCTGCGCGGGGTCTTCGTCGGGTCCGAGGGCACGCTGGGCATCGCGACGAAGGTGATGGTCCGCCTGCTGCGCAAGCCGCAGGCGGTGCGAACCCTCGTCGCCGACTTCACGTCGCCCCACGACGCCGGGGACGCGGTCAGCGCGATCATCGCCGAGGGGATCGTGCCCGCGGCCGTGGAGATGCTCGACCAGTTGGCGATCGCGGCCTGCGAGGATGCGACCAATGCGGGGTACTCCCGCGATGCGGGCGCTGCCCTGGTGGTTGAGCTGGACGGCTCGGACGCCGAAGTCGAGGCCGAGTTCGACGTGGTCTTGCGGCTGTGCGAGGACACCGGCGCGACCAAGATCCGCATCGCCGGCTCGCCTGAGGAGCGGGCGCTGATCTGGAAAGGCCGCAAGGCCGCCTTCGCGGCCATGGGCCGGCTGTCGCCCGACTACTTCGTCCAGGACGGCGTCATCCCGAGGGTCAAGCTCGGCGAGGTCCTCGCGCGCATCGCCACGATGGCCGAGAACGACGGCCTGCGGGTCGCCAACGTGTTCCATGCCGGTGACGGCAACCTCCACCCGCTGGTCCTCTACGACGACGGCGTCGGGGGGCAGGCCGAGCGGGCGGAGCGCCTGGCCACCGCGATCGTCGAACTGTGCGTCGAGGTCGGCGGCTCGATCACCGGCGAGCACGGCGTGGGCACCGACAAGGCCTGCTCGATGCCCAAGATGTTCACCGAGGACGACCTGGCCGTGATGCTCCGGGTGCGCACCGCCTTCGACCCGCAGGGCATCTCCAACCCGGGCAAGGTCTTTCCCACGCCGCGGCTGTGCGGTGAGCGCCCAGGTCCCTACAAGCCTCATCCGCTGGAGACCGCCGGGGTGGTGGAGCGGCTGTGACAGTCGGTGAGCAGGTCGCCACCACCCTGCGACCTCGCAACCTCGCCGAAGCCCGCGATGCGCTGCGCGACAGCACCGGGACGCTGCTGTTTCGGGGAGCCGGGACCAAGCGGGACTGGGGCGCCCGCGGCGAGCCGATCGAGGCGGTCGTCGACACGCGCCGCCTCGACAGGCTCGTCGAGCACTCACCCGGCGACATGACCGCCGTCGTCCAGGCCGGCCTGCCGCTGGCCCGGCTGCAGGCGGAACTCGCCGCCAGCGGCCAGCGCCTGGCGCTGGACCCGCCCGGCGTCGCCGAGGGCGCGACCGTCGGCGGGTTGTTCGCCGCCAATGACGCCGGGCCCATCCGCCACCGCTTCGGCACCCTCCGGGATCTGGCTATCGGTGCGACCCTGGTGCTCGCCGATGGGACCGTCGCCCAGTCGGGCGGCAGGGTGGTGAAGAACGTCGCCGGGTTCGACCTTGTCCGGCTACTGTGCGGCTCGCTCGGCACGCTCGCGCTGGTCACCGAGCTGGTTCTCCGCCTGCACCCGCTCCCGGAGACGACCAGCACCGTCCGCCTGCCGGCCGGCCCGGGGGCTTCGACCCGCCTGGCGCTCGCTCTGCTCGCCGCCCCGATCGTGCCGGCCGCCGTCGAGCACGCCGACGGGTCACTGTTCGTGCGCCTGGAAGGGCGGCCCGCGGGCGTGGCCGCGCAGATCGACGCGCTGCGCCGCCTCGCGGCCTCCACCGAGGGCGAGGCGTTGGCCGCCGGAGCCGAGACCCTGGACGGCCGGGAGGAGCAGGCGGCGTGGGAGGCGATCACCGCCGGGCACGCCGGAAAGCCCGGCGAAACCGTCGCGCGCGCCGCGACCTTGCCCAACCGTTTGGCCGACGTCGCGGACGCGCTCAGCCGGGCGGCCGCCGGGGTTGAGGTCGAGGCGGTCCTTTCCAGTCACGCGGGCGTTGGGCTGCACACCGCCCGATTGCGCGGCGGCGACGCGGCCGCGCACGCCGCCGTCGTGCGGGACTGGCGGCGGGCGGTGGCCGCGATGGGCGGCAGCGTGGTGCTGCGCCGCCGCCTGGAGAGGGTGGGGGAGTTGGTCGACCCCTGGTACGACCCGGACGGGCCGGCGCCCTCGTCGCTGGCCGTGATGCGCCGGGTGAAGGAGCAGATCGACCCGGAACGGCGTTGCGCGCCGGGCCGCTTCGTCGGAGGCATCTGAAGGGGCGGCAGTGCGCGAGGAGGGGAGCAGTCAGTGACGGAAGCATCCGGCCCCGATCCGCACGGTGACGTGCTGGGCATCGCGTTCGACGCCCACCACCCGCCGTCGACCGCGCGCATCGACGACTGTGTCCACTGCGGATTCTGCCTGCCCACCTGCCCGACCTATGCGCTGTGGGGCGAAGAGATGGATTCCCCGCGGGGGCGCATCTACTTGATGAAGCTGGGTCTCGAGGGCGGGACCGACATGAGCGACGTCTTCGTCGGGCACTTCGACGCCTGCCTCGGCTGCATGGCCTGTGTCACCGCCTGCCCCTCCGGCGTGCGCTACGACGAGCTGATCGAGGCGACCAGGGCCCAGATCGAACGCAACCATCCCCGCTCCCGCGGCGATCGACTGTTCCGCTCCCTGATCTTCGCCCTGTTCCCGCACCCCGCCCGGCTGCGCATCGCCGCGCTGCTCGGCTGGCTCTACCAGCGCCTCGGCGGGGACCGACTGCTGCGCTTCACCGGGCTGGACACCTGGCTGTCGCCCCGCCTGCGAGCGCTCTCCGAACTGCTGCCCGACGTCCGGTTGTCCGACCTTCGGCGGCGAACCCTCGCCCGTACCCCCGCCCAGGCGCCCGGCGCCAGCCCCCGCCGCGTGGGCCTGCTGACGGGCTGCGTCCAGCGGGTGTTCTTCGCCGAGGTGAACGCCGCCACCGTGCGGGTGCTGAGCGCCGAGGGCTGTGAGGTCGTCGCGCCGCCGGGGCAGCGCTGCTGCGGGGCGTTGATGGTGCATGCGGGCCGCGAGGACGAGGCGCTGGCCTACGCCCGCATGCTGATCGACACGTTCGACGAGGCCGGGGTCGACACCGTCGTGGTCAACGCGGCCGGCTGCGGCTCCACGATGAAGGAGTACGGCCACCTGCTGCGCGACGATCCCGCCTATGCCGAGAGGGCGCAGGCTTTCTCCCGCAAGGTCCGGGACCTGAGCGAAGTCCTCGACGAACTGGGCGTCCAGACGCCGCGGCAGCCGCTGGCCGCCCGCGTCGCCTACCACGACGCCTGCCACCTGGCCCATGCCCAGGGCGTGCGCGCCGAGCCGAGGCGGGTGCTGCGCGCGATCCCCGGCCTGGAAGTCGCCGAGATCGCCGACCCGGAGATCTGCTGCGGGTCAGCCGGGATCTACAACCTGGTCGAGCCCGAGCCGGCCGCGGAGCTCGGACGCCGCAAGGCCGCCTCGATCCTGGCCACCGGCGCGCAGGCGGTCGTGACCGCCAATCCCGGCTGCCTGTTGCAACTGCGCCGCTACCTCGACCTGCCGCTGTACCACCCGGTGCAGGTCGTGGACGCCTCCATCCGCGGCAAGGACCTGTTCGC
>WHTC01000439.1 GCA_009379795.1 Nitriliruptorales bacterium | reverse complement strand
TGGCATGCTCCGCCTGATTCTCGATGGAGAGCCCGGCACGGTCCCGTTCCGGGTGTTCCTCGATGCGATGACAGCCTTGTTGGACGGCGTCATCGACGTAGACCGGGCACTGGCCCCCGGCGAAACTGCCCTGCTGAGCTGGCAGCTCGAGCGCCTGGAGAATCGCAGCGGCGTGGCCATCCTGCGAGAGCAGCCGGTACGCGACGATGTCGCGGATGGCTACGCAGCGCGGGTGCGCAGGCGCTACATCACGCAGTTGCGGGTGATTCAGACCGACCAGGGCCTGCCGCCGGACCTCAGCATGAGCACGGTGGAAGGTCTGGGCAAGGTCGTCCGGGCCTTCAGCCCTGACGGGGCGAACGCTCTTCGCGCAGTGGACGTGGAAAGCGGAGAGGCAGCGAGCCTGACCCAAGAGGCGGGTGAGGCCATCCGGAGGATGGTCATCCCACGATTCTCCTCCATCGGAGCGGTCACCGGGGCTCTGGACACCATCGGTCGACGTGGTGGGACTTACGCCACGGTGTACGAGGAGATTCACGGACGCGCCGTTCGTTGCGAGTTCGAAAGCCAGTTGCTCCCGGCAGTCAAAGAGGCCTTCGGCAAGCGTGTCGTCGCACGCGGAATCGTCCACTACAGCGAGGACAGTGGCGTCAGCCGGATGCGCATGCGCGAGCTGGAAGTCCTGCCGACTGCAGAAGAGTTGCCGACCGTGGCGCAGATGTATGGCAGCGATCCCGGCTTCACCGGCGGTCTCAGTACGGCCGAGTACATCAGTCGCTTGAGAGATGAACCGGAGACCGAGGGCACCACGGATGGCGACTGAGCGCTACCAACGGCCCTGCCTGGATACCAACGTCTTCATCGACTTCCTTCACGGTGCCTCGGCTTCCACACCGCGGCGCGCAGGGATTGCGCGGGAGATCTTCGACGGCGCCGAACAGGGCCTCTACAAGATCGTTGCCTCGACCATGGTGGTGGCGGAGTTGATTCGTGATCCGGGGACCATCCAGGTTACCGGTCAGGATCTCAGGCTGGACGCGTTCCTGCTCCAGCCCTTCTTCGTGTGGGTGGATGTCGATCTGGCCGTGGCCCGCCTGGCCCGATCCCTTGCAGGACAGCACAGCATCCGCAACCCGCGCGATGCGGTTCATCTGGCGAGCGGGATTCGCGGCGAGGCCGATTGCCTCCTCACGGCGGACCGCAGGGACATGCCGCCAGGCGTGTATGAGCAACTGCGAGTGGCGGAGCCCTACTTTCCTTACGACCGGCCGCTCTCCCTCGACCCTGGGGAGTAGGGTTGCCCGCCAATGGTCAGCGGGCGAGGGCGTGGTATTCGCGGTTGGGGAGCATGCCGGTGGCCAGCGCCATGCGGTTGGTGAAGTTGTACATGGCGGCGATCTCGGCGACATCCCAAACCTCTTCATCGCTCAGGCCGAGGCCGCGCAGGCGCTCCAGGTCCGCCTGGTCGCACTCCAGGGGCTGGGTCGTGAGCTTCACCGCGTAGTCAAGGATCGCGGTGCGTCGCTCGTCAAGGCCCGCCCGGCGGTGGTCCAGGGTGATGCGGTCGGCCAGCA
>WHTC01000103.1 GCA_009379795.1 Nitriliruptorales bacterium | reverse complement strand
GGCGTCAGCGGCCGCAACGAGAAGGGGTTGCCCACTCCCGCGAACGCCTCGACCGCCTCCTCGGGCAGCGCATCCACGATCGCCGGTGGGTAGCCGAGCAGGCCCGCGAGGGGCCTGCCCGTGTGGAAGTGGTGGGCGCCGCCCGGGTCGGTTGCCACCGCGGCGTACTTGCCGCGCACCGCCGCCCGGAGAGCGTCCGTGTCGATGGGCGCCAGTCCGGCCGCGGTCACCGCCGGCCTTCCAGCAGCGGCGGCAGCGCAAGCAGCGCACCGGCCACGAACACCAGCGTGGCCGCGTAGACGAGGCCGAGGTGGCCGAGGGTGTCGAACCCGTTCGGGTAGTGGGCGGGCAGCGCCACGGCCAGGCCGAGCACGGGTGCGCTGACCGCGGCCACCCACGCCCACAGCTGACCCCGCCGGACGCCGTACCACGCCAGCAGCGCCACGGCCAGGCCGGTAGCGGCGATGAAGCCCGACACGGCGATGTGCAGGTGGCCGATGTAGTGGTACAGCGATGGACTGAACTGCAGGATCTCGCGCCGGCCGACGTCGACCTGCTCCGGTCCGATGCCCAGCTCCAGGAACGCGTCGGTGAAGTTGCGGACGAAGAAGATCACGGCATACCCGATGAACCCTGCGGCGGCGGCGGTCATGATCCCCGCGCCAGCGCGCAGGCGGGTCGTCGCAGCCCCCGCGGTGACTGGTGCAGTGGTCGCGCTCATGGTGATTCCTCCCTCAGGCGAAGCTGATGTGCTGCGCGCCGCCGGCGATCTCCTCGACCACCATCGCGGCGCCGACGATCTGGGCACCCTTGCGGAGTTGGTCCTCGGTGATGCCGCGCGGCTTTGTGCATGCGCCGCAGGCCCACACCGCGCCGCCGCTGTCGACGAACTCGTCGATCAGCGGGCGCAGCTCGGGCATGCCCTCGAAGTGGATGTCGTCGGCGTAGCCGTTGGTGGCCAGCCACACGCCCTCGACGGTCAGGAGCACGTACGCCACCTGCCCGGAGACGGCAGCGACGTTCGCGGCGATGAACGGCAGCGTCGCCCGTTCCGCATCGTCCCTGCCGTGGGTGCAGTTGAAGATGAGCTTGGGCATCACGCTTCTCCCTTCGTGCGGACGATGAGCCGCAGCGCACCGTCCGTCTCCGTCTGGCGCTCGACCGCGTGGCCGAGCATGCGAGCGAGAGCCGGGACGTCGGTCTTGGACGATGGATCGCGCACCACCAAGGCGGTGCGGGTGGCCGCCGGAAGGCCTGCCCACCATCCGCGCAGGTCCCGGCCGATGCCGTCACCGCAGGCGCGGCGCCCGGCGTCGAAGGTCGGCAACTGCTCGCTCATGTCGTGGAGGACGCCGCCGCGCGCGGTCGGATTGCCTCGCTGTCCAGATGCAATAAGGTCGTCGCCAGCGGCGTCCTCAGTCGAAGGCTCCGTGCGACTCCGGGCCTCGAAGGGTTTGGATGCCGAGACGGTCACGCAGGTGGCGACCTCGTCGTGACGCTCGCGCGGGATCGTGCGACGCATGGTCGCCAGCAGGTCTTCGCCGAACAGCGGGTAGCGGGCGCAGTCGTCCACGCCGAACAGATTCCGCTCGTGCACGGTCACGCCAGTGAACCCGACCCTGCGGATGCTGCGGACGAAGACACGCTCCGCCATCGCGCCCGACACTCACCCCGACCAGGCAGCGGGGTGGGTGAGCACCTCCACCGGCAGCCGCTCCTCCTCGATGGTGAGGTCGGTCAGGCACAGGCGCCCACCGGGGCGGAGCACGCGGAAGGCCTCGAACAGCACCCGCATCTTGCGCGCCGACAGGTTCACGACGCCGTTGGAGACGACCGCGTCGACGGAGTCGTCGGGCAGCGGGATGGCCTCCATCTCAGCGCCGACGAAGCAGGCGTTGGCGACCCCGGCCTCAACGGCGTGGCGGCGGCCGCGTGCGCACATCTCCAGCACCAGGTCAAGGCCGATGGCGCGCCCGCTCGGACCGACGCTACCGGCGGCCAGCAGTGTGTCGATCCCACCGCCGCAGCCGAGGTCGAGCACCACGTCCCCGGCGCGCAGGTCCGCCCACGCGACCGGGTTGCCGACGCCGAGCGACCATTCGACCGCCCCGGCAGGCAGCCCGGCCAGCTGCGCACCGGTGTAGGCGACGCTGCCGGCCCCGCCGGGGCTGCCCACGGCCCGGTAGGCGCCGACGACCAGCCGCTGGATCTCGGCCTTGTGCATGAGGTCGCTCATGGGGCATCCAGATCTTCCAGGAAGCTCTCCAGCCGGTGCTGCACGTCGCGGGGGAACTCCGGTGGGGTCGTGGCGAGCATGCGGCGCAGCTCCTCGGCGAACTCGACCTCGCCGCAGCAGCGGCGGCACACGTCGAGGTGGGCTTCGACCTGGGCGCGCCCGGCGACGTCGAGCTCGCGTTCCAGGTACGCCCACAGCCGGCCGACCGCCTCGGCACAGGTGATCATGCGGGCTCCTTCTGGAAGGCTGTCTTGAGCAGGTCGTGGCGGACGGCGTACTCCCACAGCTCCCGCTCGAACAGCTTGCGGCCGCGGTGCAGGCGCGACAGGAGTGTGCCGAGGGGCAGCTCAAGCAGGCGCGCAACCTGCTTGGTGGGCAGATCCTCCATGTGCACGAGCATGAGGGGCACCCGGTAGGGCTCCGGCAGCGTCCGCAGCACGGCCCACACGTCCTCCGGGCCGAAACGGCACAGGAAGTCGAGATGGAGACTGTCGGAGTACGGGAACGGATCCTCGACGGCGATCTGCCGGTACAGGGAAAAGTCCTCGACGTCGCCCAGCGGCGCCTCCTGCGGGCGGTGTGCGCCGGTGCGGAAGCGGTCGCGCGCGCAGTTGACGAGGATCGTGGTCAGCCAGGCGGGCGCGGCCTGGTGGTCCCGCAAACGGCCGAAGCCACGGAACGCCTTGAGCAGGCACTCCTGAACGAGATCCTCAGCCTGGTCGTCGACGAGGTGGCGCGCGAGCGAGTAGAGCCGCGGCAGTTGCTCCCTCGCGACCCGGGTGAAGTCCTCGCTGCTTGCGTCCGTGGCCTGCCACCTCGTCTCGGCGCGCCGACGCTCCTGACAACAAAGACGACCGCGGGCGCCCCGATATTGCCGTTCGGCCGAGCATGCGCCCGCCAGCGCATCCCGCACAAGATTGTGTATGCTGAGTGTGTATGAGTAGCCGTGTTCAGGTCATCATTGATGACGAGGAGCGGGAAGCTTTCCGGCGAAGAGCGGCAAGCGAGGGCCTCTCGTTGAGCGCCTGGCTCCGCGATGCCGGCCGCCGCCGACTCGCCGAGCATCGTCCTTCCCCCCTGGACAGCCCGCAGACTCTGCGGGCGTTCTTCGCCGATCTCCCGGACACGGACACGGGCCAAGAGCCCGATTGGGAACAGCACCTGGCGGTCATCGCCGCTTCTCGGGCCGAGGGAACCGGCGGCGCGTGATCTTCGTCGACACCAACGTCTTCATGTACGCCGTGGGCCGTCCCCACGCCCTGCGTGAGCAGGCCCAAGAATTCTTTGCGACGGCGATCGGCGAGGGCCAGGCCCTGGCGACATCTGCGGAGGTCCTCCAGGAACTCGTTCACGCCTACCTGCCGGTAGGGCGACTTCCTACCCTCGATGCCGCGTTGGAACTCGCAACCGGGGTTGGGACCATCTGGCCCCTCGAGACCGAAGACATCCTCCTCGCGCGCTCGCTGGTGTCCCGCCATGGGGGGCTTGGAGCCAGGGATCTCATCCACCTCGCGTGCTGCCTTCGACGGGAGGTCCGCGCCCTCCAGACCTACGACCGGGGGCTGGCAGCCGCCTTCCGCAAGCGGTAAGGCCGCGACCGCCCTGTCAGCCCACGGCACGATCAGGCAACCTGGAGCCCTTCCCGCGGTCGCTGGTCAGTCCTTGGCCGCACCGCCCACGGCGTACCAGGCGGCGCCGTCGGCGCGCGCGCCGTCGCCGTTGGGCGACTGCGCGCTCGCCTCATATGGCACGACCGGGGCGTCCGCCCACAGCCGCTCCAACCCGTAGAAGCGGCGCTGCTCCTCGGTGAAGGCGTGCACAACGATGTCGCCGTAGTCGATCAGCATCCAGCCTGTGTCGCGCTTCCCCTCGCGGCGGAAGGGTGCCCGACCGCGTCCTTGCTTGAGGCGGTGCTGCACCTCCTCGGCGATGGTGCCGAGTTGACGCTCGTTGCTGGCCGAGACCAGGACGAAGAAATCGGTGATCCCGAGCAGGTCACCGAGGTCGAGGATCCGGATGTCAGAGGCCTTCTTGCCGGCTGCCGCGTCGGCGGCCGCCAGCGCGAGGGCTCGGGACTCGTTCGTGTCGACGTTCAGCTGTCCTGCTCCATGGTCGATGCCTGGTTGTGGTTGCCGGCAGGGGTTCCTGTCTCCAGGAGATCCTCGCCGACGATGATCGTCACGTCCACCGCCGACGGCGGATCCCTGCCAATGTGGATCGTACCGAGACCCAGGCGCCGTCGCACCGCCTCGGCGGCTTCCCTTGCCTCCGGCGAGTCTTCGTACGCGACGATCGCGGTCGCCGCGACGTCGTCACGGTCTGCGTCGTCGGTCAGCACGACCTGGAACGCGCCGCCCTCCAGGGCTTCGGCGATGTGCTTGCCGATCCCGGGTCGCCCGACGCCGTCGCGCACGTGGACGCTGGTGGCCTGGATGTCCTCGCTCCGCACCGCACTGCCCGGCAGCAGGGCGTGCACCACGTCCCTGGCCTCCTCGCCGAGGCGGAACAGCGCGCCCTCTCCGGTCTCCCGCCCGCCGAAGGGGCGGACCGGCACCTGCTCGAACAGCAACCGCTGGTCGTGCGCGGCCCGGGCCAAGCCTGCGAAGATGCCGGACAGCGTCCGCGGGTCGGCGTCGGTCTCCAGCAGGTCCGCGGGCTGCGCGAGGAACTCCTCGAGCCGTGCGGGATCTTCGGCGGCCTTGGTGAGCAACGCGGCCAGCACCTTCTTCTGGCGCTTGTGGACAATGAGCGGCGACTGGGACTCGCTCATGTGGCCCCAGTAGACGGCAAGGCGCTCGCCATCAAGCACCTGCTGACCCTCCTCGACGATCACCTGCTGCTGACCGTCCTCGTCTCGCACGACCAGGCGCTCGTCGGCGTCGATCGTCAGAGGTCCGGCCTGGCCGAGCAGGGTCGCGAGTCCGTCGCCGCTTACCGCCACGGTGTGATCGATCACCACCCGCAGCGCGGACTCGATCGTGCTCTCGAACTGTTCGATCCCGCCGTAGCGGTAAGCGAGCGCCAGGCGGTCCAGGCCGATCCCCGGCACGTCCAGAACCAGCCCGATGGGGATGAAGATCACTGCGGAGGGCTCGTCGTCCGAGCGTGCCGACAGCAGCGTGGCGCCCGTCGCCAGGCCGCCCGGCTCGTCGTAGCCCACCAGCAGCAGGGTCTGCTCGATGACCGGCTCCGGCGGCCGGCGCAGCCCACTGGTGATACCCTCCTCGCCGCGTGTCAGCAGCGGCATCAGCACCACCGCCGTGGCCAGGATCAACGCCGCCGCCAGCATCGCCACCGCGATGGTGACGCGACGCTGCCGCCGCTGGCGGGCCAACCGCCCTCGCCGCCGGCCTTCAGGTGAGCCGCCCTCGTTTCCCCTGCCCGGCTCAGCAGGGCTCATCAGCCTCCAACCCCCCAACGGTCCCGTACAGACCGTGCTTGCGCGCGTACTGTTCCACCTCGGCAGGGATGAGGTAGGACACGGACCGGTCGGCCTTGAAGCGTTCGCGGATATCGGTCGAGGAGATCGCCAGCGCCGGGACGTCCAGGACGCGCACCTGATCCGTGAACCCCTCAGCCTCCAGCGCCCCCAGATCGTGGCCGGGACGGCTCGCCGCGACGAAGTCGGCGAGTTGCAGGCACTCCTCGGCGTCCTTCCAGGTGAGGATGCTGCGGATCGCATCGGCGCCAGTGATGAAGCACAGATGCGCGTCGGGCAGGCGCGCCCGCAACCGGCGCAGCGTCTCCACCGTGTAGGTCGGTCCGGGACGGTCGATCTCGGCCCGGCTGACCCGGAAAGCGGGGTTGGCCGCGGTGGCCAGCACGGTCATGACGTAGCGGTGCTCGGCAGGGGTGGTGCCGTCCTTCTGCCACGGCTGACCGGCCGGGATGAACAGCACCTCGTCGAGACCAAGATCGACTCGCGCCTGCTCGGCCGTGACGAGGTGCCCAAGATGGATCGGATCGAACGTGCCACCCATGATTCCCAGGCAACGCCGAGCCATAGGGCGGAGTCTACGCTGCGCGAACTGCCGGATTGGAAGGTTCCCGACGTCAGCCACGCACCTGCCCGTCGCCCTCGACCACGTACTTCGTCGTCGTGAGCTCGGCCAGGCCCATCGGCCCGCGGGCGTGCAGTTTCTGCGTGGAGATGCCGATCTCGGCGCCGAAGCCGAACTCCCCGCCGTCGGTGAAGCGGGTCGAGGCGTTGACCATCACCGCTGCGGCGTCGACCTCGCTGACGAATCGCCGCGCGACGGCGCGATCCTCGGTGACGATCGCCTCGGTGTGCAGCGTGCCGTGCTCGGCGATGTGCGCCAGCGCCTGCTCAAGCGAGTCGACCACCCGGACGGCCAGTCGCAGATCCAGGTACTCGGTGTCCCAGTCCTCCTCGGTCGCCGGATCCGCCCCGGCGAGACGCTGGGCCTCGGCGTCCCCGACCAGCGCCACCCCGTCCGCGCGCAACGTCTCGGCGATCGCCGGCAGGAAGGTGTCTGCGACGCCGGCGTGCACCAGCAGCGTCTCGGCGGCATTGCACACGCTGGGACGGTGCACCTTGGCGTTGCGCACGATCGCGTGGGCCTTGTCCAGGTCGGCCGCGTCGTCCACGTACACGTGGCAGTTGCCCACGCCGGTCTCGACCACCGGGACCTGCGAATCGCCGACCACGGCCTGGATCAGCCCGGCGCCTCCGCGCGGGATCAGCAGGTCGACCAGGCCGCGGGCCCGTCCGAGCTCCTTGACGCTCTGCCGGGAGGTGTCAGGCACCAGCGACACGAGATCAGGGGGCAGATCCTGCGTGGTCAGCGCCTCGCGCAGCAGCGCGGCCAGGGCGGTGTTGGACGCGATCGCCGTCGACGACCCGCGCAGCACGCAGGCGTTGCCGCTCTTGAGCGCCAGCCCCGCGGCGTCCACGGTGACGTTCGGGCGGCCCTCGTAGACCATCGCGATCACGCCGAGCGGGACCCGCACCTGGCGGATCTGCAGGCCGTTGGGCAGCGTGAAGCCGCGGACGACCTGGCCGACGGGGTCGGTGAGCGCGATCAGCTCACGCAGCGCCGCCGAGATGCCCTCGAGCCGTTCCGGGGTCACGGTCAGGCGGTCCAGCAGTGCACCGGCCACCGCCTGCGCGCGGGCGTTGTCGAGGTCCTGCGCGTTGGCCTCGAGCACCCGGTCGTGCCCGGCGTCCAGCGCCAGGGCCATCTGCTCCAGCGCGGCGTTCTTGCGACTGGTGGGAGTCCGGGCCAGCACGGGTGCGGCACGCTTGGCGGCGGCGCAGACCTCCAGCACGGTCTTCACACGGCCCTCCTGTCCTCGACGTCGCAGAGAATGGTACCGGTGGGCCCCGTGCCCGCCGTCGCCGGTGCGAGACTGGACATCCGCCGACACCAAGGACGCTGGAGTATGACCGACTTCGAAGCCGAGCTTGCCGCCAAGCTGGCCCGCAACGCTGAGCTCGCCAGGCAGCGAGCCGAGGCCGAGGCGGCGATGGACCGCGCCGTGCGGAAGCGGGAGGTGGCGGAGGAGCGGCGCAAACGGGAGCTCGCGGAGGCCAGGCTCAAGCGCCACGCCGACCTTGTCCAGCACCTGACCAGCGTGGCCAACGGCCTCAAGAGTGCCTCTCCCGAGGAGTTCGTCGTGCGGCTGGGCTGGACGCACTCGGGCGAGGAATTCATCGCCAAGATCTCCACGCGCAAGCTGGCACCGACCAGAGCACTGCTGATCGAGCTTGACCGTGACGACGACGAGGTGCTCGCGCGCTGGCGCAGCGACCTGGGCGATTCGCTGGAGCTGTGGCGCCTGCTGGAGGTCGAGCCGCCGCTGCTGGCACAATTGGTGCTGCAGGTCGCCGACCAGGAGCTGTGGAAGAATCGAAGCGCACCGCCACCGTTCCCCAAGGCGTAGGGAGGTGGCAGCATGCGTGCCGTCCGGCAGTGCCCGAAGTGCGCGCTGCGGTTCATCACGCCCGACGAGCTCGACGACCACCTGAAGCGCGATCATCACCTGGACCCCGAGGATCTGCCCGACCGCCGCGGCGGGCAGCGGCTGGAGCGTCCGGGGGATGCGGGCGGACGCGGCTGACCGGCAGGTCAGGCGACGACGATGAGCTGGTCACGGTGGATGACCGCGGCCCGGGCGTCGTCACCGAGGACCGAAGCGACCTGATCGCTGGACAGGCCGCGCACCTTCAGCACATCCACTTGGCCGTGGGCGACCAGCCCTCGGGCCACGATGCGGCCGTCGGGGCCGACCACGTCTACCGCGTCGCCAGGTCCGAAGTCCCCCTGCGCGTCGGTGATCCCGGCCGCCAGCAGCGACGACCCGCGCTCGGTCAGCGCCCGCACGGCACCGTCGTCGATCACGATCCGGCCCCGAGGGTGGGGGGCGAACGCGATCCACAACTTGCGGCTCTCGGGCCGTCGCCGTGACGGAGGAAACCACGTGCCGACCGGCCGGCCCCCGACCACCTCGGCGACCACCCCGGGACGGCGGGCGTTGGCGATGACCGTGTGCGCCGCGCTGAAGGTGGCGATGCGGGCCGCCTCCAGCTTGCTCCCCATCCCACCGGTGCCCACCCCGGAGCTGCTGAGGCCGTAGTGACGCGTGCCGAGGGCACGGAAGTCGTCGACGCGGTCGAGCAGCGGAGCGCCGGTCGCCGGGTGGTCGTCGTGCAGGCCGTCGACGTCGGACAGCAGGACCAGCAGGTTGGCGCCGAGCATGCTGGCCACCAGCGCGGCCAGGCGGTCGTTGTCGGTGAACCGCAACTCGTCGGTGGCGACGGTGTCGTTCTCGTTGACCACGGGCACCGCCCCGAGTCCCAGCAGGCGCTGGAAGGTGTTGCGCGCGTTGAGGAAGCGGGTGCGGTGGACCATGTCCTCAGTGGTCAGCAGCACCTGACCGCAGGCCAGGCCATGTTCGGCGAAGCGCGCCTGGTAGGTATGCAGCAGCAGGCCCTGGCCAACGCTGGCCGCCGCCTGCAGGCCGGGCAGATCCGAGGGGCGGCTGTTCATGCCCAGGGGCGACAGGCCGGCCGCGACCGCCCCGCTGGAGACCAGCACCACGGCGATCCCCTGGCCCCGCAACCGGGCGAGTTGCGCCACCAGGTCGCCGACGACTGCCCGGTCCAGCCCGCCGTCGACGGCGCGCAGGCTCGACGAACCCACTTTCACGACCACTCGGCCCGGGCGCTCGAAACGCCGGGACACGTTCACCCGCCGTCCTCGGGCAGCACCCCCGGTTCGGGATCGAAGCTGAAGACCCGGCCGGCGATCTCGACATCGTCCGCGCGGCGCGCCCCGGCCTCGGCGAGGGCGCGCTCGATCCCGGCGCGGACCAGGCGGCCCTGCAGGTAGCGGACGCCCTCGGGATTGTCCAGGTCAGTCATGTACACCCAGCGCTCGATACGCTCCCCGCGCACCCGCCACCCGCCGTCGGCCTTCTCGACCTGGAAGTCTGCCCCCGTCTGGGCGCTGGCGGGACGCAGCACCGGCCGCGCCGCAGGCTCGGGCCTGTCCTGCTCGGCGCGGGAGCGCTCCGCGCGGGCGGCCGAGACCAGGGCGGCCAGGCGCAGGCGCAACCGGTCGACGCCGGCGCCGGTCACCGCGCTGCCCTCCAGCACATCCCAGCCCTCGGCCTCCAGGTCGGGGCGGATGATCTCGGCGGTCTCAGGGTCCGCATCGATCTTGTTCAAGAACACCAGCGCCGGCCGTTCCAGCAGTGGCTGGCTGGCCGCGGCGTCCATCACGTCACGCTGATAACGCTCCAACTCGGTCACGACCGTGCGCAGGTCCGCGCGCGGATCCCGCTGCTCGTAGCTCGCGCAGTCCAGCACGTGCACCAGGACGACGGCGCGCTCGACGTGGCGCAGGAAGCGATGCCCGAGCCCGCGGCCGTCGCTGGCGCCCTCGATCAGCCCGGGAACGTCGGCCACGACGAAATCGACGCCGTCGACCCGCACGACCCCGAGGTTGGGCGCCAGGGTGGTGAACGGGTAGTCGGCGATCCTGGGCTTGGCGGCCGACAGCCGGGCGATCAGCGACGACTTTCCGGCGTTGGGGTAGCCGACGAGCGCCGCATCGGCGGCGAGCTTGAGCTCCAGGCGGATCCAGTGCTCGTGCGCGGGCTCACCCAGTTCGTGGAAGCGTGGCGCGCGCCGGTTGCCGCTGCGGAAGGCGGCGTTGCCCCGCCCCCCGCGCCCGCCCGGTGCGACCACGATCTCGTCATCCTCATCCAGGAGGTCCCCGAGGAAACGCCCGCAGTCGGTGCGCACCACAGTGCCGATCGGCACCAGCAGCACCTCGTCGTCGCCGTCGGCGCCTCGGCGCAGGTCGCCCTCGCCGTGAACGCCGCCGCCGGCCGAGCGGTGCGGGCGGTGATGGTAGTCCACCAGGGTGGCCACATCCCGGGACGCGCGCACGATCACGCTGCCCCCGTGACCGCCGTCCCCGCCGTCAGGACGGCCCCGGGGCTCGTAGGGCTGGCGCGCGAAAGAGGTCACGCCACTGCCGCCGCGCCCGCTGCGGACATGCACCTTGACCTCGTCGACGAACATCCCCCGCAGCCTAGCTGGCCGTAGGTTCTGTCAAGTGCATCTTGGGGCAGGCTCGTCTGTACCCCGGCGTCGGCGGGGCTGGTGGGTTCGTGTGGCGGTCGGGGTGCGAGGCGGGCGGGGCCGCAGGCCCACGCTGATCTATGCGACCTC
>WHTC01000030.1 GCA_009379795.1 Nitriliruptorales bacterium | reverse complement strand
GTCGCCGTCGCCGCGCTGGCGGTCTCCGGCCCCCGCGCACGCCTGGAGGGTCCGAGGCTGGAGCGGCTCGCGGCCCTCATGCGCGCGGTCGCCGCTGACCTGTCCGCCGATCTCGGAGGCGTCGGCGCACCAACCGACTAGCGCGATTTCCAATCGCTCCTGTCACGAGGAACCCGACCAAGATTGAACCGGCGCCCTCATATCCGAGGCCTACGGTTCAATCTCGAGTGGGTGGATCTCAGGTGTCCAGCGTCCCGGCCGCGAAGAGCTCCTCCACCTGGAGTGGCTCCCGGGTCAGCCCCTGCTCGTTGGAGAAGCCGATCAGTGTGGCCAGCGCGTCACGATTGGCCGCGAGGCCGTAGGGGAAGGGGTCGGCGCCGAACACGGCCCGCTGCTGTTCGAGGCGGACGGCGCCGAGCACCAGGCTGGAGCGTGAGAGTCCGGCCAGTTGCCGGTAGGCGACCTGTTTGGCGTCGACGAAGGCATCGACAAGGTTGCGTGCCAGACCCCGGTCGTTCTCGAGGTGCCGCTTCTGCACCACCACCGTGTGGTTGGCGTGCAGGAACCCGTGCGCCTGGAAGGTACGCACAGCCTCGGCCCAGGGATCGCCGAACAGCCGCCGGATGCCGGGAGCGGCGCGCAGGTCGTGCTCACTTGTGCGGTTCAGCCGCGAGGCCATGCCGGGGTAGGGACTCGGCATGACGGCGTCAAGGGCGCCGGCGAGCAGCATCGACTGCAGCGTCTCACCATCAGGCAGCCGGGCGATGCGCACCCCAGGCGGCGGCGTGAAGCCGGTCTCGCCGCCATGGCTGAGCTCGGGACTGCGCTCGACGAACCACTCGATCTCGCTCGGATGCACCCCGAAGTCGTGCTGGAGCGCTCCACGGACCCACACCGCCGCGGTCATCTGGTACTCGGGAAGCCCGAACCGTTTGCCCGCCAGGCCGGCCGGCGCCTCGATCCCCGCCGCGTCGCGCACGTAGATGTTCATGTGGAAGGCGCTGCGGAACGGGAAGACGGGGATGGCCATCCATGCGCGCCCCTGTTCGCGAGCGATGAGATAGTTGGACAACGACATCTCGCTCACGTCGAACTCGTCGGCCGACAGCATCCGGTAGAAGGTCTCGGAGGGAGCAAGGTGCTCGATGCCCAGCCGCACGCCGGGCACGCGCACGCTGCCGTCGACGAGGGCGGCGACGCGGTCGTAGTCGGCGATCGCCAGCCGCAGGGTCCGTTCGGTCACGGGCTGCTCCTCATTCGTTGGCGAGCACGGCGTCAGCCGTGGTGGCTCATGACTGCCTCCCGCGCGACCGCATGCTGCGCCGCCACCCTGCCGCCGCGCCCGCCCCGGCCGCGCACAGCGCGGCTGCGGCCGTCCAGCCCAGCCGGTACGAGCCGGTTGCGTCCACAAGGGCCCCGAAGGCCACCGGTCCCGATGCGAAGCCTGCGTACAGTCCCAGCGACATCAAGCCGGTGGCCCGCCCGACCGTCTGGGGTGGGAGACTACGCACCACCGAAATCATCACGACCACGACGGCCGTGGCGGCGGTGGCGCCGTAGGCTGCAGCGCCGATGAGCAGCAGCGATCCGGCCGAACCGGCCCAGGCGAGGGTGGCGAAGGCGAGCACCGCGGCCAGCGCCAGGCCGACGAGAAGGCGCCCGGGGTCGCCGGTCCGCTCGGCGAGCCGTCCCAGTCCGATGCGCCCCGCGATGCCCACCGCACCCACGAGCCCTGCGACGCTGCCGGCCACCGCTGCCGGCAGCCCGACGACCTCGAACGCGTACAGCGGCAGGTAGGCGTTTGCCGCCTGGACGGCCACGCCGACCAGGAACAGGTAGCCGCACAGCCACCACACGAAGGCGGCCGAGCCTCCGCCCACCGTTCCGGCCGGGGACCGACCTGCCGTCGCGAGACGGCCTGGCACGTAGCGCGCGGTCAGCGCGAGGGCCGCAACTGCGGGCACAAGCAACACTGCGGCCGACGCGCGCCAGCCGACCAGCACCGCCAGGGGCGGCAGCAGCATGCCAACGGCGAACTGGGTCATCTGCACCCCTGACTGCTTCACACCCATCACCAGCCCCTGCCGACCAGCCGGCAGATGGGCGCTGACCAGTTGGTTGGTCACGGGATTGGAGGTGGACTGGGAGAATCCGGCGACCGCGGCAGCCGCCAGCAGCCACAGGTAGGAGCCGGCGAGGGCGAGCAGGAGCACCGCCACCGCGGCGCTGGCGAACAACACCACGAGCAGGCGCCGACCTCCCATCCGGTCGACCACCCGGCCGCCCACCATCGAGCATGGCACCGCGACGGCGAACGACAGGGACGCGAGGGAACCGAAGGCGGCGCGAGACAATCCGAGCTCAGTGACCACCAGCGGGCTGAGCACGTTGAGTGCGTACAGCGCGCTCGGCCCCATGCCCATCGCCAGCGCGAGCGTGGTGCCGAAGCCGACCCGCCACGCGCGATTATCGACCGGTGGCTCGGCGATGCCGCCCTCGAGCAACGTCCCCTGGCCCTTTCCGCGCGCACCTGACGGTGCGCGCCGCCTCCAGCAACATCCTTGGAGCGGCAGCCTATGCGTCCGCTCGCCCATCATGACGGCGTCGGGGCCTTCGACCGTCCGCCATCCGATCGCGCCCGTGCCCCCGGTCACCAGCGCGACCTGCGCGGGCCCCAGGGCCCGGGAGCCGCACGTCATCCCAGGCGATGGCGGCGGTGCTCACGAGCCGCCTCCGCAAGGTTGCCCTGGACCAGCCGATCGGCGAGGTCGCCGGTGGCGCACAACGTGGCGTACTTCCGCCCCATGTCCCGCAAGTTGGCCTCGTGCGCCGGGGCGTCTCTGTCGGCCAGGCACTCGACCGGGATGACGACGTCCAAGTCGTAGGAGAAGGCGTCCGAAACCGTGGCCCGCACGCAGCCGGACGTCATCATCCCCACCACGATGAGCCTACCGACACCCGCTCCAAGAAGCTGGCTGGGCAGCGGGGTTGCGAAGAAGGCACTCGGCTTGCTCTTGGTGATCACCACCTCCCCCGGCGCCGGTGTCAGCTGCGGGGTGATCTCCATGGCCAGCACGGCCCGCTCCCTGGAATCATCCTGCCAGCCGTTCTGGCGCAGCCACCCGCCGCGCTCGGTCTCGCTGAGCGGACTGCCCGTGCTCGTGTGCCAGCGTTTACCGCCACGGGAGAACCACACCGGCAGGCCCGCGGTCCTCGCGCTGTCGAGGACACGTCGGCAGTGCTCGGCCGCAGGTGGGCCAGCAGGATCGCACCCGGCCACAGCGGGGTCAGCGAGCGCCCGGGTCATGTCTACGACCAACAGGCCCGTACGCCGCTCCGGCGGGTGCTCCCCGCGAACGTGCCGGCCGGTGGGTTCCGTGGGGCCGCGCACCCTTGGTCAGCCTGGCGAAGGATGAGCTGCGCCTCTCGGCGGCGTCAGCGCGGGCCACTGCTCGATGAACCGCCCGTAGCCCTCGCGCTGGTTGCAGATGTCCAGGGCGCTGTACGTCGCCCACATGTACATCGCCTGCGGCCACAGGACCGGGACTTTCAGGTCCTGCTCCAGCGGCATGACCGCAGCGCCGGCGTCCCAACCGCTGCCGTTGACGTAGAAGCACTCGATGCTCTTGGCCTCCTCGCCCAGTCGTGCGTACGACGCTTTGCAGTAGCGGTAGAACTCCCCGAAGTCCACTCTGTCAAGGGTCTTCAGTGGCGTCGAATACAGGCCCTCCTCCTGGTCGTCGTGCCGCAACCCCCCGGCCATGACGGCCTCGATGCCTTCTTCCTCCAGGTACCGCTGCAGTCCGTCGTTCAGCTCGTCACCGTAGTAGGTGAACGCAAGCACCTTCTTGACGCCGAGGGACTTCAGCGCCCAGACGTGTGGCTGCATCGGCGTCAGAAACGGGATCCCCAGAGAGGCCTGTACCGTCTCCCGCCACTGCGCTTCGAACTCCCTGCCCCTCAGGATGAACGGCGGGGCACCGTGCACGATCACCAACTCGCAGCCGGCATCCCGGAGCGTGTGGGCCAGTTCCTCGGCCCGCTCGAAGCTCTCCAGGAAGCCCCGCTTCTCGCCCTTGCGGAAGCCGATCGCCGCGGGGACGACCTCGACGCCCGCCGGGGCTGTGTCGAACCAGTAGCTGAAGTTCTTGGGCCGGTACGTCGCCTTGATTACGCCGATTCGTGCGCGCCATCCGTAGGTCGTCATCGACGAAGGTCCTCCCTGTGCTGATTCGGTCCTGGGTTTGACGGTCGGGCGCTACTCCTCTTCTTCGATGGGCTCTCCGGTTACCTGCGAGTAGAGGTCCATCCACTTCTGGCGGTTCTCGACCATCTCCGCGACGTCGACGCTCACCACCTCGTACTCGGCAGGTATGGCGCCCTCCACGTTCACGTTCGTGGGGACTCTGTCGAATCCAGCCAGGACTTCCTGGCCGTCTTGACTCAGCAGGTAGTCGACGAAGAGCAGTGCGGTGGCCGGCATGTCGCTGTCGGCCATCGGAGTGACGCCGTTCGGACGCTGCACCAGCGGCTCGATGGGCGACTCCCACGTGATCGGCGCCCCCTCGTTCCGGAAGCCGTCGACGTTCTGCGTATAGGTCGCAAGTGCGATATTGAACTGGCCCGCGCTTGTGAACTCCGTGAGGCCGGTCCGTCCGTCCACCGGCACCAGATTCGGCCCCGCATCCAGGAAGATCTGTACGGCTTCCTCCTCAGACAGGCCCTGCTGACCCATGAAATACTCCGTGACGAGGGTCGCGAACCAGTCGTAGCTCTTCAGCTCGATACCGACGGGGCTTGCCGTGTAGGTGAGCGCATCCTCCCAGGTCTGCGGCACTTCGGCCTCGCTGACCAGGTCGGTATTCCAGGCCGCCGTGTACACGTTGATGTAGACGCCAACCCAGTCGGGATAGACAGCATTTTCGATGATGTTCTCCGCGGCTGGCGTCTCGAATGGCTGCAGGAGACCCTCGTTGCTGAGCACCTCCATCTCGATGCCCGTCGATACGACGGCGTCCGCCTCTGGAGAACCGGCATCCGCCTCTTGCACAATCCGCTGGAGCACCGTCGTGCTACCCGCGCGGTAGAAGTCGGTCTCGATCTCGTCGCTCCCGACTGTCGCCTCGAAATCCTCCATCAACGGCCCGATCTCGTCACCAGAGATCGTTGCATACACGAGGAACGTGCCCTCTTCCTCCTCCGCGAGCTCGATCAGACGCCCCCAACGCTGGTCTTGATCCAAGCCCTCGAGCTCGGCGAAGATGGCGTCGTATCCCGACGCCGGCTCACCTGCGCTCTCGCCGCCATCGGCGCCTGCAGCAGCGTCTTGGTCCGGCGCCGTTGGGGTCTGGCCACACGCCGCGAGAAGCGCGAGGGGAATCGCCAGCCGAAGCGCTCTTCGAATCATGGACATACGAATCTCCTCGCTGCCGCGTGCTCACTCATGCTTCAGCTCCGGCCACTGTTCGATGAACTGCCCCAAGTCCGGCCGTTGGTTGCAGATCTGGAGAGTGCTGTAGACCGCCCACGTGTACATCGCCTGGGGCCACAGCACCGGGACCTTCAGATCCCTCTCCAGCGGCGCGATCGCCGGCCCAACATCCCAGCCGCTGCCGCTCACGTAGAAGCATTCGATAGCGGCAGACTCTTTACCCAGACGCTTGTACGACTGCTTGCAGTACCGGTAGAAATCGCCCGCGTCGACGTCGTCCAGCGCGCGCATGGGAGTCGAGAACACCCCCTCATCCTGACCCGTGGCGCGCAGGCCCCCGGCCATGACGGCCTCAATGCCCTCCTCCTCCAGGTACCGCCGCAGCCCGTCGTTCAGCTCGTCGCTGAAGTAGGTGAGGCCGAGGACCTTCTTCACGCCGAGTGCCTTGAGTGCCCACAGGTGCGGCTGCATCGGTGTGAGCAGCGGGATCCCCAACGACGCCTGCACGCGCTCGCGCCACTGCGCTTCGAACTGCGTGCCCTTGAGGATGAACGGTGGGGCACCGTGCACGATCACCAACTCGCAGCCCGCGTCCTTGAGCGTGTGGGCCAGCTCCTCCGCCCGGTCGAACCCCTCCAGGAACCCTCGCTTCTCACCCTTGCGGAAACCGATCGCCGCGGGAACGATCTCGACACCCGCCGGCGCGGTGCCATACCAGTAGTGCCAGTTCTTGGGCCTGTATGTCGGCTTGATCACGCCGATTCGTGCGCGCCATCCGTACCTGGTCATCGCGTCGGTCTGCCCCTTCACTTTGTGGTCATCGGCTCCCGCTTGCGGCCGGTGGGTGGTGCGACAGGAGCACTACTCGAGTCCCATGAAGAGTGGTGCTGTTCGACGTCGCCTACGGCAGGAGACCCGCAACGCAATCACCGATGCCGGGCCTCGTCAATGGACATCATCTCGATTCGCGAGACGGTCGGCGTCGCGTGGATGTCTCAAAGTGCGGGCGCCAGCGATTGACGCTAGTTCGCCGCCCACATAATTTGCAGCCATGTCGTCTCACACTGGCAGCGTCATTCGCGGCAGCGGTGCGAGTGTTCCCTGTGACCCAGGTTCGGGCATCCCGCCCCGATCATGTGAGGAGCGTCGCATGAGGACCCTGCCGCGATTTCGACCGCTCGGCGGACCGTCCGGGCTCCTGGTTGTCACAGGGCTGCTCCTGGCCGCCTGCGGTGGCGCGCCGACCCAGACGGCCGACGACGGCGCACGGGCGACGGACACCGGCGGCGAGGCCGCCGAGGCCGCCGTTGAGGGGTCGGTCCAAGAGGTTTTGGGCCAGGTCGAGGGTCTGGAGGGCCAGGAACGCCTGGACCGGCTGGTCGAGCTCGCGGAGGAGGCCAGCGGCACGGTCAGCCTCTACACCGTGCTGACCAATCAGTCGGTGGAGGCCTTCAAGGCCGCCTTCGAGGCTGACACCGGCCTGACGCTGGAGGTCTACCGCGCGTCGAGTGAGCCGATCCAGCAGCGCATCCTGCAGGAGTCCGCATCGGGTAACTCCGGCGCCGACGTCGTCGAGACGGTCGGACCCGATATGATCGCCTTCTCGCGCGAGGGCGTCCTGGTGCCCTACGACACGCCCCTCCGCGACGAGTTGGTCGAAGAGGCGCTGTACGAGGACTGGACGGTGCCGCGTTTCGCCGTCTTCGCGCCCGGATGGAACACCGACCTGGTCACCGAGCCGCCAGCCAGCTGGGAGGACCTCGCCGACCCACGCTTCGACGGGCTTATGGCCGTCGAAGCGACCGCCGGCGACTGGTACATGGCGCTGTCGCAGCATTGGCAGGAAGAGGGCCGGTCCGAGGAGGAGATCCAGCAACTGTGGCATGACATCGCCACCGGCGCGGCGTTCATCAGCGGCCACTCGACCATCCGTGAGCTGCTCGTCTCCGGGGAGTACGGGCTCACCGCAGTCATCCACACGTACATGATCCCCGAGGTCGCCCAGCAGGGCGCGCCAGTCGACGGGGAGCCCTACCCGAGGCCGGTGTTCGTGCGCCCCAACGGCATCGGGCTGCTGGAGGGCCCCAACCCCGCCGGTGGCATGGCCTTCACCGACTGGCTGCTGTCCCATGCGGGCCAGCAGGTCTACGTCGATGAGCTGCACACCCCTGCCCACCAGGACCTGTTCGCCCTCGAGGACTACTTCGCGATCGACGTCGAGGCCTTCGTCGACGAGGTGGAGCGCTGGCGCACGGAGTACGAGCAGCTAGCCCGCCGGGGCGACCGGGGCGACGGCTGAGCCCGCGCTAGAGGAGAGACGCAGTTCCCTCCGGCCTGAAGCAGGAGTTCACTCATGGCGGTAGATGGGAGCGAGACGGTTCAGTCGCTCGGCGTGATCGGCTGGGGCCGCATGGGCAGCACGATGGGGACGTGGCTGGTCCGCCGCGGCTGGCCGGTGGCGGCGTTCGACGTGGCCGCCGGCTCACGCGACGCGATCGCCGTCGCCGGTGCTCAGCCGATGGACAGTGCCGCCACGCTCGCCGCCGCGTCCGACCTGGTGCTCGTGGTCGTTGTCGACGACTACCAGGTCGAAGACGTCCTGACCGGGAGTGGGACAGTGCTCGAAGCTGCCCGTCCCGGCACGATCATCGCGATCTGTGCGTCGACGAAGCCCTCCACCTGCCAGCGACTGGCGGCCAAGGC
Organism: Nitriliruptorales bacterium; assembly: GCA_009379795.1. Classification (GTDB taxonomy): domain Bacteria; phylum Actinomycetota; class Nitriliruptoria; order Euzebyales; family Egibacteraceae; genus WHTC01. The sequence goes on along the minus strand of WHTC01000030.1, from coordinate 13,678 downwards.
GGCGAAACGGGACGTGCAAGTGGTCGACGTCGCGCTGGTCGGTGGCGAGCGCGGGGCGGAGCAGGGTGCATTGCAGTTGATGTGTGGCGGTCCCGCCGCCGCGATCGACGCGTGTGCGGAAGCGTTCGCGGCGTTCGCCACCGACGTGTGCCACGTCGGCGACGTCGGCGCGGGGCAGGTCGCGAAGACGCTGAACAACCTGCTGCTGTGGGCGTGCCTTCGCGCTGACTACGAGGCGCTGACGCTCGCGAAACGGTGGGGGATACAACCGGGCAGAATCCGGGCGTTCCTCAACGTCGGCACGGGCGCCAATCGTCCGCTCGCCGATTGGAGCAAACAGCGGCTGCGGTTCCCCAAGAAGGATCTGGAGGTTGGCCTGGCGACAGCCTCGGAGATCGGTGTCGAAATGCCGCTGATCGAAGCGCTGGCACCATTGGTGGCCGACATGACACAAGACGACCTGATCGAACTGCGCTAGTTCGGTCGAGATCCCACGTGCGGCTATGCGACACGTGCGTCAGTCACTCACGAGGGCTCGGCTCGGCGCAGTCCGTCGGGGAGCAGTAGCCCGAGTGCTGCGACAGGAGGGCTCAATGCCGCTGGACAGTCACCCCGCCCTGGCGAACCTCGTCGACGACGGCGAGGTGTTCCGGATCCACAACCGCCTCTACCACGACCCTGCAATCTTCCAGGCCGAGCTGCGGCACATCTTCTCGACCACGTGGGTGTACGTCGGCCACGTCTCGGAGGTGCCGGAGGTCGGAGACTACAAGTCGGCGACGATCGCCACTCAGCCCGTGATCGTCAGTCACCACGAGGACGGCGAGATCTACGTGCTGTTCAACCGGTGCCGTCACCGCGGGACGGTCGTCTGCCGCGACGACTCCGGACACTCGAACTACTTCCGCTGCCCCTACCACAATTGGGTGTACGCCAACGACGGCGCGCTGGTCGGGGTCAGCATGGCCGACGGTTACCAAGACCTGGACAAGGGCGGTCTCGGACTCCAGCGGATTCCGCGCACGGGTGTCCACCGCGGGTTCATCTTCGCCAGCCTCGCCGACCGCGGGCCCAGCCTGGAGCAACATCTCGCTCCGCTGCAGAAGTACATCGACCGCTGGCTGGCCCGCTCACCCGACGGCGAGGTGCGCGTCCTGCCGACCGCGCACCGATTCGAGTACCCGGGCAACTGGAAATGGCAGGCGGAGAACGGCACCGACAGCTACCACGGCAACTACGTCCACGAGTCCTGGCAGCGGGTGCTGCAGCGCGCAGGTGAGAGCCGCGTCAAGGACGTGCGCGCCTTCCGCTCAGCGGGCTGCGCCCGCGGCTTCGACCATGGCCACGCCCTGCTGGAGCGACCCGCGGGGTTAAACCCCAACGCGAGCTGGACCGGCCGGATGATGCAGACGTACCCCGAATATCGGCAGGCCATGGAGTCCCGCCACGACGCGGAGTCCTTGGAGGCGGTCTCCGCGAAGCTGATCATCTTCGTCTTCCCGAACATGTTCATGTTTGACACGCACATCCGGGTCATCGACCCCGTTCGGGTCGACAATACGCAGATCAGGTTTCACGTGTACGCGCTCAACGGCGTGCCCGAGGAGATGAACACCCACCGCTACCGGGCGCATGAGCGCTTCTTCGGGCCCGCAGGATTCGGCACGCCGGACGACATGGAGATCTTCAACGCATCAGAGACCGGCATGCGTGCCACAGCGGTGGATTGGTCGCTGCTCAACCGCGGGCAGCACCGCGAGGCGCGCGACGGCGCGGAGCGCGTCGGGGACATCAATGACGAGACGACGACCCGGTCGCTGTACCGCGAATGGAAGCGGCTCATGGCGACGGGCGACGGGGCGGACCGATGACCGCCCCCACGCTGGCCAGCGTGGGGGCGGCCGAGGCGCTGCTCCATCGCGAAGCGCGGCTGCTGGACGCGCGCCGCTTCGAGGAGTGGCTGGACCTGTTCACCCGCGACGGGCTGTACTGGATCCCCGTGCGGTTCGAGCCGGACGGCCACGAGGGAAGCGCCGAGGAAGCGGGCGGTGGCGACCTGCGCTCGGACGTGCACATCATCTACGACGACGCCGAACGGCGCGGCGAGCGCGTCTGGCGGATCCTGCACACCCCTGTGCTCGACCAGCGACCACCGTCACGCACCATCCACGTGGTCACGAACGTGGAGGTGGACGCGGAGCCGGCCGACGACGGCGCGACACGAGTCTGGTGCTGCCAGCTCATCAACGAGATGCGTCCTGGCGGTCAGGGCCAGGTAGGCCTCAACAACCCGCGGTGCTTCGCGGCCCGCTGCGAGTACCGGCTGCGGCAGGTCGACGGCGAGTGGCGCTTTGCGCTGAAGAAACTGTCGCTGCTGAACGCGGACCAGCCCCTCTACAACCTGACGTTCATCGTCTGAGGAAGGCAACGGCGTGGAGGACGTGGCACCGGATGATCCTGTCGGCGATGCCCCTGTCGAGTGGGAACGAGAGGCCGTCGCTCGGGGGATGGTCGTCTACAAGAACGAGTTCGCGATGGTCGCCATTGGCCGCCACGAGACGTCCAGCGGTCCACGTCTGCAGATAGTGGATCTCGCTTCCGGCGCCGAGGTGTACCTCGACCCGATCGAGCTCGAAGGGCTGACGCGGTTACGCCACCAGGCCTTCGCGCCGCTGCTGGATCCCAGCGACGTCGTGGTGGAAGGCGAGCCGGACCCGGATCAGGTATGAGCGCCACGTCGCCGTAGCCGTGGAGCCGCTGCGGACAGTGCTGCGTGACCTGCCGGTGCCGAAGGGCGGCCCGGACGATGGGCTGGGGGCGATCGGGTCTCACTGCATGCGCAGGGCGGCGTTCATCCGCCCGCCGTCGACGGCCAGGAATGCGTTCGTGACGTAAGCGGCCCGGTCCGAGGCGAGGAAGGCGGCGGCTTCCGCGACGTCTTCAGGTCGGCCGATCCGGCGCAGTGGGATGGCCGGATCCTCTGGCGGGCGGTTCCCCATATCCCGGCGCCCCACGGGCGTCCCGACCAGCCCCGACACGATCGCGTTGACCCGGATGCCCAGCGGGGCGAACTCCACCGCGGCTTGGCGGACCAGGGCGTTGAGGCCAGCCTTGGAGACAGCGTAGGCCGCGGAGCCGGGGCTGGCACGGTCTGCCGAGGCGGCGGTCACCTGGATGATCGCCCCGCCGCGGTCGCGCATCAGCCGGGCGGCGTGCTGCGTGCACAGCAAGGCGCCGGTGAGGTTGACGGCGAGGGTCTGGTCCCATTCGTCGAGCGTGGTCTCGAGCAGCGTCGTGCGCGCGGGCCGGGCGACGCAGCCGAGCAGCACGTCAAGGTGGCCGTGGCGCCGGGCGACCTCGGCGAACAGCGCCTCCACCGCCCCCGGATCGGCCAGGTCGGCGGCCAGGGCGTCACCGCCGAGCCGGCGGGCCACCGCGAGTGCCTGGTCGAGGTGGCGGGAATGCACGACGACCGTGGCGCCTTCCCGGGCGAAGACCTCGGCGGCGGCCAGGCCGATGTTCGACGTCGATCCAGTGACCAGCGCGATCTTGTTGCGCAGCTCCACGCTTTGCTCCCTGCCGTCGGTTGGATGTTGAGGGACGCAGCGGACCGTGCGGTCGCTGGAAGACTCCCGCGGCCGACACCCAGATCGGAATAAGGTTAGTCCATCCTTCCTTTGACACGGCTGCGACATCTGGCGATACTGCCGCGCAAAGCTGCTCTATCGAGGGAGCGACGATGCGCCTGGTCCGGTGGAAACCCATCCGAGGGGGACGGCTCGCGGGTCCCGCGGCGCTCGTGCTCCTTGTGGTGGCGTGCAGCGGCTCGCCGACGGCAGACCGGGGCGCGGGCACAGCCTCGGAGGGCGCGACCGCTGCCGGCGGGGAGTCCGGCGCCGCCCTGCAAGAGGTCTACGCGGCGGTCGAAGGGCTGACCGGCGACGAGCGCCGCCAGAAGCTGCTCGAGCTCGCGGAGGAGGAAGGCGCCGAAGTCAGCTTCTACACGACGTTCGCGCTGGAAGAGGCCGAGCCGGTGATCGCGGAGTTCGAGGAGGACACCGACATCACCGTCGACGTATATCGGGCACCGTCCAGCTCGTTCATGCAGCGGGTGCTGCGCGAGGCCGAGGCGGGGTTCGCCGGCTCCGATGTGGTCTCCTCTAACGGCACCGAGATGGTCCTTCTCGAGGACGAGGGACTGCTCGCCCCGCTGGAGACACCCATGGACGACGACCTCCCGGAGTCGTACCTCCAGTCCGAGCGCTGGGCGCCCAACTACCTCAACGTCTTCACCCCCGCGTGGAACACCAACGCCGTCTCCCCCGAGGAAGCGCCCGAGGCGTGGGACGAAGTACTCAAGGCCGAGAACCTGTCGCTGGAGATCACCGATGGCGCATGGTTCATGGAGTTGGTCACCTACTTCCGCCAAGAGCACGGGATGAGCGAGGAGGAGGCCATCGCGTTGTTCGAGCAGGCCTCCGACGGCGCCATCATGATCGACGGGCACTCGGTCCAGAACGAATTGCTGGCGGGAGGCGAGTTCGATGTCGCTGCCGCCACCTACATGCACCGCTCGATGCAGTTCGTCAACGACGGCGCGCCGGTCGCCTGGGAGCCCGCCGTCGAGCCGATGATCGCCTCGCCCAACGGCATCGGGATCCACCGCGACGCCAGCCGACCGGCCACCGCGCTGCTGTTCATCGAATACATGCTGACCGACTCGCAAGAGCTGATGGGTGAACTGGGTCGCACGCCGGTGTTCGCCGACGCGCCCTCGGGGACGGGTGAGTACGAGGTAATCGTCCTGGACACGAACCGGTACGGCGAAGAGCGCCAGAAGTGGGACGACCTGTACGACGGCATCGTGGGCGGCGGCGAGCCCGCCAGCTGATATGGAGCCATCTGTTGTCAAAGTCGTGGGGAGAGTTGCCCGGCTTCCGGTAAGCGGACCGGCGATCAGCTGCCGTTGAAGAGCGAACCCCAGGAGCCCTTACGTGGCTCGATGCTCAGTTCGGTCAGCAGACGCCACAACACCGCCTGGCAGCTGGTCGTCACCGGACGCCCGCAGGTCTCCTCCATCTCGGCGATCTTCAGCAGCGTCGGCCACCGCGGGCAGGTGATGTGCACGGCCTCGGCCGTGGTCGCTTCCTTTGCCAGCGCAACCGCCTCGCGGTAGACCGTGTAGTCACTCACGAAGGAAATCTCGTAGGCCGAGTGGAGGCCCAGCCCCCGCATCCGTCCGACTCGGACGCCACCGTCTTCGAGAAACGCGCGAAGCCGTGCGTTCACGTCGTCCTCATGGGGCGTCAACACGGCGACCTCGGCAGCACCGGTCCGCTGAAGGGCGGCGAGTTCGGACTCGGCCGTAGTGACCACCGGGACGTTCGTCATCGACCTGAGCTCGTCCGAGAGCTTGTTGAATCCCTCCGGCCCAGCCGACAACTGGACGGGTGTGCCTCCCACGTAGATGATGTCGACCTTCTCTCGGCTCAGGGTCCTGACACCCTGCTCGTACGCGGCTCGAACACGATCGAACTCGGAGCGGTCAAACACCGTGAGATCACAGGAGTAGGGGACCCCCATCACGCCGTCGGGGACGACCTTGTAGAACTCGTAGAGGAACGTGTCACCCCTCGAAGGCGCTACGAGACCGATACGTGCACGCCAGCCGTACATCGGATTCTCATCCTCCTCGTGTCATCCGGTACGAGAAAACTTCACAGTCCGCTACAAGCGTCCGGTGTGATTGATTTGGCCGCCGTCTACGACCACGGCGGCCCCCGTGACGTAGGACGCGGCGGGGGAGGCCAGGAAGGCCACCACGTTGGCGATCTCCCGTGGGTCCGCCAGCCGGCCGAGGACCGTGCGGGCTTCGGCACTCTCGCGGTCGCCCTTGCCTTCAGCGAAGTATCGGAGCCTGCGAGGGGTCAGAACGGGGCCCGGGCACACGCTGTTGACGCGCACCCCGCGGGGGCCGAGGTCGATGGCCATCTGGCGAGAGAGGTTCACCACGCCAGCCTTCGAGGCGCAGTAGGCGGGCATGTTCGGGCTCGCGATCAGCCCATAGGTCGACGCGATGTTCACGATCGACCCTCCGTCGGCCAGCAGCGGTAGGAAGGCCTTGCTGCACAGGAACACGCTGGTCAGATTGAGACGCAGGACGCGCTCCCAGTCGGCGGCTGAGAGATCGATCACGCTGCGCTGCTCGTTGGTGCCGGCGACGTTGATCAGGGCCCGGAGCGAACCGGTTTCCTGCGATACCTCGTCCACCAGCCTGGCGACGTCGCGCTCGTCACCAACGTCGGCTCGATACCCACGGCACCGGAGGCCTTCGCGCCCGAGCTCGTCAACCGCGCGCTCCAGCGCGCTGTCGTCGACGTCGACCAGCAGGGCGGTTGCGTTGAGTTCGCCCAGGACCTGGCAAGTGGCGAGCCCGATCCCGGCCGCGCCTCCCGTGACGACCACCGCCTCCTGCTTGAACTGCAACTGATCAAGCATCTTGCGTGCCCTCTCTCGTGTGGCTCATCCCGGAGGGAATTGCGCCACGATCTCGTCGAGCGTCAAGGACACGTATTCCTTTTCGTTGGCGAGAACCCAGTCGCAGATCTCGTTGCGCGTCGTGATCCAGACGTCGCCGAGTTCCCCGGCCTCCGACAGGAACTCGTGGATGGTCTCCGTCCGGAATCCATGGCAGATGTACGGATGCAGCGCGTAACCGATCATCTTCGGATCTCCGCGTAGCCCCTCCCGGCGCAGGGCACGGAGTTCATCGCGGAGCATCTCGAGGACTTGGCGGGGGGTGCGGGCGTTGCTCGCGTAGGTGTGGTAGTCGCTGATATGGGCATACGGCATTCCGACCATGCGCCGATCGCCGTCCGTGATGACGAACGGCACGTCGTCGAGTTGGAAGTCGGCGTCCCACCGATATCCGAGGTCGAACAGCAACGGCACTGTGTTGGGTGTCGGCCTGTGTCCCGGCGAGATGTAGCCCGTCGGGGGCTTCCCGAGGACGTTGTTGAACGCCTCGACGGTGTTTTGCAGGGACTTGCGCTCCCCGTCGAGGTCGTACATCACCGCGTATTGGTGGAGGTAGTTCTCGCTGGCCATATCGTGGCCACGCGCCTGAACGTCGCGAGCAAGGTCGGGGCTCTCCTCGACGCGCTGACCGTTGATAACGAATGTAGCCTTGACGCCATGGTCGTCGAACAGGTTCAGCAGGCGCCTGACGCCCTGTGTCTCGCCATACTGATGGTCGTAAACCGCCCACATGTCGCGGTCGTAGCGGGCGCTGGACGGCAGCGGTCGCTGGCTCGTGCGCTGGTGTGACTTCGAGCTGCCAAGGTCATCCGGCCAGCGCTCCCAGGGGACGATCAAACCCAAAGCCACGGTCTTGCCATCCGGCCAACTCCCCATGTCGATGTACCCTCCGCTCATTGCGCCGGTGTTGCTGATCACCATCGAGACGAGATGCCCACTGCCCCAATGCTGTATCCCTATAATCCCAAAAAGCGCTCAAATGTTAGGCTGCCGATCTCCACAGGGCAAGCAACATAGGCCCACAACATGAGACGTGGATACCCCGCAAGGACATCGTCGAGCGTCAGAAAACCAAAAATCTCTGCTCGCGAGTGGCTGTTCCACTGGTACGTCGCGCCGTGGAGCGGACGTTGCGATGCATCTCACATCGTGCAACAGCGCCGCATGACGAGGCGGTGGAAGCGGTTACGGTACGGTCGCCCCTGACCGCTGTTCCGCTGATTGCTCGCGAGATAGGCGCCGCAGTGAAGCCATTGCGCTTGGCCCTCCCGGTCGTCGTCGTGCTCATGGGCGTCACGGCCTGTGGGCCCAGCGTGACGGGCACGGACGGCGACGCCGGACAGCCCTCGGATACCGCCGCAGGGGCGTCGCCGGGGGCCGACGCACCGTTGGACGAGGTGTACGCGGCGGTCGACGGCCTGACCGGAGAGGAGCGAAGGCAGCGGCTGATCGAGCTCGCCCAGGAGGAGGACGGCGAGTTCAACCTGTACGGCACGCTCAACATCGAGCAGTTGGGGCCGATCGCGGACGCATTCGAGGACGCCACCGACCTGCCGGTGAGCCTGTACCGGTCGTCGTCGAACCAGATGATGCAGCGGCTGCTCCAGGAGGCGCAGGCCGACTTCACGGGCGCCGACGTCGTCAACGTCTCCGGGGCCGAGATGCCGATCCTCGACCGCGAGGGGTTGCTGCTGCCACTGCGCACCCCGGCCACTGACGTGCTGGTCGACAGCGCCGTGTTCGACACCTGGGCCGGCATTCAGCTGAACGTCTTCACCCCGGTGTGGAACACCGATCTGGTCGGTGAGGACGAGGCGCCGCGCACATGGGAGGACGTGCTGACGAACTTCCGCGACGGCCGGCTGGTGATGGACCTCGCCGACTACGACTGGTTCGCCGCCCTGGTCTCGGAGTACTTCGTCCAGCGGCAGGGCATGAGCGAGGACGAGGCCGTGGAGCTGTTCCGCGAGGCGGCCGCCGGTGGCGTGGTCGTCGACGGGCACACCCTGATGACCGAGTTGGTCGCCGCCGGCGAGCACGAAATCGCCGCCGACGCGTTCGCCCATGCCCCCCTGCTGCACGAACCCGAGACCCCGGTGGCGTGGCAGCCCGCGGTCGAGCCGCTGATCATGCGCCCCAACGGCATCGCGGTACACCGCGACACCACGAACCCAGCGACGTCGCTGCTGTTCATCGAGTTCATGCTCGACGAGGGCCAGGAGATGCTGGTCGAGTTCGGTCGGACGCCAGCAAGCACCGAGGCCAGTGGCGGCATCTCCCGCGACCTCGACATCATCGGCATCGACCTCGAGACGCTGCTGGACGAGCGCGAGAAGTGGGAGACGCTCTACGAAGAGGTCGTGCAGGCGTCCGGCGGACGCGCCGACTAACGGCCGAGCCGCGTACCCCCGACCGTGTCGCGGAGACCGCCCGATCAGCGAGCCCGTACAGTGATGGGCTTGAGGTCGACGTGGGACAGAAGGGAGGCTCGGGCGTGCGAGGTCTGGGGCCGCTGCTCGGTAAGGGGCCGCTGGTGGCCGACGGCGGTACCGGCACGAGCCTGGTCGAGCGAGGCGTGTCGCTGGGCGAGTGCTTCGAGTGGCGCAACCTCACCGACCCCGACCTCGTCGCCACGGTGCACCAGGCGTTCGTGGACGCCGGCGCGCGGCTGGTGGAGACGAACACCTTCGGCGCCAACCGCTTCAAGCTGGCCCGCCACGGGCTCGCCGACCGGGTGGCGGAGCTCAACCGTGCCGGCGTGGAGCTCGGCCGCGTCACCGGCGCGCCCGTCGCCGGGTCCGTGGGGCCGCTGGGGGTGTACCTCGCCCCCTACGGGCGTGTGCAGCCAGCCGAGGCGTTCGCGACCTACGCCGAGCAGATCGCTGCTCTGGCGGAGGCAGGCGCGGACCTGATCGCCATCGAGACCCAGACTGACCTCACCGAGGCGGAGCAGGCGCTCGCCGCCGCCAGGGACACCTGCGATCTGCCGGTGCTCGTGTCAATGACCTTCACCCGTGACGACCGCATCCTGCTCGGCGCCACTGCCGCGCATGTGGGCGAACGGCTCGCCGCCGCCGGAGCGGACGCGATCGGCGTCAACTGCTCCCAGGGCCCGGCGCAGGTGCTGCGCTTGATCGAGACGTTGCGCTCCGTGGTCGGCGAGGTGCCGCTGGTCGCCCGCCCCAATGCAGGCGGGCCGGCGGCGGTCGGCGGCAGGCTGCTGTATCCCGCGACCCCGGAGTATTTCGCCGAGTACGCCCGCGCACTGGCAGCCGCCGGCGTGCGGCTCGTGGGGGGCTGTTGCGGCACAGGCCCGGCGCACATCGCCGCAATGGGTCAGGCGCTCGCCGGCGCCGCGGGCAGTAAGAGGGCGGACGCTCCCGTGGTGGACGTGCTGCCGCCTGCCAGGTCCGACCCGGGCATGGGTACCGGGACCGAGCCCACCCGGTTCGCTGCGGCGCTGCACGCAGGGCGTCTCGCGATCGCGGTGGAGATGGACCCCCCGCGCAGCGCGTCCCCCGCCCGGTTGCTCGCGGGCGCGGAAACCCTCGCCGACGCGGGCGCTGACGTCATCACCGTGGCCGACAGTCCGATGGCACGGATGCGCATGAGTCCCTGGGGAGCGTGCCGGCTGATCCAGGAGCACGTGGGCGTGGAGACCGTCCTGCATTTCCCCACGCGCGGGCGCAACATCCTGCGCATCCAGGGAGACCTGCTCGCCACGCACACGCTCGGGATCCGCAACGTGTTCGTGTGCATGGGCGACCCGACGTCGATCGGCGACCACCCGGAGGCGGCGAGCAACATCGACGTCGCCCCCAGCGCGCTGATCGCGCTCATCAGTCGCTGCTTCAATGCCGGGGTCGACCAGGGTGGCGCGTCTATCGGCGAGGCCACCAGCTTCCTGACCGGCTGCGCACTCAACCTTGCCGCCCCCGACCTTGAGCGCGAATGCCGGGTGCTGCGTCGCAAGATCGAGGCGGGCGCGGACTTCGCTCTTACCCAACCCGTCTACGACCGGGCGGTCCTGCACGACTTCCGGGCCGCCTACGAGGTCGAGCACGGCCCGCTCACCTTGCCGCTGCTCGTCGGTGTCCTGCCGCTCGTGTCTGCCCGTCATGCCGAGTTTCTGCACAACGAGGTCCCCGGCGTCGACATCCCCGCGGCGCTGCGGGACCGGATCCGCCGCGCCGCGGACCGGGCCGCGGCCGAGGGTGCGCGGATCGCCACCGATCTCGCGCTGGCCCTCGCCCGGGACGCCGCCGGCCTGTACCTCATGCCCCCCTTCGACCGCTACGGCCTCGCCGCGGAGATCGTCGACGCCGTGCGGGCCGTACAGCCGACGCCCACCATCCGGCACTGAGCCCACCACAGCGCAAAGGGGGCCCGACACCGGGCCGGCCCCACGCCACGCCTAAACGCGACGATTGGGTTCCCTGTCGCTGAGCTGAGGGTTGACTCGTACAGCACCGGGCGCGACGATGGCGAAGAACGTTTCGCATAGATTCGAGAAAGGATGGCCATGCGCGCTCGGTTTCTCGGCACGGACCCGAACTCCCAGGAGGGCCAATCGCCCACTCTGTATGCGACGGACCGCACCGATCGCAAGACCTACATCGCCCAGGGCTGGATCGTGACTGACCACCAAGCGCTCGCTGACATCGGAGACGTGCCGGACGGAGAGGTCCTGATTGAGATCCCCGAGGATGTCCTGACGCTCTACCAGCGGGACCAGCAGGAGGAAGACAACTGAGTCTGCTCATCGGCGCCGAGTTCAGCCAACTTTTCCGCAGCTTCGAGCACACCGCCTTCCGTCTGGAGACGCGGGACCAGTACAAGTCCGCCAACGAGGCCGAGGCGCTACGTCAGTTCGTCGCAGGCGAGCAGGTTGACGTGGCCTGGTTTCAGAACTGGCTGTCCATGATCCGGGGAGCCACGGCCGAAGGCCGTCGGTTCACCCGGGTGCGGGTGGTGAGCCTGCCACTCAGCGACTACAGCCGCTTCGGAGTGTTCTGTTCCCAGTACACCAACGATGCCGGCGAGGACATCCGCTACCTGCCTCGGGACCAGGCCACAGATCTGCCCGACTACGACTACTGGCTGTTCGACTCGCGCACGCTGGTCCGCATGCACTTCGACGACAAGGACAACTTCCTCGGCGGCGGGATCATCACCGACCCCGCCGTTATCGTGCAGCACAACTACTGGCGCGACACCGCCTGGCACCAGGCCATCCGACGGAACGACTTTGCGACCGAGTAAGACGCAGGGCGTAACCGCCGTCCACGAGGCACGCACCGCCCTAGGCAGGCGACTCCGTGAGCTACGCCGACACGCCGGGCTGACCGGCAGACAGCTTGCGGAGTCGTTGTCGTGGCCACCGTCGAAGATCTCCAAACTGGAGAACGCCCGCCAGACACCTACCGAGCAGGACATCATCGGTTGGACGCGAGCGACCCAAAGCGAGCCGGAAGCCGAGGCGCTGCTCGCCTCCCTGCACACGCTGGAAGTCCAGCACGCCGAATGGCAGCGTCAGCTCAAGTCGGGTCTGCACCACCACCAGGCCGAGATCTCCGAGCTGGATCAGAAGACCCGGCTGTTCAGGGTGTTCGAGTCCACCTTTATCCCCGGCTTGTTGCAGACCGCGGAGTACGCACGCGCCCGCTTCACCCAGAGCATCACCGTCTTCAACGTGCCCAACGACCTCGACGACGCCGTACGGACCCGCGTGCGACGCCAGGACATCCTGTACCGGCCGGACAAGAAGTTCCACTTCGTGCTGACGGAAGCCGCTCTGCGCTTCCGACTGTGTCCCGCCGAGGCGATGCTCGGCCAACTCGACCGGCTGATCTCCTTCTCACGCCTGCCCAACGTACGGCTCGGCGTGATTGGCTTCGGCACCCAGTACGTGGTTGCACCCGCTCACGGCTTCTGGCTACTCGATAACGACCGCGTGATGGTCGAGACCTTCTCCGCCGAGCTGAACCTCGCCCAGCCACCCGAGATCGAGCTGTACGCCAACGTCTTCGACCAGCTGGCTGGGGTCGCCAGCTACGGCCGGGCGGCACGATCGATCATGACTGGGGCGATCGACGACCTGGCGCGCGAGGTGGCTAAGGGTGACGCCGAGTCTCCCGACTCCACCAAGGACGACGATTTCTAGAAACTTTAAGAATCTTTCTGGCTATCAACCTTCGTCGGTAGTACGCTCCCGGGCCACCGGCCGTGTTGGCTCGGCACGTTCTCTGGCCACCACCGCCCCGGAGGCCGACAGACCGGCGACGCATGGACGCTCCGGAAAGGTACGAGCCCGTCGCCGGTCTGCTCCCATCACCACGGGTAGGGACAAACGGACCGATGAAGCCCCTGATTTACGGCTACATACGCGTCAGCGACAGCGAACCCGACCAGGTGACTCGTCGCACCGAGCTGCAACTCAGAGCCTTCGCCGACGACGGCGGCTACTCATTCGCCGAGATCTTCCACGAGTTCGAGCCACACTGGCAGCGTCGCGCCTTCGAGGCACTGATCGGGAAGCTTAAGGAGACCGACGCGCGGTACGTGGTCCTCCCATCCCTTGATCACCTCACCCATCACCGCCTGCTGCTGGCTCACATGCTTGCCAGGCTTGAGTGCGAAGTGGGCGCTCATGTCTTCGAGTTGGCTCATCCCAGATCCGGCTGACCGTCGAGGCCGATGGGACGGTCTCGGCCGTCGCGCCGGACACTGTGGTGGTGGCTGCTGCCCCTGACGGCTGGAGCCGTCACGCGCTGGCGGTCGTGAGCGTGGGGCCGGCGATCCGCGCGCGGAGGTGCACGAGCACGTCATCCAGCGCCATGACGTCCGCGTACTTCTGGTTCATGTCGAACAGGTTTATGGCGTGCGCGGACTCATGGCGGTCATAGACCGCGTCCTCCACCACGATCACCTTGAACCGGTAGGACCGGGCGTCGATCACGCTGGCCCGTACACAGCCGCTGGTGGACTCCCCGCAGACCATCAGGGTGTCGACCCCGAGGCTGTGCAGGTGCGCCATCAGCGGCGTGCCGAAGAAGGCGCTCGGCGCGGTCTTGTGCAGGACCGCCTCGCCGGGCCACGGTGCAGCCTGCTCGACGATCTCGTAACGCCGGCGCTCCCGATC
>WHTC01000390.1 GCA_009379795.1 Nitriliruptorales bacterium | reverse complement strand
GCCGCGATGGAGGACGACCTGTCGACCCCTCGGGCGCAGGCGGTGCTGTTCGACGCGGTCACCGCCGGCAACCAGCACCTGGAGGCCGGCGACGTCAAGGCCGCGGCGGCCCTGCGGGCGCTCCTGCTGGAGTTGGCCGGGGTGCTCGGCTACCGGATCGAGCAGTCCGAGGGGGCCGGCGCTGGGGACCTCGCCGGGCCGCTGGTCGAGGAGTTGCTCCTTCTGCGCGCCGAGGCACGCCAACGTCGCGACTTCGCCGCGGCGGACCGCATCCGCGCCCGGCTCGGCGAGTTGGGCATCGTCGTGGAGGACCGGCCCGAGGGGCCGCGCTGGCACGTCGCCGGATCCTCATGACCCACGCGATCCCCGGCCGCCGGACAGTGGCCGAGGCGCTGCGGGCGGGCCGCGTGCTGGTCGAGGTGGTCTTTGACGATCGCGGGGGGCCGCATCTGCGCGAGTTGCGAGCCCAGGCCGAGGCCGCCGGCGTACCGGTGCGCACAGCGCGTCGCTCTGAGGTGGATCTGCTGGCGCACGGCGTGGTTCACCAGGGCGTGGTGGCCGTGCAGCGCGAGTTCCCCTATGTGTCGCTGGACACGCTCGCGAGCAGCGGGCTGGTCGTCGTTTTGGACGGGCTGACCGACCCGCAGAACCTGGGCGGGATCGCGCGCAGCAGTGAGGCTGCGGGGGCCGGCGGGCTGGTCCTGCCCCGCCGGCGCAGCGCCGCCGTCGGCCCCGCGGCGGAGAAGGCCGCCGCCGGTGCGTTCGCCTGGTTGCGTGTGGCGCTGGCGCCGAACGTGTCGCGTGCGCTCGCCGACCTCGCCGGGCACGGCTTCTGGTCGGTGGGGCTCACTGGCGACGCGGGCGAGAAGGCCGAGCCGCTGTGGTCCAGCAGGCTGATGGAAGGCAAGGTCGCCCTGGTCGTCGGTGCCGAGGGCGCCGGTCTCTCCCGCCTCGCCGGCGAGCGCGTCGACGGGTTGGTCACGATCCCGATGGTCGGGCGGTTGGAGTCGCTCAACGCGAGCGCCGCGACCGCGATCGCCCTGTTCGAGGTGGTCCGCCGCCACAGCACCGACTGACCTGAGCGTCTGGGGTCGCCCGCTTCAAGATTGAACCGTAGGCGTCATATGTGAGACCTACGGTTCAATGTCGGTTGGTGGCCCTGTCGGTTGGTGGCCCTGTCGGTCCCGCGGCCGCAGCGTGGCCCCGATGCTGCCGTGCGGGCGTACGGTACCCGCATGCGTATCCGCAGCGGTCTGGGACCGGACCTGAACGCCGTCGTCGAACTGTGGGCCGCGGCCGGCCTCGCCCCTTCCTTCGTCGGGTTTCGCAACGAACTGCAGCGCAAGCTGATGCGCGATCCCGATCTGTTCCTGGTCGCCGAGGAAGGCGGCCAGGTCGTTGGGGCGCTGACCGGGGGCTGGGACGGGCGCATGCCGTGGGTTTCCCGGCTGGCGGTGCACCCGGAGTGGCGCCGGCGCGGGATAGCGCGGCGGATGCTGCAGGAGTTGCGGCGGCGCCTGGACCGTCACGGCGCACCTACCGAGATGATCCTGGTGTTGGACGATCGCGACGCCGGCCAGAACTTCTGGGAGTCGGTGGGCTACCGCCAGTCGCGCGGCTACCCCAGTTACCAGCGCGTCGACCCCGCGGGCGGGTGAGCCGGACCCGGCGCGGCACTCCGTGCCTGCCTGAGTCAGGTGAGGGCTGAGCCTGTCCGCGCAAGTTCTGTGAGGCGCGGGACTGAGGCGAGGTGGACATGTTCTTCCTGGCCACCAGGGACAGCCAGGGCCGCTCGCATAAGGGCGGCGATCCGGGTTTGTGCGGGTGCTCGACGAGCGCACGATCGCGTTCCCCAGCTACGACGGCAACGGGATGTACCTGTCGACGGGCAAACGTCGTGCAGACCGGGGAGTGGGGCTGCTGTTTGGG
>WHTC01000230.1 GCA_009379795.1 Nitriliruptorales bacterium | reverse complement strand
GTGCAGCGATCGTTGCCCGGGCCACGGCCGCCGACGATTCTGGGCCTCGTGGTCGGTGCCCTCGGGATAGCGATCCTGTGGGTGTCGGGAGTCGAGTTCCCGTTCTACCCGCCACCCGGAATCATCATCCTGCTGGCCGGCGCGTTGTTCGTCGGACTGGCCTCGTGGTGGTGGACACCGGGGGTGGGCGCGTTCATGGGGTTGTTCGTCACCGTGGGCTTCCTGATCAGCCCCAACGGGATCCCCAACTTTCTCGGCCAGCACGGGACGGGTGCGCAAATCGGCACCTGGATCCAGATGATCGGTGTGCTCACCGCTCTGATCGCCGGCGTGATCGCCACGCGGGCCAACTACCGGAAGGTGGCTCAGGCCGGGAAATGAGACTCCCGCGTGCGGTCAGGGCTCGTGCGGGATCGTGAGCCCTGACTGCATCGCAAAGACGACAAGCTGCGCGCGGTCCCTCGCGCGCAGCTTGATCATCGCGCGGCTCACGTGCGTGCGTACCGTTGCCGGGCTGAGGAACAGCTCCTGGGCGATCTCCTCATTCGATCGGCCGGTCGCCACCCAGGCGACCATCTCCCGCTCCCGCTCGGTCAGTTTGTCCAGCCCCGGCACCGGCGTGAGCGCCACAGCCGGCCGCTGACCGAACAAGGTGATCACCCGCTTGGTCACCGACGGGGACAGCAGGGCCTCGCCTGCTGCCACCACCCGGATCGCATGCACGATCTCGGCGGGTGGGGCGTCCTTGAGGATGAACCCGCTCGCACCCGCCTGCAGCGCATGGAACACGTACTCGTCGATCTCGAACGTGGTCACCACGATCACGCGGGTGTCTGCCAGCTTTTTGTCGGCGCCGATCGCGGACAACGTCTCCAACCCGTCCATGCCGGGCATCCGGATGTCCAGCAGCAGGACGTCCGGGTGCGTCGCGCGCAGCCGAGCGAGCGCCGCCTGCCCGTTCTCGGCCTCGCCAACCACCTCCATGTCCTGCTCGCGATCGACGAGTACTCGCAAGCCCATGCGTACGACGGCCTGGTCGTCGGCCAGCACGACGCGGATCATCCGCGTCCTCCGACGATCGGAAGCCGCGCGGAGACCCGGAAACCACCACCCGGGCGGGGGTGGGCAATGAGCTCCCCGCCCACGCCCGCCACCCGGTTGCGCATCCCGGTGAGCCCGAGGCCGGGCCGCACCTCCTCGGTGCCGACGCCGCCGTCCAGCACCTCCACGACGAGCGTGTCCTGTTCACGGTGCACGCGTACCTCCGCGGTCGTTGCTCCGGCGTGCCGCAGCACATTGGTCAAGGCTTCCTGCACAACCCGGTGGGCGACGCGGTCGATTTCGTCGGGCACCGCCACGTCCTCCATTGACAGTTGCACCGGTAGCCCTGCCGCTCGAACGTTCTCCACCAGCGCAGCCAGGTGTCGCAAGCCTTCTTCGGCGACGGATTCCGCTCGGCCGGCATCGGCTCCGGCTCGTCGCTGGAACGCATCCAGCATCATCCGAAGGTCGGTGAGCGCCTTCGTGCTCGTCGATTGGATCGCTTCGAGGGACTCTTTCGCTTGCTTCGGTTGCTCGTCGAAGACCAGCAACGCCACGCCCGCCTGCATCGCCACCGCGGCGAAGCCGTGCCCGGCCACATCATGCACCTCCCTGGCCACCCGCATGCGTTCTTCCAACGCAGCCCTGGCCGCGAGCTCCTGGCGTGCCCGTCGGGTCGCCGCAGACCGAACCTGCACCAGTGCGCCAACCGACCACGGGATGACGAGCCAGCTCGCCCACACCGCGAGCAGCAGCGCCGGTATCTCGGCCGGCACGAGGGCACGGGACAGCGTGGCTGCGGCGGTCGCCACGACGGCGGCCGCGCAGGCGATCAGGGAGGTACGCAGCCCGCGAAGCCTCGCGACCTCGAACATCGCGAACACCAAGCACAGCTGAATCGGCCCGTATGGGTAGCCGATCAGCAAGTAGCCCGCGACCAGCGTGACGATGACGCTCAGAGCAACGACCGGTGCGCGACGCCGCCACGCGAGCGCAAGCCCGGCGAGAACGACCAGCGCGGCCGCTCCCGTATCCAGCGGCCGGATCTCGTCCTGCAGCGTCGCGGCCACCATCGTGCCGAACAAGACCAGCGCGGCGGCGGCGACGGCGATGCCGATATCCAGCTTCGACGGAACGCCCGTGCTACGCCGGCGATGCGGAGGTGGATGTGCCACCTGCGCAGAATATGGTCTGATTCCCAACTCTGCCCTGCCTGCCGGGAGCGATTCACGCACGTGGTCGCCCCGCGAATCGAGTGCGTGTCTCACCACTCGTCGCCGACAAAGCCCCTGGTCAGCGAGTAGTTCTCGGTTCTCCAGAGGGAGCTTGCGGCTACTGGGAGCGGAGCACGTACCAGCCGTCCCGGGTGGCCGTCTCGATCGTCCCGCCCCTCTCCAGCGTGGCGCCCAGCGCTTGGCGCACCGCCAGGCGCCAGGCATGGCCCAGACCGGGATCGCGGCGGCGCAGCGCGACGATGTCGGCCGGGATGCGGCAGCGTACCAGCGGCCCCTCGATCACCCGCGCGACCGGCCCGCCGCGCTCGTCTTCGTCCACCGCGATCGGGATCCGATCCACGTCGAGAGGGGCGGGTACGGACCCGGTGGGCTCTGGGTCGCTCGGCCAGGTGACCAGCAGGCGGTCAGTGTCCTCGTTGGCGTTGAAGCCGTCGTCCATCCGGCCGTAGAAGTTGGGGTAGTAGGCGATGGCCCGGGCGCCCAGGCGTGTCAGGTTGAAGTACGCGTTGCGGCGCACCAGCGGGTCGAAGGTCCAGGTGATCACCGGGATTCCGGCCGCCCGCGCCCAGCGCAGCTGATGCTGCTTGAGCGCCAGCCCCACCCCCTGCCCCTGGGCCTCGGGCACGACCCCGACGATGTGGGAGTGCAGGCACGCCTGGCCCTCGTGACGGCCGAGAAACCCCGCAGCCGCACCGATCAGCCGGTCACCGGTGTAGGCCCCCGCGGCGTAGCCGCCCGCGTGCGTCATCGCCCGGAGCAGCTCTGGCGCGAGTGCGGGGGTGGCCCGCTGCCACAACTCGTCGAACAGCCGGCTTGCCGCCTGCAGGTCGTTCAACTCCCGGAGTTCACGGATCTCGACCGCCGTCGCCTCCATCGATGGGGCCTCCTCTAACTTCTTTGGGCTGAGCCGTCCCGCGGGACCAGGACCCGGCGTCCGGGGACGCTGGGCTCGACTAGTCGGTTCGCAGGTCCTCAGCCCACCTCTGGGACCAGGCATCGAGTGGTCGGAGGGCACGACCAAGCGACGCCCCGTGGTCGGTGAGCACGTAGTTGCCGCCAGTGTCCTGGTCGATGAGCCCTGCAGCTGACAGCTCACTCAGACGGTCGTAGAGCACGCTCGACGACATGCCGTCGCAATGGTCTCGCAGGGCGCGGGCGCCAAGCGGCCCGTGCCGGAGCTCCCAGAGGATCCGCAGAGCCCATCGCCGCCCGAGCAGATCCATGGCGGCCATGAGGGGCCGTCCGGTCGTCGAGCCTCGGACTGGATGGCCCGGCAGGGGAGCCCCCTTCGCAGCCATGTGAGCGCCTCCTTCCTTGCGTTTCGGATATCGATACAGTACCGTCTGATCCGGTTTCGGATTCAGAAACGCGCAGAGGGGTCCCGTGTCCCGAATCACGCCCGCTTCACCGCCCTACGAACCCGACGTCGCATCCCGTCTGGAAGCGATGACGCCTGCCGGGGTGCCTCCGATCTTGTTGTTCGGTACCTTCGTCCTGAACATGCCCATGTCAGGAGCGATGAGCGAATGGGGCAGCTACGAGCTCAGCAAGCGGCTCTCGCTTACGATGCGGGATCGCGAGCCTCTGATCGACCGGACGTGCACACGTTGCGGCTGTGAATACGAATGGGGTGTCCACGTCGCCTTCTTCCTCATGATGCTGTGTGGCTGGTACCACGCCATCAGCTTCACCGCGAACGGGTCGCGCGTCGCTCTTGAAGCTGGCGCCCCTCGGTTCGCCGACGTGGCGGCCGGGCGAGCCTGATCTCGAACCAAAACCCCGTACGGGAGAACCGCACGCACGGATTGACGGATTGAAAGGAGGATGGGGAAACGGGCCGGCAACGGCACCGCGCCCCTACCACCTATGGAGACATTGCTGGAAGGCAAAGTTGCGTTGGTCGCCGGAGCAACCCGAGGAGCGGGACGCGGGATCGCAGTGCAACTCGGCGCGGCCCGAGCCACTGTGTATTGCACCGGGCGAACGACTCGGTCCGAACGATCGGAGATGAACCGGCCGGAGACGATCGAAGAGACCGCGGCTCTCGTGGATGAGGCCGGCGGCCGCGGGATCGCCGTCCAGGTAGACCATCTCGTGCCCGACGAGGTGTCCGCCCTGGTGACTCGCATCGAGGGCGAACAGGGCGCCCTGCACGTGCTCGTGAACAACATCTGGGGAGCCACCACGATGGAGTGGAACAAGACAGTCTGGGAATCCTCGCTGGACATTGGGCTGCGCACCCTGCACCTCGCCGTCGACACGCACGCCATCACCAGCCACTTCGCCATCCCGCTGCTGATCAAGACGCCAGGCGGCCTGGCTGTCGAGGTGACTGACGGAACGGCCGAGTACAACGCGGCGAACTACCGGGTCTCCTTTTTC
>WHTC01000083.1 GCA_009379795.1 Nitriliruptorales bacterium | reverse complement strand
TGACGCCCGGGTGGTCGTCCTGGCGATCCCACGCGGAGGGCTGCCGGTCGGAGCGGAGGTTGCGCGCGCTCTGGGAGCGGACTTCGATGTTGTCGTGGTCCGCAAGCTGCGCTCCCCGAACAACCCGGAGCTCGGTTTCGGTGCGGTGGGCGCGGACGGGCACGTCGAACTCGACGATCGGCTGGTCAGCGAGCTGGGCCTGACGCCCGATCAGGTCGATGCCGAGGTGGTGGACAGGGTCGCGGCGGTCGAGCAGCGCCTGGAGTTGTACCGAGGCGTCGCGCCGGCGGTGGATCTCGGGGGCGCAGTGGTGGTCGTGGTCGACGACGGCGTCGCGACCGGGGGCAGCGCACGGCAGGCGTGCCTGCTCGCCCGGCGCGGCGGCGCCGTGCGCGTGATCCTTGCCGTGCCGGTCGCGCCCCGCAGCGTCGAACCCACCCTGGACGAGGTGGCCGACGACGTGGTCATTCTCAGCTCGCCCGCGGAGTTCCTGGCGGTGGACCAGGCCTACCGCGACTTCGTGCAACTGGACGACGATGACGCGCTGGCGACGCTGGCCGACTCCCGGCAGGTCGGCTGACCCCGCCACCCCCGGCCCAGTGTGATACTCCCGGGCATGGGAGAGTTCGACCTGCTTGAGCAGCTGGGGCCGTTCCTGTCGGGTGCCGACGCCGACGTGCTCGTGGGGCACGGCGACGACGCCGCGGTGGTGACCGTGGGTGGCGAGTCGGTCTGTCTCGCGGTGGACGTGCTGGTCGAGGAGGTGCACTTCCGCCGCGATCTGTCGTCGATGGCCGATGTCGGGTGGAAGGCGGTGGCGGTCAACTGCAGCGATGTCGCCGCGATGGGTGGCCGTCCGTGGGTGGGCGTCATCGGGCTGAGCCGGCCGGCCGAGGTGCCGACGGAAGACGTGCTGGCGCTGTACGAGGGCATGCGTGCGGCCTGCGAGGAATGGGGCCTGCGCCTGGTGGGTGGGGATACCGTCGACGCCGGTGCTTTGGCGCTGTCGGTGACGGTCCTCGGCCACCTCGACGGTGACGGCGTCACCAGGAGCGGTGCGCAGGTGGGGGATCGCCTGGTGCTGGTCGGCACGCTCGGCGCCGCGGCGGCGGCGCTGGCACAGGTCGACGCGGGCCGGACACCCGATGAGGGCCTGCTGCGCGCGCACCGCCGTCCTCGCGCGCTCGTGGCCGCGGGCCAGGTCCTGGCCGCCCACGCCGCGAACGCGTTGATCGACGTGTCCGACGGGCTCGGCGCGGACCTGGGTCACCTGTGCGCGGCGTCCGGGGTCGCCGCAAGGCTGGATGGCGCTTTCCTGCCGATTGCGCCGGGCGTCGCCGACGCGGTCGCGGCCGCGGGCGGCGATCTGCTGCGGATCGTGTGCGGTGGCGGGGAGGACTTCGCCCTGCTGGGGGCGGTGCCCGCCGAGCGGGCCGAGGCTGCGGCGCGGGCCGCCGCGGCGGCCGAGGGAGTCCCGGCGGCGGTGATCGGCGAGGTCCTCGTCGCCGGCGCCGGCCCCACAGTGCTGCTGGAAGGCTGGGGGCCCCCCGGGAGCCCCCCCATCGATTTGACCGGCCTGGGCTATGACCACTACCACGACAGCGACCAGAGGAGCGACGAGTCCACATGACCCTTCCGCGTGTCCTGACCATCGCCGGCTCGGACTCCGGTGGCGGCGCCGGCATCCAGGCCGACCTCAAGAGCTTCCAGGAGCTGGGCGCCTACGGCATGACGGTCATCACCGCGCTGACCGCTCAGGACACGCTGGGGGTGCACGGCATCCACGAGGTCCCGCCCGAGTTCGTGACCGCTCAACTCGACGCGGTGGCCGGTGACATCGGTGTGGACGCGGCCAAGACCGGCATGCTCGCCTCCACCGGGATCATCACCGCAGTGGCCGAGGGCGTGCGCCGCCACCGGATCGATCGCTTCGTCGTCGATCCGGTGTGCGCCTCCAAGCATGGTGACCCGCTGCTCCGGTCCGACGCGGTGGAGGCCCTGCGCACCGAACTGCTGCCCCTGGCCGAGCTCATCACGCCCAACCTGGGCGAGGTGACGGTCCTGACCGGGATCGAGGTTCTCAACGTGGGCGACCTGCGCCCCGCGGCGGAGGCGCTCAAGGCGCTCGGTCCCCGCTGGGTCCTGGTGAAGGGCGGGCACCTGCCGGACAACGTCGACGCGATCGACCTGCTCTACGACGGTCGGACGGCGGTGGAGATCACCGCGACGCGCCTGGACACTCGGGACACCCACGGCACCGGGGACACCCTGGCGTCAGCGATCACCGTGGCGCGCGCCCGCGGCCTCGGGGTGGTCGACGCGGTGCGCGCCGGCAAGGAGTTCGTCACCGGTGCGATCCGCCACGGGTTGCGCCTGGGAAGGGGGATCGGCCCGATCGATCCCGGCTGGCGGCGCCGCGCCGGGTGAGACGCTGGGCGGCGTGAAGGGGCCTGTGCCGTCAGGCGGTGCGCTGGGGCGGACGCTGCACCTTGCCGGCCTTCAGGCAAGAGGTGCACACACGCGCCCGGCGGGCGGCGCCGTTCTCCCAGATCCGTACACGCTGCACGTTGGGGTTCCAGCGTCGCTTGGACCGCTTGTGAGAGAAGCTCACCTGGTAGCCGAAGCGGGGCCTCTTCTCGCAGATCTCACAGACGGCGGACATGGCGGAACCTCGGAGTCGAAAGCGATGCGCACACACGACCGCAGCACGCGGGTGGTGGCCAACAGTAGCGCGTGCCCCGCCCGACGGGCAACCGACCCGCTGACCGAGCTTGATCGGTGAGTAATTGGGGGTCACCTAGACTCGCCCTCGATGGACGTCACGACGCTGCTGGACGCGCCGGTGTCGCGGTTGCCCGGGGTCAGCCGGCGGGCAGCCACCACGTTGCGCACGGCGCTGGGCATCACCACCATTCGCGACCTGCTCGAGCACTACCCGCACCAGGACCGCTACCGCGACGTCGGGGCACAGGTTCCGCTGAGCGAGGCGCCGCTGGGTGAGGCGGTCACGATCGTCGGCGATATCGGCCGCTGGCACGTCTCCCGCCCGCGCCGCAACATGAGGATCGCCAACGCGCTGCTGCTCGCCGAGGGTGGCGGGCGGGTGGAGGTGCCGTTCTTCAACCAGGAGTGGCGGGCCCGTGCAACCCCGGCAGGCACCCGGGTGGCGGTCAGCGGCACGCTGGAGCGATTCCGTTCGAAGCTGCAACTGCGCAACGCCAAGATCGTCGAGTTGGCCGCCGGCGAGCAGCCCGGCGACACCGACCGGATCGTCGCGACCTACCCGGCCATCGAGGCGCTCAGTTCGACGCGCATCGCCGGGTTCGTCCGTACCGCGCTGGAGGCGCTGCCGCCACTGCCGGACTTCCTGCCCGGACCGCTGCGCGAGCGCCATCGTCTGCTCGATCTCGACACCGCGGTGCGCACCATCCATCGACCGCCGGACCTCAAGGCCGCCCGGCCCGCGCGGACGCGCCTGGTCTACGACGAGTTGCTGTGCCTGCAGATCGGGTTGCAGCAGCGGCGCCGGCGCCTTGAGGAGGACTCGGTCGGCCTCGGCAACGGCCCGGCGCCCGACGCGCTTTCGAGCAGGTTCCTGCAGGGCCTGGCGTTTGACCCCACCGGCGCCCAGCACGGGGCGATGGACGAGATCGGCGAGGATCTCGCGCGCCCCAAGCCGATGCACCGCCTGCTCCAGGGCGACGTGGGCTCCGGGAAGACGCTGGTGGCCGCGTGGAGCATGCTGTGCGCGTTGGACCGCGGTCGCCAGGCCGTGCTGATGGCCCCCACCGAGGTGCTGGCCGAGCAGCACCTGCGGACCCTCACCTCGCTGCTCGCCCCGCTCGGCGTCAATGTGCTGGACGGGCCCCGGCTCGAACTGCTGACCGGCTCGACCCCGCTGGCGCGCCGCCGTGGCCTGCTGGCGCAACTGGCGGTTGGCGACGTGCGGATGCTGGTCGGCACCCACGCGCTGCTCGAGGACCGGGTGGCCTTCCACGACCTCGGTGTGGTCGTGGTCGATGAGCAGCACCGCTTCGGCGTCGAGCACCGCACCCGCCTGCGCGACAAGCGCGCTGACGGGCGCACCCCGGACGTCCTGGTGATGACCGCCACCCCCATCCCCCGCTCGCTGGCCTTGACGCTGTACGGCGACCTTGACGTGACAGTGCTGGACGAGTTGCCCCCCGGTCGCCAGGAGATCGTCACCCAGGTGATCGGATCGGACTCCCCGCGCCGCAAGGGCCTGTACGACTTCATCCGCCAGCGTGTCGCCGCGGGGGAGCGCGCCTACGTCGTCACCCCGCTCGTGGAACCTTCGGAAGCGCTGAGGGAACGCTCGGCGGACTCGCGCGATGTCGCCGCCGCCGAACAGGTGTACCGCCAGCTGACCAGCGAGGTGTTCTCCGATCTGGAGGTGGGTCTCGTGCACGGGCGTCTCGGGAGCGCTGAACGTGACCGGGTCATGGAGCGTTTCCGTGCCGGCGAGGTCCAGATCCTGGTCGCGACGACCGTGATCGAGGTGGGCGTGGACGTCCCCGAGGCCACGGTCATGGTGATCGAAGACGCCGATCGCTTCGGCATCAGCCAGTTGCACCAGTTGCGCGGTCGCGTAGGCCGCGGCTCGGCCCGGAGCTACTGCGTCCTGTTCTCCGCCGACTCGGAAGGCAACGAGCGGTTGGCCGCCCTGGCGGCCACGACCGACGGGTTCGTCCTTGCGGAACGCGACCTGGAACTGCGCGGCGAGGGCAGCCTGTTCGACACCCGCCAGAGTGGGCTCCCCGATCTCAAGCTCGCCAAGCTCGCACGCGACCAGCAGTTGGTCGCCGCCACCCGGCGGGACGCCCGCCGGCTGGTCGAGGCCGACCCGGAGATGCTCGAGCACCCGCTGCTGGCGGCCGAAGTTCGCCGCCGCTACGGCGAGGAACGGCTCGAAGCGCTGCGCACCGGCTGAGGGGAGGTGAGGCGCGGATGCGAGTGATCGCCGGGACGGCTCGCGGCCGCCCGCTCAAGGCGCCGCGTGGGCAGGCGACCCGCCCGACCAGCGATCGGGTGCGGGAGGCGCTGTTCTCGAGCATCGCGGCGCATGTCCCCGGCGCGACCGTGCTCGACCTGTTCGCCGGCTCAGGAGCCTTGGGGATCGAGGCTCTGTCGCGCGGGGCTGGCTTCGCCGTGTTCGTGGACGATGATCAGCGGGCGGTGCGTGCGATCACGGAGAACCTCGCCGTCGCCCGGATGCGCGCCCGTTCCCGGGTGGTGCGCGTCAGCGCCATCCGCTTCTGCGCCGACCCCGGCGCCGCCCTGGGTGGCGCTCCCGCCGCTGCGAAGCCGCCGGCCAACCACCCGCCCGCCCACCATCCGCCCGCCCCGCCGTTCGACATAGTCCTGTGCGATCCGCCCTATGCGCTGGCCCTGTCATGCGCGCTGAGCCTGCTGGAGGATTTGGGCCGCGCGGCGGCGCTGCGCCCTCATGCCCTGGTGGTCATCGAGCGAGACCGGCGCGACATCGGTCTCGCCGAGCCGATGCCAGCGTCGTTCGAGCACCTGCGTGATCGGCGCTACGGCGACACCGTGCTGCGCTACGCGCGTCTCGCCCAGGAACCCGTCCTGACCGACCACGACGCCGGCGCCGCCGGTGAGGAGCCAGCCGAGTGACCGTTTCCGTCGTCTATCCCGGCAGCTTTGACCCTGTCACCTATGGCCATATCGACGTGATCCAGCGCGCCGCGTCGCGCTTCAGCCGTTTGATCGTCGCTTGCCTGCAGAATGCAGGCAAGGACCCGATGTTCGACGTGGAGGAACGCATCGCTCTGCTGGAGGAGGTGACCGGCGATCTGCGCAATGTTGAAGTCGCGGCCTTCGATGGCCTGCTGGTGGACTTCTGCCGCGAGCACGACGTGCGATTGGTCGTCAAAGGCCTGCGTGCCGTCAGTGACTTCGAGTACGAACTCCAGATGGCACAGATGAACCGCAGTATCGGTGGCGTGGAGACGCTGTTTTTGACGGCCAGCCCCATATACTCCTTTCTCTCCTCGTCACTGGTGAAGGAAATCGCCCGTTTCGGGGGCGATGTCACTGACTTCGTGCCCCCGCCGGTCGCCGACCGGATGCGGGCACGCCGATGGTGATCGCGAAAGATCACGCCCTTCAAGGGAAGGACGGCGAAGCGTGGACCTCGAGGTGCACCTGGCACGGATCGAGCGTGTGATCGCCGAGGCGCGAACGCTTCCCCTGTCGGCCTCGGTGATGATCAACCGCAGTGAAATCGAGGACCTGCTCAGGGAGTTGCGCAGCGCGATTCCCAATGAGGTCCGGCAGGCTCGCTGGATCATCAAGGAGCGGGATGACCTGCTCGCGGTTGCCGAGCGGGAGGCGGAGCAGACCCGCAACGACGGCCTGGCCGAGCAGGAGCGCATGGTGAGCGAGACCGAGGTCGTGCGTGCCGCGGGCCGGGAGGCCGAGCGCATTCTCGAGGACGCCCGGGAGCAGGCGCGAACCCTACGCCTGCAGGCGGACGACTACGTGGACGGCAAGCTCGCGGGCTTCGAGGGAATCCTCGAGCGCACGTTGAGCGCCGTGTCCCGGGGACGCGACCAGTTGCAGACCCGTACCGTGGGTGCGGGCAACGAACCGGCGAGCAGCGGTGACGAGGGCGGCGACACCGGGGAACACCTGGAACCCCCGATCCAGTTGTATGACCAGGAGCGCACCGACCCCTGACCCCGCGTCTCCCCTCCCCGGCCAGACCGGCGGGGTTGTCCGCCTCGCGGAGTGCTACTGTCGAGCGTTGTTCCAAATGCGGGCTGCTGCATCGGCGGCGCCCTGCAACCGCGCCGCTCACGCCCGCAACGATCAGCGCCTGTGCGAGGTGCGTCATGCCTACCTCCCGATCTCCCCGCGTGCTCAACGTCAACGACCTTCTCGACCGCCCCGGCGTCTCCCGGCCTCTGGCGGCCGACTTCGACCTGCCCGAGGGGCTGACGCTGCCGCTGGTCGACGTGACCGATCCGCTGCGGCTGGAAGCCGTGCTCGAAAGCGTCGTGGAGGGGATCCTCGTGCGGGGGACCGTCAGCGCGAACCTCGAGGTGTCCTGCGCCCGTTGCCTGTCTCCCGTCCGTGATCAGCTCCGGCCGGAGGTGGCCGAACTGTTCAGCGATCCCGCCGGCGCCGACGACCCGGAGGACATCGATCCGGGCTACAAGATCGTGGAGGGCCGGATCGACCTGGACACGCTGCTGCGCGACGCGCTGGCGCCTGCGGTGCCGCTGGCGCCACGCTGCCGCCCCGACTGCAAGGGCCTGTGCCCGACCTGCGGGGTCAACCGGAACACCACTGATTGCGACTGCGTCGAGGACATCCGCGATCCTCGCTGGGCGGCGCTGGAGGGCGTGCGCGTGGACGACGAGGGCGCGCTGCGGCGTCCCGCCGCCAACTGACCGAGTACCGTTCGCCACACACTCGAAGAGGAGCACCAGCCGTGGCCGTCCCCAAGAGGAAGAAGTCGCGCGCTCGCACGCGCCACCGCAAGGCACAGTGGATGCGTACCGCCGCCCCGACGGTGGGGACCTGCTCGCGCTGTTCGTCGCCGATCCGCCCGCACACCGTGTGCGGCGTCTGCGGCTTCTACGCGGGCCGGCAGGTCGTTGAGGTCGAGGACTAGCGCCTCGCCGGCGGATCGTGCGCAACCCTGAGGGCGCGCGCATACCGCCGGGGCGCCGGATCGCCCTCGACGCGATGGGGGGAGACGACGCGCCGGTGGTGCCGGTGGCGGCTGCCCGGCGCGCGGCCGCCATCCACGGACTCGACGTCGTCCTTGTCGGAGACCCTGCCGCGATGCACGCGGCCGGGCTGCCCGCGGAAGGCTCGGGAGTTGCGATCGCGCCCGCCGCGGACGTGATCGGCATGGACGAGGAGGCCGCGCTGGCCGTCCGCGCCAGGCCGGAGGCCAGCATCCGCGTCGCGATCGGTCTGCTGGCTGCGGGCAGAGCCGACGCGGTGGTGTCTGCGGGTTCGACCGGGGCGACCATGGCCGCGGCGCTGCTGGGCGTCGGCCGGGTCCGCGGGATCCGGCGACCGGTGTTGGCGGCGGTCCTGCCCTTCATCGCTCAGGCCGGGACCGCGGCCGGAGCGGGCGGGCCCGAAGGGGCGCGGTTCGGCGCGGTGCTGGTCGATGCCGGGGCCAGTTCAGACGTCCAGCCCGAGGCGCTGGTCGCGTACGCGCGCATGGGGATCGCCTACGCCCGGGTCCTTGGCGTGGACGCGCCCCGGGTGGGGCTGCTCAACGTCGGCGGCGAACGGGGCAAGGGAAACGAGTTGGCTCGCGCCGCCTACGGACTGCTGTCCGAATTAGTCGAGTTCGTTGGTAATGTCGAGCCGCGTGCCGTCCTGACGGGTGCAGTCGACGTGGTCGCCACCGACGGCTTCACAGGCAACGTGTTCCTCAAGACCGTGGAGGCCGTGGGCGCGCGCGCGTTCGGCATCCAGGCCAACAGAGCGGCTCCGGTTGGCGGACCCGGCGCCGCGGTGCTCCTCGGCGTGGCCGGTCCGGTGCTGGTCGCCCATGGGGCTGCGGAC
Organism: Nitriliruptorales bacterium; assembly: GCA_009379795.1. Lineage (GTDB taxonomy): Bacteria > Actinomycetota > Nitriliruptoria > Euzebyales > Egibacteraceae > WHTC01. Next base: position 4,282 of record WHTC01000083.1, on the reverse strand, counting down.
GCCGACGAACTGGTCGCGGCGCTGCTCATGGCCGACCGGGTGGCGACCAGCGGAATGGTGGATCGGCTGGGAGCCGTGCTGTAGGCCGTCGCCGCTCTACCATCGTGTGGCCGGCACCATCAGGAGCGGAGGGGGAGACGTTGCCCAAGGTTACGGCCGAACAGGTATTGGAGTTGCTCGTGGAGCGCATCCGGGCCGTGATCAGCCAGGCGCGCGGCAGCATCCGGTCCCGGTCGTGAACAGCCTCGATGCCCTGGAACGCCGTCTGGGAGTACGACTGTCCAACCGTGCGCTCCTGGAACAGGCGCTGACCCATCGCAGCCACGCGTTCGAGGCGGGCGGGCTGCCGACCAACGAGCGGCTGGAGTTCCTCGGTGACGCGGTGCTCGGGCTGGTGGTGACCGGGCTGATCTTCGACGCCTACCCGGAGGCGCCCGAGGGCCGGCTCGCCAAAATCCGGGCCGCGGCGGTCAACACGAACAGCCTCGCCCGGCTGGCTCGGTCGCTGGGGATCGGTGAGCACGTGCGGCTGGGGCGAGGCGAGGAGCAGTCCGGTGGGCGGGGCAAGGACTCGATCCTCGCCGACACCACCGAGGCACTGCTTGGGGCGGTCTACCTGGACCAGGGGGTCGAGGCGGTCACCGACCTCATCACCCGCCTGTTCAAGGACCTGCTCACCGAGATTGTGGCCCGCAGGGAGTCTCTGGACGCCAAGACCTCGCTGCAGGAACTGTGCGCCGCCGCGCACGCCACGGTGCCCGTCTACCAGCTCAGCGAAGAGGGCCCGGACCACGAGAAGCGCTTCACCGCGACGGTCATCGTGGGGGGGCGACCCCTGGGCGAGGGCCGAGGGCGCAGCAAGAAGGAGGCGGAGCAGGCAGCCGCGGCGCAGGCACTGACCGTACTTCGTCGCGAATTCGCGGTAACGTCAGGCGCGGAGGAGTAGGGCGCACGCAGGGGGCGGTTCTCCCTTCCGCTGCGGGCGCTGGCTGGTGTCGCATCATCCAGCGGTCTGGCGCGTTCGAGGGGAGAACGTACGTGAGCCAACTGCCCGAGCTCGAGGTGCTGCGCAAGGACCTCGAGCGGGATGTCGTCGGCAAGCGGGTCAAGGAGGTCTTGGTCCACGCGGCCAAGCTGGGCTCGCGCCACGTAAGCGAGTCGGGGTTCGTCAAGGCCCTCGCGGGCCAGCGGATCAGCGCGGTGTCCCGCCGGGGCGTACATCTGCTGTTCGAGCTGGAGGAGGGGCATGCCCTCGTCGTCCGGCTCGGCGCGAGCGGCGCCCTGTCGCGCGAGACCGCCAGCGAGAAAGCGGGACCCCACACCAGGCTGATCGCCACCTTCACCACCGGTGGCTCTTTGCATTATGTGGATCCGGGCGAGGGCGGGGAGTTGGCCGTCCTGCCGATGGCCGAGATCGCGACGCTGCCCGCCGTTTCCAGCGCCGGGATCGATCCGCTGGCGGAGACCTTCACCTGGCGGGCGTTCGGCGAGGAATTGGTGCGCCGGGGCGGGCCGTTGAAGCGACTGCTGGTCGACCCGACGTTCGTCGTGGGGCTCGGCGACCTCTACAGCGACGAGATCCTTTGGGCCGCCGGTCTGTCGGGTCGCCGCCCGGCCGCGTCACTGTCCAGCCAGGAGATGCGCCGGCTGTACCGGGCGCTGCTCGAGGTCCTGCACGACGCGGTCAAGCAGCGCACCGCCGACGGTCTGCCGCCGGTCGAGGAGGAGGACTTCGAGGAGAGCGAGCAGGGAGACTGGCTAAAGGTGTGGGCGCGCGAGACGCAACCCTGCCTGCGCTGTCGCCAGCCGATCCACCACGACGAGATCGTCGAGGGCCTGCACGCCTACCAGTGCCGGAACTGCCAGACCTGAGCCGGCTGCCGCACCGGTCGCCTTGCCCGGCCTCCTATGCCCTGCCCGGCTTCTTATAGGGTCGGCCGCCCCGTGGAGTCGCCGTCGGCGACGACCTGCTCGATCGCCTTGCGGAGTGCGGGGACGAACTGCTCGGGGGCGGCCGCGACGGCATCGTGGTCCAGGGGCAGTTCCTGGACCATCGCGGTGGGGACTCGCCTTGCCAGATCGCGCTGGTTGCGCACCGGCACCAGGACGTCCTCCGTGGTGATCAGCACCCCGCACGGCACGTCGACGCTGCCGATCCAGCCGCGCGCATCAAACCGGCTGAGCTCGCGCCCGGCCTCGGCGACGTCCTCGGCGCTGTCGCGGTCCAGTTCGCTCATGACCCAGGGGATCAGCGCCGCCGTCTCGACGGGGGCAGGGGAGGGCAGCATCCGCGTGATGCGCACCCGTGAGCCGGCCGCCTGCCGCATGAGCATGCGTTCCCACCAGTGCCGGGGGACGAGGCGCAGGCCAAGTTGCAGCACGCCCATCAGACGCCAGGTCCAGCGGTCACGGGCGTCGACGTTGAACGCGGCGCTGGTGGCGCACAGGACCATGCCACGCACCAGGTCGGGGTGGCGACGCCACAGCAACTGAGCGACCGCGCCGCCCATCGAGTAGCCGACCGCGACCACCGGTGGTGATCCCAGGTGGCGCAGCAGCGCGGCCGCGTCGTCGGCGGCGTCCACCAGCCGGAACGGCTTCGACGGCCGCAGACCGCGTCCATGCCCGCGGTGGTCCAGCGCCACCACACGGGCGATCTCCGACAGCGGCTCGTAGCAGGTGAACCAGTTGACGTCGGCGTCGAGCATCCATCCGTGCAGCAGCAGGACCACTGGCCGGTCGGGGTCGCCGCCGCTGTCGCGCAGGAACAACTCGCCGACCCCGGGCACGTACTCGATCCTGGCCCGCGGCAGGCGCGACGGGGGGATCGGCATCTGCGCCTCCGGCAGATCCGGGCGAGGCCGGGAGGCGGCGTAGGCGACCCCCGCAGCCACGGCAACCGAGCCGAGAGGCGCGAGCGCGGCGAGCATGGCGAGGCGGAAGCGGCCGTTGCGCATCGGTGTCTAGCCTAACGACGGCGGTTTTCCGCCGTTGGTGACCGAGGATCCGACCTGGCCGAACGGTGTGCCCGGAGCACGAAATATGCCGGTAACCTTGTCAAGGAAACGAGAGGCGACGTATAGTGCGGTTGTGAAACGCGGGTCCCGGCCCGCGCGGACCGGGGAGCCGCGACGACCGCCAGCGCAGCGTGCCATACAGAAGCGCTCGCCCCTGGTATGCGCGTCAACAGCGGTAACCCCCCGGCGTTCGGTGTGCGACGGGGCCTGTCGTACGGGCGGCGGTGCCGTCTTCATTGCAGCGCACCAACGATTCGGCCGGTTGCCGCTCTGGCTGCACCGGCTTTGCGACGGCGGCCGAACGGCCGCAGGAGGACCTGATGAAGGCGCTGGTAGGCAGCTGGGACCCTCGACCCTATGGTCTCATCGCGGAGAACGCTGCGTTGAGAACGCGGGTCGCCGATCTCGAGCTCGCTCTGCGGCGCGCGCAGCAGGAGAACGAGCAGTTGCGGGCAGCACTGCGCGATGCTGTGGACGTGGATGCCGAGGTGGCACTGACAACTCGCTGAGCCGTCCGCAGTCTCCTCTCCTTCCCCAACTCCTCCCGCCGCCCCCCGGCCGTGGCGGTTCCTTGGTGCTCCCGGGGTCCTTTCCTACACTTCGGTGAGGTTCCTTCTGGTGCTGTCGTCCATGTCGCACCGCTCGCTGCGGCGGTCGGCCGGGGCGCTGGCGGCGCCGTCGCCGACGGAGGGCCGGGATCGGATGGATGACCGGTGTTCCTGAAGTCGCTCAGCCTGCGTGGGTTCAAATCGTTCGCGGACCGCACGGTGCTCGAGTTCGAGCCCGGGGTCACCGTGATCGTGGGCCCCAACGGTTCAGGCAAGTCCAACATCGTGGACGCGTTCACCTGGGTTCTGGGCTCGCACAGCCCCAAGTCCCTGCGTGGCGGGTCCATGTCGGACGTGATCTTCGCGGGCTCGGGCATCGCCGCGGAGGGCAACGGCCGGAACGGCGCCGAAGGCGGCCAGCGGAGCGGACGGCCGGCTCTGGGCCGCGCCTCGGCCGAGATCACCATCGACAACAGTCGCGGTGCCCTGCCGATCGAGTTCACCGAGGTGACCATCGGCCGGGCGATGTTCGCCACCGGTGAGACGTCGTACACGATCAACGACGTGGAGTGCCGACTGCTGGACGTCCAGGAGTTGCTGAGCGACACGGGGCTGGGGCGGGAGAGCCACACCATCGTCGGCCAAGGCCAGCTTGAAACCGTGCTGAACGCCCGACCAGAGGACCGCAGGGCGTTCATCGAGGAGGCCGCCGGGATC
>WHTC01000404.1 GCA_009379795.1 Nitriliruptorales bacterium | reverse complement strand
CGTGTGTGGCGCGGAGCGCTCAGCATGGAAAGAAGTGACGTTGTCAGACGTTGAGGTGGGCGTAGCGGTCGAGGTGGCGGACGGGTTGCTGGAGGGCGTCCCGGCGGAATGGCTCGGCCAGGATGTCGGGATCGACCATGATCTCCAGCAGAGTCGGGCGATCGGCGTTCAACGCGGAGGCGTATCCCTCTTTGAGGTCGGAGGGGTCGGCAATGCGGGCGGCATCGGCGCCCATCGCTTGGGCGATCGCTGCGAAGTTGAAGCCTTGCTTGTCACGGCCGATGTCCGTACCGACGAAGCGGTTCGCGTAGAAGTCCATCTGGTTGCGCTTCTCAGCGCCCCACTGCTGGTTGTTGAACACGACCGCCACCACTGGCAGGTCCTCTTCCACGGCGGTCATCGTCTCGTGCAGGCTCATGCCCCAAGCGCCGTCACCGACGATGGCCACGACGGGCTGATCCGGTCGGGCGAGCTTCGCGCCGAGCGCGGCCGGATAGGCGAAGCCGCAGTTGCCGAAGCCCATCGCCGCGAGGAACGTCCGTGGCCGGGTGAAACGCAGATAGCCGTTGGCTGTGGAGCAGATGTTGCCGACGTCGGTGGTGACGATGGCCCGTTCGGGTAGCAGGTCCGCGAGTTCTTGAAGGGCCCGCCGCGGGTTGATAAGAGTGGCGTCGGACGACGACATCTCTCGGAGCTCGGCGGTCCAAGCTTGCGCCACATCCGTGATGTGGTTCAGTCGGCGTTGGTTCCTTCGGTCGTCCAGACCTTTGGCGCGAAGCCGTTCCGCGATCGCCCGCGCCGCCTCCTTGGCGTCGCCCAAGATGCCCACCTCGACAGATTTCGCCCGTCCGATCTGGGCGGGATCGATGTCGATTTGGATGATCTTTGCGGCCTTCGGGAAGAAATCCAGCCCGTATTGAGGGACCGTCCCGAAAACGTTGATCCGGTTGCCCAGCATGAGCACAACATCGGCCTTGCTCATCAGCTGCATGGCCGCCTTCGAACCCATATAGCCAACCGGACCCACGGCCAGGGGATGGGTGGCGGGGAACGAGTCGTTGTGCAGGTAGGAGTTCGCCACGGGAGCCGTGAGCAGCTCCGCGAGCTCGGCGGTCTCCGCATGCGCGTCGGCGAGCACCACCCCGTAGCCGGAGACGATCATCGGAAACTCCGCGCCGGCGAGGAGCTCCGCCGCTTGGTCGAGGGCTGCGGGGTCACCCTCGCCGCGTTGTTGCACGCGGTACTGATACGGCTCGAGTATGTCGTCGTCGCACTCTCCGTAGAAGAAGTCCCGTGGGACGTCGACCTGCACAGGCCCCTGGGAGGCGACCGCCATCCGGAAGGCGGTCCGGAACGTCTCCGCCATGCGGTCGGGACGCGGCACCTGGACCTGGTACTTCGTGATGGAGCGGAAGACGGACAGCTGTTCGATCTCCTGGAAGCCGTCCAGCCCGCGAGAACCGGTCGTGGCCGATGGTGTGACGACGACGACGGGCGAGTGTGCGTGGTAGGCCGCCGCGACGCCGGTCACCATGTTCGTGATACCGGGCCCGTTCTGACCGATGCACACGGCCGGACCACCGGTGACCCGGGCGTAGGCATCAGCCATGTGCGCGGCGCTTTGCTCATGGCGCACCGGCAGAAACCGGATGCCCGCGGCCGGAAACAGGTCCAAGGCGTCCATGAACGCGCTGCCGACGATGCCCGGCACCACCGAAACGCCCTCAGCGCGGAGGGTCTCAACCATCGCCTCGCTTGGAGTCATCCTCCCCATGCCACGCCCCTTCCCCGGCCCCACG
>WHTC01000200.1 GCA_009379795.1 Nitriliruptorales bacterium | reverse complement strand
GCCCTCAGCCGGTCGATGCACTCGTCGGGCGTGCCGATGATCGCGGCGCTCTCGGTCGCCGCCGCAGAGTCGTCGAAGAAGGCGTGATCCCCGGCGTGCAGCGGCTCGGTGCTCCCCGGGATTTGCGCGCTGTCCCTGAGCCGTGCGATGAGCTTCACTCGCTTGGCGATCTCCTGTTCCCGCCTGGCAGGATCGTCGGTGTCGAGCAGCAGCAGTCCCCGGGTCACCGCGACATCCTCGGGGTGGTACCGCCGGCCGGCTTCCTCGACGGCGCTGCGATACCAGGCGACCCGCTGCGCCGTGAGGTCGACGGAGGCGAACTGATCCAGGAGCAGGTGGAACCCGCGTGCCGCGGCATCCCTGATGCCTGCTTCGCTGCCGCTGGCCACCCAGATTGGCGGGTGTGGCTTCTGCACGGGCTTGGGCTCGACGATCACGTCCCGGTATGTCCAGTACCGGCCCTCGTGCGAGAAGCGGTCTTCGGTCGACCAGGCCTTGAGGACGATGGCCAGGCACTCTTCGTACCGGTCGCGGGCCTGTGAGGGGTCAACGCCGAACCCGTGAAACTCGTTCGGCCGGTAGCCGCGCCCCACGCCGAAGTCCAGGCGCCCGTCGGAGAGCAGGTCCACCGTGCCGGCCTGCTCGGCCAGCAGCGCGGGGTTGTGCCAGGGCAGCACGGTCACGGCCGTGCCGAGCCGCATGGTCGAGGTGCACCCGGCGAGGTAGCTCAGGAGGCTGAGCGGCGCGCTCACCTGCCCCGTCCCCGTGAAGTGGTGTTCGACGAGGAACGCCGAGCTGAACCCGAGCCGCTCGCCTTCGCGGACGTAGTCGGCGAGCGTGCGGTAAGACTGGCTGTCCCTGGACGGGCCGGTCGTGGCGCGATGTGCGCCTCCGAAGAGTCCGAACCTCATGGCCGCGCCTTCCCCCAGCCCGCCACGCTCGTGGTTACGTTACCGTACCGTACTCTAAATTGAATCCGCAACTGCGGTTTGCCGCCGCGGCGGTGGTCGTCGCGGTGAGGCCTTGTCTGTCGCCTGTTCGCGTCGCATGATCCTGCCTCTTGGTGGCTTTCTTACCGTCGGAGGGGCCTGCATTCAACGGAAGGGGGCGAGCGTGACCAGCACCGAGGGATCGGCGCACATCGTGGCCTCCGAGCGGGCGGCTCCAGGGAACCGGGACGGTCCTGTGCCCGAGGAGGCGCTGGGCGCAGCAGCCCGGACCTTTGCCGAGAAGGTCGGCGGCATGCTCGAACGCTCCCCTCAGCTGTTCTGGCAGCGCACGAGCAGTCCCGAGTTACGCAAGGTGCTGGAGACCCTGCTGCAGCAGGTCGACGAGCTTGGCCGCCTGCTGGAGCGCCGCGCCACCGCCGGGATCCCCCTGCCCGCGGACACCGCGCTCCGCGTGGAACGCCTGCTTGACCGGGACCCCGCCCGTCTCCGCCTGGACGGGGCCTGGCAACTCGTGGAGTCGCTGCAACTCACCATCGTGATCCTGGCGGATCGGGAAACCGTCCAGATCATGCTCGAGAACGAGGCCGCACTCGAGGCTCGCGAGGGCGACTGGGAGGAGCCGTGGCCATATTACGGCTGGGGACGCGTGCGCTGGCGCGATGCCTTCAACCCTGAGGATCTCCCGGCGCTGCTCCAGGATCTGGATGGCGCCTCGGGCGGGCACGAGGGGGCCATCGAGCGACTGGCGTTCCTGCACGCCATGCGCAGCGTGGACGGTCGCAAGCGGCGCACCACGCTCATGCTCCGGACCCACTTCTTGGCCGGGTGTGCGGTGCTCGTGGCCGTGCTCGTCACGGCCTTCCTCGCACTCGTCATCCAGGCCGGCGGGACGGACGCACTCAGCGACCCACGGGTGGTCGCACTGATGGCGGTCGCTGGAGCCTTGGGCGGCACCGTGTCCGGGGTGCTCAGGCTGCGCAACCTGGTCCGGATCACCGAGTTCCGGCTGCTGGGTCCGGGGCTGATCGCGCAGCCGCTGCTGGGCGCGGCCAGCGCGCTGGTTCTCCTGTTGCTGCTGGAAAGCGGCCTGCTTCGCCTTCCTCGGATCCAGGGCGAGAGCCCATGGGCCGCGGCCGCCGCCTACGGCTTCGTGGCGGGGTTCTTGGAGCCCCTCATCGTGGGCGTGGTCCGGCGGATGGTGGGAGAGACACGGCCGAAGGTCGAAGAGGAGCCGGGCTGAGCCATCGGGCCCTGCCAGGGCGCGAACTCGAGCCCGCCCGGCGATCATCGCGAGCAGGGTGGCAAGGTGGAGCAGGGTCACGCTGCGCGTCGCGGGTTGAGCCGGTAGGACGCAGGGAAGGAGCCAATGTGACGACCGAGGCCTGGATCCTGGGGGCGTTGCGGACGCCAGTCGGACGCTACGGGGGAGCGCTCAGCCAGGTACGCCCGGACGATCTCGCGGCGCACGCGCTGCGGGGGGTGGTCGAGCGCACGGGCATCGCCCCGTCCGACCTGGAGGACGTGGTCCTTGGCTGCGCCAACCAGGCCGGGGAGGACAACCGCAACGTGGCCCGCATGGCGGCGCTGCTCGCCGACCTGCCGATCGAGGCCGCCGGGGTCACCGTCAACCGCCTCTGCGGATCCGGTCTGGAGGCCGTGGCCAACGCCGCGAGATCCGTGATGGTCGGCGAGGCTGACGCCTACCTCGCGGGCGGCGTGGAATCGATGAGCCGCGCACCCTGGGCGGTCGGCAAGCCCGAGCGGGCGCCCGCACGCGGTGAGCGGACGATGCACGACACGGCGCTGGGGTGGCGATTCGTCAACCCGGAGATGGAGCGGCGTGGGCACACCGACTCGCTGGGCCAGACTGCCGAGAACCTCGCCGCCGGGTACGGCATCGGCCGCGAACGCCAGGACCGCTTCGCCCTGCGCAGTCATGAGAAGGCGATCGCCGCCGCGGACGAGGAGCGCTTCAAGACCGAACTGCTCGCGGTCGAGACCCCCTCGGGCGCAGTCGCCGCCGACGAGGGGCCGCGCCGCAACACCTCGCTGGAGGCACTGGGCCGGCTGCGTCCGGTTTTCCGCGCCGATGGCACGGTCACCGCGGGGAACTCCAGCCCGCTCAACGACGGGGCTGCCGCGCTCGTCGTGAGCTCGGCCGACTACGGGCGTCGCCACGGCCTGGAGCCACTCGCGGTGATCCGGGCGGTGGCCGTGGCGGGGGTGGCGCCGCGGATCATGGGCATCGGCCCCGAACCCGCGACCGCCAAGGCCCTGTCCCGGGCCGGCGTCGACCTTGCCGAGATCGACCTGATCGAGTTGAACGAAGCCTTCGCGGCACAGTCGCTGGCCGTTCTGCACGCCTGGGGCCTGGAGGACGACGACCCGCGGGTCAACGCCAACGGCGGGGCCATCGCCCTCGGCCACCCGCTCGGCTGCTCTGGCGCCCGCCTCCTGACCACCCTGCTGTACGAACTACGGCGTCGTGACGCCAGATGGGGGTTGGCGACCATGTGCATCGGCGTCGGGCAGGGGATCGCGATGGTCGTGGAGCGGCCCCGGTGATGCGCGCGCGGGTGACGCTGCCAGTCAGCGGCTGCGTGACCGGCCAGACCATGCTCGTGTGCGGTGGCCGCAGCCTGTGAGGAGCGAGCGTGCTCGATGACCTGCCGCTGATCGACGCCCATGTGCACCCGGCCCGGCGCACGACGCTCAAACCGGCATGGAGGACCTGGGCCGCCGACTTCGGTCGGTACCTTCCGCTCGAGGAGTTGTACGACGCCGACGGCCGGGTGGTGCCGAGCCACTTTGACGCCTACCTGCAGCGTGAGGGGGTCGACCTGGCGCTGTGCCTGGTGGAGTACAGCCCCAGGGTCACCGGTATCCAGCCGATCGAGGACGTCCTGCCGATCCTCGCCTACAACCCGCACCGGTTCCGGCTGATCGCCAACCTCAACCCGCACTTCCATTACCCGCTGGTTACCGAACTCGATCACCAGGTGGACCTCGGCGCCGTGGCTCTCAAGCTGCATCCCGTCCATGGTGGCTTCGCCGCCAACGAGGCTTCGCTGTACCCGGTCTACGCCCGCTGCGAGGAGCTTGCCCTGCCGGTGGTATTCCACTGCGGCACGAGCATCTTCCCCGGCTCGATCAACCGGTACGCCGACCCGGTCCTGGTCGACGAGGTGCTCCAGGACTTCCCGGACCTGACGGTGGTGCTCGCCCACGGCGGCCGGGGTTGGTGGTACGACGCCGCCGCGTTCATGGCACTGAGCAGGCCGAACGTCTGGCTGGAGATCTCCGGCCTGCCACCGGCCAAGCTGCCCGAGTACTACGCGCGGTTCGACTTCGCGCGCCTGGCCCGCAAGCTGATCTTCGGCACGGACTGGCCGGGGGTCCCCGGCATCCGGCGCAACGCCGAGGCGGTCGCCAAGCTCGACCTGTCCCGTGAGGACCTGGCGCTCGTGCTCGCCGGCAACGCCCGGCGGGTCTACCGGGGCCTGCGGGCGGACTGAGCGCGTCCGCCATGATCGACTGGACCGGCCGCGAGAACTCCGGCGACCCGCCGGGCGTCCGATGAACACCGGCGAGCCGTCGCCGTGGGTGGTGCGCTTCGCGCCGCGGTTCGGCTGGCATGCCAATCCTGACTTCCTGCTGCGTCCCGGCGAGTTGCTGCGGGCCGTCCAGGGCCACCTCCGCGTCCTGGCCTACGAGGACCTCACCGGCGACGACCCGAAACCGGCGGCCCGCCAGCGCATCGCCGCTCAGCGGGAGCTTTCGCTGTGAGCGCGGCGCCCGCAGCATTGGCGCGCCGGCGAGCAACGGGAACCAGTAGCACACCAGGCGGTAAGCCAGTACGGCGACGACGGCGGTGGCAGCCGATATGCCGAGCATCACGTAGGCGCCCGCCATGCCGGCCTCCACCAACCCGAGCCCGCCGGGGGTGTGGGGGACGCTGTTGATCAGGTTGGCCACACCCCACCCCAGGATGAGGATGCCGACGGGCATCCACGCCCCGAAGGCGAGGAAGACCGCCCACAGGGCAGCCAGCTCCAGCGACCAGGCCAACGCCGACCACCTGATCACCAGGGCCAGATCGCGCCCCCTTGGGGGATCCGCGGCGATGACCTCCGCCGACCGTCGCCATCCCGCCTGGTCATCAAGGCGGCGCAGCAGCGGGTCGGCCAGGGTGAACAGCCGGTCGCGCACGGCCGCCGAGCGCAACGCCTGCCGGGCGGTCAGCAGGACCAGAGTAAGGCAGACCGCAGCCGCGACCGCGATCGCCGCGAACACCAGGGGAACGTCGTCGGTGAGCGCGGACGCCAGCGCGCCGCCGGCGACGATCATGCTCAGCGTCAGGGTGTTCAGCACGCCGACTCCCACGGCGCTTGCCGTTGCCGTCGCGCCGTCCGTGCCAAAGGTCGCCATCCTGCGGGCGGCGAACACCGCCCCGGCGGGGCCGCCGCCGGGCAGGGCTCTGCTGAGCGTGAACGCGCCCATCGAGACCTGCAGAGCCTGGGGGTAGGTGATCCGCGCCCCCACGGCGCGGAGCGACGCCCGATAGACCTGCGGCAGGCTCGCCACCGCCGCTGCCTCCAGGCCCACGGCGAGAGCGAGCAGTGAGCGGTGCGCGCGCTCCACGGCGGCCCAGCCCTCGCGGATCTCGGGCAGGCCCACGGCGGCCGCGATCGCGATCAGGACCAGCGCACCGGCCCGCAGGATCCAGCGGGCGTGCCCGCGAAGGCCCTTGCTCGGCTGCCGCACCTCGTCTCCTCCCGATCGGGTGGAGCACAGAATCCGGCGCCGGGGCGGCCACGGCCATCGGGGATCACCCTGAAGCGCCCCTTACAGGGGCCGGGATCCCCTGAGGACGGCGTCGGCTCAGCCGGGTTCGACGTCGGTGAGGACTTCGATGCTCTGATGGGCGTCGCGGCGGACGCGGAAACTGAGGCGGCCGGACAGGAAACCCTCCAACCGCGTGCGTTTGGTCTCTTCGTCGACCTCGTCGCCCCATACATCGTGGAAGGCGTCGACGATCGTGACCATGCAGCGGTCGAT
>WHTC01000357.1 GCA_009379795.1 Nitriliruptorales bacterium | reverse complement strand
TCCAGCGCCGCCGCGGTCACGTCCGCCGCCCCGCCCGGCACGGTGGCGAGCAGGCCGGTGACCAGATCCAGGCCCGCGACCTCGACCAGGAGCAGGCCGCTGACGGCGGCCGCTCCCAGTATCACCGCCAGCACCCCGATGATCTGCGGCACGTAGCGGCGCAGCAGCTTCAAGGGCTCCCTCTTGATGCTGGCCCCGATCATGATGCCGACCATGATCTGCGCCGCGACCCGCACGTCACGGGCGATGGGCTCGAGTCCCATGACACTCACGTGAAGGATCCCCACCGCGACCATGGAGCCCACCAGCGCTCCCCCCGGAAGACGGAAGCGATGGAACAGGTATCCGGCCACCGAACCCGTGAGTGCCGTGACCAGGACGGTCCAGGTCATCGAAGCATCTGTCCTCCGACCAGGATCAGCCCGACGCTCGCCAGCGTGAGCAGCTTCCTGATCAGATGGACCCCCAGCACGATCTCCGTCCGCACCGCGTACTCGTCGGACAGCATTGCGAGCTCGGACATCCCCCCAGGGCAGGTGGCCAGCAATGCGGTCATGCGGTCGATCCTGGCAGTCCGCATGAGCAGCAGACCCGTGAGCACGCCCACGACCAGCATGACGACCGTGAACAGCAGCGCCCAGAGCACGTTGATGCCCAGATCGACCAGCATCTCGCGAGTCAGCACCGATCCGATGACCGTCCCCATCATGATCCGTGCGATGACGCGCACGGCAACGGGCAACTTGGCCGCGCGGCCGCTGGCGAGGCTGTAGGCGCCCACCGCCAACACGGACCCCAGAAGGCCGCCGGCGGGAACTCCCAGCGCAGCCAGCGTCAGCCCTCCGAGCACGCCGATGATGACCGTGGTCAGCATCTCGTCCTCTCCCTTCAGCTGCCGGGTTCCCTGGGACCCTCAGCCCATGAACATGCCGCCGTTCACGTTCAGCGTGTGCCCGGTGACGAAGCCGGCGTCGTCCGAGGCGAGGTACAGGCAGGCGGCCGTCACCTCCGCTCGGCGGCCCATGCGCCGCGCCGGGATCTGCTGGCTGCGCCTGTTGTAGTGCTCCGTGGTCGCGCTCTGGTCGCCCAGGCTCGTCCAGTCGCCCCGCTCGGTGTCGATCATCCCCGGAGAGATGGCGTTGACGGTGACCCCGGTGCCGGCGAACTCGTGGGCCAGCGCCCTGGTGAAACCGATGAGCCCGCTCTTGGTGGCGACGACGCTCGCTCGCCGCGCCGCGCCGGTCTGGCCGGTCACCCCGGCGAGGTGGATGATCCGTCCCCAGCCCTGCTCCACCATGTGCGGGAGCACCGCCTGGGCGCAGTGGAAGGCCGCGTCGAGACCCACCTGGAACGGCATGCGCCATTCCTCGCTGGACATGTCGAGGAAGTCCCGGTGGACGCGAACCGCCGCGCAGTGCACCAGCACGTCCACCGGCCCGAAGGCGTCCTCAGCGCCCGCAACAAGGCGGCGGACGTCCTCCTGCCGGCTCACATCGCCGGTGATGCCGACCGCGCGGGCGCCGCCCTCGACGAGTTGGGCGGCTGCCTGCTCAACCGCGCCCGCGGACCTGGCGTTCAACACGACCTGATCTCCCGCTGCTGCGAATCCGCCGGCGATGGCGAGACCGATGTTCCGACCGGCGCCCGTTACCACGACCGTACGCATGATGACCTCCTTGTGGTGTTCGCCTGGCTGCAAGGGACGCTGACGCTGACGTGCGCGTGAGGAGCGACCGTGGGCGCACCGCGGTCGTGGTGGTGGGCTCCGAGCGCGACACACGGGCGAACCGGCTCCCGCCGGCGGGTCAGCGCGCGTGCGGTGGGGCCCCGAGGCCTTGAGGTGATGCGAGTGCTAGCCTCACTGTGAATTGTAGACAACGGAACGGGCTGAGGATGGGGAATCTGTACCGACCACTGGAGCCTCCAGTACCGCTCCGCGAGCAGGTGTATTCCACACTCGAGGAACTCATCCTCGACGGCCGTCTCCAGCCCGGGCAGCGCCTGGTCGAGACCGAACTCGCCAGTCAGCTCGGCGTCTCGAGGGGGCCGGTGCGCGAAGCCCTCCAACTGCTCGCCCGGGACGGGTGGCTGGACGTGCACCCCCGCCAGGGCACCTACGTGCGTGAACTGCTCTGGCAGGAGCTCGAGAACTACTTCTGGGTCCGCAGCCTCCTGGAGGTGGAGGCGGCCCGCCTGGCCGCTCGTCGCGTCCGCGAGGATAGGGAGGCGAGACAGGCGGATCTGACCGAACTGCGCGACATGCTCCTTCGCACCGCCAAGCTCTCCACGGAACTG
>WHTC01000398.1 GCA_009379795.1 Nitriliruptorales bacterium | reverse complement strand
TGCCGTAAATACACCATTGACCCTGTCTCATGGGGCGGGAAGCTACCCCGAGCGCGGGCAACCCCACCCGGACGAGCGGGCGGGTTGACGGCTCCGCTACACCGCAGAGACGGCGAGGATCCCGGTGGCCAGGGGCACGGTGAGCGCCGCCATCGCCGGGCCGACCGCCGCCCGCCCCGCTCGCCGCCGGGCCACAAGCGCCCCGATGACGTGGCCTGCGGTGAGGATCGCGATCTGCATGATCACCCGCCCGGTGGACCCCAGCGGATGCTCACGGACGACCGCCTCGACGCCGCCAAAGAGGTTCCATCCGCGACCGAGCGGGTCGTCGAGCACCGCCGGCAGGATCTGCGCGGCGAGCCACAGGCGGTCATTGGTGAATGCGACGGCGAGCACGATCGAGACGACCGCGGGCACCGCCGCAGCTACGACCACCCCGGGCGCTCCGCGGCGGGCCGCCAGACGTTCGGCGCCGTGCAGCAGCGCGATGCCCGCCAGGCACGCGGCGGCGATCGCGACCGTCGCCACGGCCACGTGCGTCAACCGGAACCACACGCCCGACAGCCGCAGCGCGCTGAACAGCAGTCCACCGGCAAGCACGCCGAGGACGACCGGGGCGCCCGGGGGCGGATGCCAGCCCGTCAACCGACGACGCGGCAGCAGCCCGCACCAGGTGGCGAGCAGTCCGAAGGCCTCGTATCGCTCCAGCCACGCGATACGGCCCAACAGCAGGCAGCCGGCCAGGGTGCCGAGCGTGTACAGCGCCATCGCCGCACCGACCGCCCGCGGTGAGAACGTCGCCCCGTAGGCCCCCAGGAACCACACCCAGCCGAACGCCCCGACCGCCGCCGGCGCGACATCCACGACGGTCGGCGACTCCGGCGACCGTTCCTCCGGCTGCGACCGGTCGAAAGGCCGGGCAAGGGTGTCCCAGGGGTCGAGCCACGCCCACAGTCCGCCGACCACGACACAGCCCGCCACCAGCAGCGGCCATCCGACCCCGACGACCAGGACCGGCGCAAGGTTCTGCGTGGCACCGTCGGCGCCGACACGACCAGCGACGAGCGCGACCGCCAGCACCCCGACCACGGCCAGCCGCGAGACCGCCCACGCCGGGCGCCAGCCGTGGAGGCCATCGCGGGCGACCGCGTGCGGGATCAGCTCCCGACTTCCGATCGGCCACCGGATGACGGCCACGACGATGAGCGCGGCGACCGTCGCAACCACAACTGGCGGCACGGGCAGCGCTGCTGATTCGAGCAGCGGGTGTGCCAGCAGCCAGGCGTTGGCGGTGGGCGTCACGCCCGGACTGTACCGGGTCGCCGCCGTCGTGCGGTGGCCGGCGTACCCCGAAAAGGCCACTGACCTGCGCAGATGATAGCTCCTTGTGATCAGGCACCGATCTGTCACCATGCTTTTTGAGAGCTTTTCGCGTCGCAAGACTCCTCCGTACCACCCCGGGGAGGCGTGGGCATGCATCGCAACACCGCCCGAACTCTGCTTGTCCTGACCGTCATCGCGCTTGTCATCCCTTTCGGGGGAACCGCAGCGGCCGACCACACGAACCCTGGCGAGCCGCTCGCACCCACCGATGGCGCCCCGGCCACCGGCATCACCAGGGGTGAGGGCACCTGGGAACACCTGCGCCACTTCGGCCCGACGCCAGCCTCCGACGTCACGTTCTTCACAAAGGACGGGGAGACCTACGCCTCCAACGGCACGCTCGGCCAGGGTCCAGAGGCGCACGTGGGGCAACGGATCACCAAGCTGGTGGACGGCGACGGGACGGTGGCGCCCGAGTGGGTCGCCGACCACGGGTCGGCCGCCTGCGAGGTACGCAGCACCGGCGTCCT
>WHTC01000443.1 GCA_009379795.1 Nitriliruptorales bacterium | reverse complement strand
GCCACGAGGATGAACAGCAGGCCGATGAACAGGTTTCCACCGGACAGCTGCACGATCCACGACGACAGCATGAGCCCCGTGCCCGGCAACAGCAGGGCCGCCAGCAGCACGCCCATGACCCCCGCCGTCGCTCCCACCATGAGGCTCTGCAGGGCGCCCTGGCTGAGCCCTTCGAACAGGCCGCGAAGGCCGAGCCGCTTCTCGCCGTAGACCAGCCGGCGCACCTGCGCGATCACGATCGTCGCGACGATGCCGTTGACCGCGGCGCGGAACGGCGAATACCCGAGAAACAGGCTGGCGACCAGCACCACGAGCGGCAGCAGGAGGAGCGCGTCCCTGCGGAGCGTGGTCCCGAACGAGGGGACGTCGAGCTTCGCGGTGGTGTCCTTCAGCCCGTGCTTGACGGCGTAGAAGTGGACCGACGCGTACAAGGTCACGTACAGCATCAGCGCGGGGACCAGGGACACGACGACGATCTCGGTGTAGGGGATCCCGGTGAACGACGCCATGAGGAAGGCGGCGGCGCCCATGACCGGCGGGAGCAGGTGCCCGCCGATCGACGCCACGGTCTCCACCGCCCCGGCCTTGTGGGCCGAGAACCCGGTGCGCTTCATCACGGGGATCGTGAACGTGCCCGTCACGGTGATGTTCGCGGCCCCGGCCCCGAGCACCGATCCGGCAAGGGCGCTCGACACCACCGCCGCCTTGGCCGCCCCACCGGTGGCACGCCCGAACAGCGCGAGCGCAAGGTTGGTGAACGCCGTCCCCGCACCCGAGAGCTGCAGGAACGCGCCGAAGATGATGAAGATGATCACGTACACCGCGTAGGTGCGCGCGACGATGCCGTAGACGCCGTTGCTGCTGAAGATGGAGCCGATCACGCGCTCCGCAGAGAACCCCGCATGCTGGAACACCCCCGGGAATGAAGCCCCGAACACCGCGTAGATGACGAAGCACGCCGCGAGGACGGGCAGCGCCCATCCCAGCACGCGCCGGCATCCCTCGAGGGACGCAACCGTGATCATGGCGCCGAAGAGCACGTCGGTGTCCGAGACGATGCCCGCGCGGAGCACCATCGCATCATGGTTGACGATGAAGTAGACGGTGGGCGCGATGGTCACGGCCACCCACACGAGGTCGACCAGGCTCGGCCGGTGCCCCGGAGAGCCCTTGCGGCCCGGGTAGCAGAGGAAGATCAGCGCGAGGCTGCCGCCGAGATACACCGCGAGTTGCTGGTGCAGTGACACGGCGCGGACCGTTGTGAGCAGGAAGTAGAGGGCAAAGAGGGCGGCGATGACGCGGATCGCCACCTGCGGCCCCGGGGAGAAGCCGGCAAGCCGCGACCGCCGCCTCGTGAGCTCCTCCTCAGCGGGGGTCGAGTCCTCAGCGGCAACCCGCCCTTCGCCAACCGTCATGGGATGACGGCCTCAGGCACCTCTTCGCCCTGGTCCTGCCAGTAGCGAACCGCGCCCGGGTGCAGCTTGACGCCGGCCTGCTCAAGCGCTTCGAAGCCCGGGAAGTTCGCGAAGCCCGTCGCG
>WHTC01000441.1 GCA_009379795.1 Nitriliruptorales bacterium | reverse complement strand
GCGGATCTCCTCGATCATCCGCGGCCATGCCTCACGCGCCTCGGCGAGGCGCCTTTGCGTGCGGGCCCGAGCGGAGGCGATCGGGAACGCGGCGGTGAACGCGCCCGTGAGCAGCGTGGCGGGCGCGCCGCCGAACACCGCGTACCCCCCGATCGCTCCGATGGCGAACAGCACCGCGACGACGGCCGTCAACTGGGGGAGCCCCACCTCGGTGAGGCCGGCCTGGTTCAGGTACTCGCGCGGACGGTTTCGTCGAGGGTGGTAGCCCGCCACTCCCGGGCTCACGCCCAGCCCCTCCCATCCGAACACCACGGCGGTGAAGATCAGGAAGACGCCGTAGGCCGCGGCGAGGCTCAGCGCCAGACCGAGGCCGATCACGGCGCCGCCTCCGGCGCGCCCCAGCCGTCGCCACGCGAGTCGCCGGGCAGCGCCGCCTCCAGCAGATCGCGCAGGTCGAAGCCCGCGTCCTCGATCGGCCCGGCCGCCCGGACGGGCAGGTTGCCCGTCCACCGCAGCGGCGAGTCCCAGCGGTCGCGGCGGAAGATATCGGTGACGGTGAAGGCGGTCGACGAGGGGCCTGCCTGCTGGTCCTCCACGGCAATGACCTCGGTCACCTTCACCTCGCCGTGCCTGCGCGCGCAGTGCACGACCACGTCGACGGCCTCGGACACCAGGCTGTTGAGCGCGGCCATCGGAAGTTCGCTCCGGGTGTCCGCCAGTTGGCTCACGAATCGCAGCCGGGTCAGCGCCTGACGAGCCGACCCGGCGTGGATCGTGGTGAAACCCTTCACACCCGAGGACAGGGTCAGCAGCAGCGGCAGCGCCTCACTGTCGCGGACCTCACCGACGATCGCGATGTCGGGAGCCATGCGCAGAAAGCCGGCGACGAGCCGGCGCAGGTCCACCTCGGCCCGGTCCGCCCGCGCCGCGCGGGTCTGCATGGACGCCACATTCGACAACGGCACGTCAGCCTCGAAGACCTCCTCGGCGAGGACCACCCGCAGAGCGGGGTCGAGCTCGGCGGCGCAGCACGACAGCATCGTGGTCTTGCCCGCGCCCGGAGCGCCGGCGAACACCATCGACAGTCGAGCGCGCACGCAGGCCCGGAGGAAGTCGGCCACCGGTTGGTCGAGCATCCCCCGGTCGACCAGTTCGCGCAGGGAGCGGTAGGCGACGCCGACGAATTTGCGAATGTTGACCAACAGATGCCCGTCGCGCCCGATGTCCCGGTGCACGATGTGCAGGCGCGCGCCGCTCTCGAGTTGTGCGTCCTGCAGCCCTTCGGACGGGTCCAGCTTCCGATGCGCGCCCGCCGCGTCGTCGAGGATCTTCGTGAGGGTGCGCACGACATGCTCGTCGTCGTGGAACACCTCGTCGTGGTAGCCGCTCGATCCGGCATGGCGCTTTACCAAAATCGCGTCGGGAGCGTTGATCATGATCTCCCAGACGTCGTCGTCGGCCAGCAGCGGCTCCAGCGGGCCGTAGCCGGCGAGGTTGCGGAAGGCGCGCTCGGCGACCGAGCCGGGATCGGCGAGGTCGAACGGGCGCATGCCGCGCTTG
>WHTC01000253.1 GCA_009379795.1 Nitriliruptorales bacterium | reverse complement strand
TCGTCAGCCCCAGCTCCACCGTGTATGTCGGGACCGGCATTAATTAAATCCTAGCGATGTCAGCGTGAGTCCACGGCGCAGCAGTCCACTCCGCACCCGGTCAATCAGCTGATCCTCCGTCAGCACACTGCCCGCCACATTGATCGTGATATTCGCCCCCATGCCACCGGGGACAATGGTCCCGGCACTGCCCGGCACGAACAGCTCCGGCCCGCTCTCCCCCACAAGGAATGCCTGGCCCGGAGATACCGGTCCACCATGCTGCCGCCCCAGGATGTTCGCCGCACCGGCAATCACCCCACCACCTGGGATCACCATCCCGGCTATGCCCTGAAGGGCTGCCATTCCACCGATCCGCGCAAGCGCACCAGCAATATTCCCTATGGCGTCCGCAAGCCCCTGCACCCGGCCGATAGCACCGCCAATCGTGTTCCCCAATCCGGCAACGGCATCACCTGCCGCAAGCAAAGCGCCCACCATGCCTGTCACTACCGGCAAGAGCACCAAACCGATGTTCGCCGATAGATCCGAGAATCGTGCATTCAATTCCCGTTGCTGATTTGCGAGCGAATCCGATGTCCGGGCGAAATCTCCTTGCTGGGCCGTTGTCTGCTCAAGAATCAAGGCATACCGAGCCTGCACCTTCTGTGCTTCGGTCAGTTCTTGGCCAACCCCGACAAGGCCCATCTCCACGGCCTTCTCTTTAACCGCCGCCTCAGAAAGTAGCACACCAAATTGGCGCAAGGGTTCGGCCTCACCAGCCAACCCGGAACGAATCCGGTCAAGCATGTCTGACGGATCCTCATTATTGAATGAGGCCATATCTGCGGCCAGTTCGACCATCCGGATCGACATACCGGCCGATTCATCACTCGCCAGACCGAGCGTGTTGAACATGTTCCCATACGCTGCCGCTGCACCAATCGCCTCATTCTTCGAGAGACCGATATTGAATGCCTGTTCGCCAAAGGCAATGACGCTCGCCGATGCCTCTCCAAAGATGACAGCGGTCTTATTCATGTTCTCATTCAGATCCGAGGCCGCCGTCACCGCCCCCTTCAGGAATTTCGCCGTTCCCCCAATAGCAACCGCCGCCAGAGCAATCGGCCCCATCGCTAAGGCAGTAGCGCCGGATTGCACGGCAAGCGCCTTGAGACCACCAGTGACCCCTTGCAGCTTGCCCCGGAGACCGGTGGCCTGAGTCTGCATCCCACCGAGCGCAGCATTCGCCTTGCCGGTGGCACCAGTCAGCTGGGACGTATCGCCAACAAAGCGAACCAGTAGATCAGCCATTAGCGCCGCTTCGCTTTGCGCATCATTGCCTGCTGTTCCTTGATAAATTTGATCATGAATCCATGCATCGCCTGGTATTCCTCAAGAGTAACCTGGTCGAAGTCGCGTGGGCCGAGATGAAAGAAATAGCAGAGATCGATCAGCCCCGGATCTATGGCCCTTTTGGGCTCCGCTGCATACCTTCCAGGAGACTGCCCAATTGTGCATAGCTGATACGTTCCAGCACGCTATCGAGCGTTGCGTCCGGATCCGTCCGCCGGATGGTGACCCAGGCGATGGCCCCAATCATCTCTTCGTCGAACGTGCCTTGCGCCGCGGACTCCATCGGCGTTCGCCCAACGGTCTGCTTGATCAGGCGTGCCTCAGCCAGCGTGATGGACTCCCAGTTCAGCGTCAGCTCTTCCATGCCGCCTCAACCGCCTTGTTCAATCCCCGGTACAGCCGCCGCCATTGCAACCGTATGGACGGCTGAATGTACTTGCGTACTGGCTCGTTCACCCACAACTGCCCATTCTGGTAACGCGCCGAACCCACCCGCGCAAACACCGGATGCCTCAGCACGGTCTTTCTGCCTTTGGAACCAAGCTCATATCCAATTGGGAATGTGGACCTTGGAGACGAACGCAACGCCCGGACCCGAATCGCCGGAGCGCCGCCAGCTATCTCCGTGCTGATCGCTTTGGGAAGTTGGGTGCTCCAGCTCCCCTTACCCCGTGCCGTATTCGCTACATCACTGACAAAGCCACTGAGCGCACCCTGCGCTTGCGTCCGGACGTCTCCCGGGAGGGCCCCCAGCTTCCGCTCCAGCGTCTGGAGTCCAACGATTTCAAAGGTGATATTGTCTGGCATGTATCAGAAGACCTTTTCGGGGTTTTCACTGCCTTCCCGGTGCCTAGTGGACTTCAGCGGTGCCGAATAAAAGCTTCTCCTGACACAACGCACATAGGCGCGTTCGATCTTTGCGCGCCGCTGATCATCCGGGTTGTTCCTCATTGCCCGGATGCCCTTGTCTCCAGCCCATAGCGGATTCGCTAATTTCCGGGCATACAAGTCCAGCAAGATGGGATCGTTCCCATATTCCTCCCAGAGCGCATGGCACGCCGGGCAGTGATCCTTCTCAAACATTAGATGATCGTCCATGTTGGAGTCCCCACACCCATCCACGTGACGGTGAAGGTAGCGAGTGCCCCGACCTCGCTATCGAATGGGGTATATGCTCCAACGAGAACCTGTCCCGTAAAGAGTGGGTTCGTCGCTGATACCGCCGCGGAGACATGCTTGATCGTGAACGGCACCGGCGCATTCAGCGCGAATAACGGTTCGAGCGTCGCATGCACGGTCGCTGCATCGAAGTTCTGGATAAATTCGAGTTCGACCTCAAATTGCCGGAGTCCAACCAGCCGCGAGCGCCACAATTGTCCAAAGCCTGTGTCGTCGAGGATATCGGCTTCCTCGTTTACCGTGACGCTCCGAAGATGCCGGGAAAGATCGATTGCATTCACTGAGATGTCGTAGTCGACCGCCGCGAATGTCGGCATATTTCCCCCCTCAATCCGTCGTTAGTACAAGGCAACGTAATTTGCCACCGACTACCTCAGTGCCACCGATCTCCATGCGTGCGTTGTAGTCGCTCATCGCCGCAACATAGGTATGCGTGGATGTGAGGCCAAGACTCCGATTATTCCAGATGGCTTCACGGATCGACGCCGTTCCCGAACCAGTGACAAATCGGTCCAATGCATCCTGCGCGGTCGCTGGATCCCCATACTGGGTGAGCACCACCAGCTCAAATTCCCAACTATCGACACCGCGCCCCATGGCCTCAGCAAAAGCAGCTGACCGCGGCGTGACGATGAGTGCCGGCAACTGGGCATTGTCCGGAACGGTGTCATACACATGCAACTCCGGGATCGCTCCGGTGATGGTCGCCTTGAGGGCATCTCGCAATGCGCTAAGCGATGCCATTCATACCGATCCGGACATATGGTTGGATCAGCTCGATCACTTCTGGATCCTGCCGGCTGATGCGCAAGGCTCCGAAATCACCAAAGCCAGCAATGCCAAGTGGCGCATTCTTGAGGTTGAATAGCTTGGCTGCCTTGAGAACCGTCGCCTCAGTGATCTCCGGAGGCGTCGTCGCCCAACCCCATTGGGCCGTCACCTGCACCGGTGGACGCAACCTTGCAACTGGGAACCGTTTAGTTCCTACCGCGAGAATCCGCCATTTGGCAAACGACGTCCCGATATCGATCCCCGAATTCACCGGCTCCCGCAGAACGTCTGCCACATCCCAGAGCAATTCGTAGGTGCCATCGTCGTCTTCATCCGTCCGGACTTCCGTGAAATCGGTCGAGATGTCGTCCACGTAGAGCAGCAATTGGTTGTCTGGCCAGAATCGCTTGTTCGCCGTTGTCAGATCCTGCCAGAAACGCCGTCCCGTGTATTGATCGATCATCCGGGATGCGGTGTTGAGGGCACGCTCAATCATTGTGAGATTGAGCGTGCCCCCCTGATCCCCGATATGGTCCCGGAATTCCTGCTCCGTCGCGTAGGCATTCACCAATGCCATGGCTAATCCTTCGGCTTCGCGCTTTCTACCACTGAGACGCGTTCCGCAATGCCCGCCCGGATATATCGTTCGGCTTCCTGAGTCGGCAGATTCTTCATCACTCCACCGAGCTTAGGCCATG
>WHTC01000273.1 GCA_009379795.1 Nitriliruptorales bacterium | reverse complement strand
TAGACTTCATACGTCGCCGACAGCGCGCAGGTGCGTCCTCAGCGTCAGGGAGTTGATGGGCCGGGACATCGAGTCAAGCGAGTTCTCCCGGGAGGATCGGATGCGCTACCGGGAGAAGGTGAAGGCCAACCTCGCGGCCCTCGCCGAGTTGGTCGCTGACGGGCGCTTCGAATCTGGCCGCCGGATGGTCGGCGTGGAGATGGAGGTCTACCTCACCGACGGCAACGGCCACGTGATGACCATCAACACCCAACTGCTGCGGCAGATCGCGTCCAGCGACTTCCAGACCGAGCTCGCACAGTTCAACATCGAGTTCGACATCCACCCGCGACACCTGGCCGGCGGCGTGCTGCACCAGATCGAGGACGAACTGCGGTTGTCGCTCAGGCGAGCCCAGAGCCAGGCGGAGACGCTGGACGCCCAGGTCGTCACCATCGGGATCCTGCCGACCCTGACCGACTTCGATGTCACCGAGCAGAACATCACCGCCAACCCCCGCTACAAGGCGCTCAACGACGCGATCCTGGCGGCCCGCGGCGAGGACATCCTGATCCACATCGAGGGTGTGGAGATCCTCGAGAGGACCATGAACTCGATCACCGTCGAGGGTCGTGTACATCCATGCAACTGCACCTGCAGGTCGACCCCGACGAGTTCGCCACCTACTGGAACGCCGCCCAGGTGCTGTCCGCACCGTTGGTCGCGGTGGCCGCCAACTCGCCGATCCTGCTCGGCAAGCAGCTGCACCACGAGACCCGGATCGCGCTGTTCCAGCAGGCGATCGACACCCGCACGGAGGAACTCGCCACCCAGGGTGTCCGGCCACGAGTGTGGTTCGGAGAGAAGTGGCTGCGTGAGGGCATCTTCGAGTTGTTCGACGAGAACGTGCGCTACTTCTCGGCGCTGCTGCCGGTTTGCGAGGACGAGGATCCGGCCGCGACACTGCGCGCCGGCGACATCCCGCACCTGCCCGAGCTCACGCTGCACAACGGCACGATCTACCGTTGGAATCGCCCGGTCTACGAGGTCGCGCGCGGGCGGCCGCACATGCGCGTGGAGAACCGGGTCCTGCCTGCCGGGCCGACGGTCGTCGACGCGGTGGCCAACACCGCGCTGTACTACGGTCTGCTGTCCGCGCTGGCCACCTCGGAGGAGCCGCTGTGGGAGCAGATGAGCTTCGAGGCGGCCACCGACAACTTCTTCGCGGCCGCGCGCGACGGTCTGGGCGCCAAGCTGTACTGGCCGCGAGTGTCGGCCCAGGCACCGGTCAGCGAGCTGCTCCTCAAGCACCTCCTGCCGCTCGCCCGCGCCGGGTTGCGCCAGTGAGTGGGACGTGGATCAGGCCGACATCGATCACTACCTGGGGATCATCGAGCAACGGGTGCTGCTCGAGCAGAACGGGGCTTCCTGGCAGATCGCGACCTACCAGCGCCTGGTCGAGCAGGCCGGGTTGGAACGCCAGGAGGCAGCCCGCGAACTGTTCCGGCGCTATCAGAAGCTGTCTCAGGCTGGCAATCCAGTCCATTCCTGGCCAATCGACGGCTGAAGGCTCCTGCCAGGACCTGTTTTCCCTGGCCAGACGCTCATGCTGGACCCGCCGGTGCCGCGGCTAGTCTCCCCGTCCAATGAAGGAGACCCTGTACCACCGGTTCACCGGCTATGACGAGCTCACCGACCTCCTCAGCGGCTCTGACGAGGACGCGCTGGCCGCGCTCGACCATAAGCCGGCCTTGATCTGCATCACGGGCTCGGAGGGTCAGGGTCGCGCTCGCTTCGTATCGTGCCTGCTGCACGGTAACGAGGACTCCGGATATCGCGCGGTCCTGGATATGCTGCGACGCAAGGACACCTACCCGTTCGACCTGTGGGTGTTCATCGGCAACGTGCGGGCGGCTTGCCAGGAAGGATGGTTCGCCCACCGTTACCAGGACGACCAGGAGGACTTCAACCGGGTCTGGGGGTTGGGCCACCCGACCACCCGCATGCGGCGCTGCGCCGACGCGGTGCTCGCGGAACTGGGGACGATCAGCGGACTGGAGGCCGCGGTCGACCTGCACAACAACACCGGTGACAACCCGCCGTACGCGGTGCTGCCCGTGTGGAGCGACGCCTGCCTGGGCCTCGCGGCCCTCTGCGCGGACACGGCGATGGTCTGGGGACTCAAGGCCAACGCCCTCATGGAAGTGCTCAGCGACCGCTGCCCGGTCGTGGCCGTCGAGTGCGGCATGATCGGCCTGGCTTCGAGCACCGCCTTTGCCATGGGCGTCCTGGAGCGGTTCCTGGCTGCCGACCTCCGGGGTCTGCGGACCTCACCGGAGCGGCCGCTGTTCATCTGGGAGATGAATCATCGCGTGACCGTGCGCCCCGAGGTGTCGTTCGGCTTCGGCGGGATGCTTTCGGACTGCGTGGACCTGGTCCTCGCCCCCGGGTTGGACGCCACCAACTTCGGGCTGTTGCCGCGGGGCACGATCATCGGTCATGCGCATTGCGGCGCGGCGATGCCGCTGATGGCGATGAGTATGCAGGGGCAGGACGACACCGAGCGCTGCTTCGCCCTGCAGGATGACGGCAGCATCGTCGTTTCCCGCGATCTGACCCCGGCGATGATGACCACGACGGTGGCGCAGGCCCGCCGGGACTGCCTGTTCTATCTGGCCCGCCGGCGCGCCTGAGCGCCGGCCCGCGGCCACAGCCTCCAACGGCGCGTCATTTCCAGGCGTCTCGTCACCGGATCTCCAGCCCGGCGAACAGCGAGTCCTCCGGAAGCGTGGTGTCCACCAGGCTGCGCGCGAGCTCGTAGTCCTCGTAGGGGTAGATCTCGCCAACGACCTCGTCGGGGATGGCGAACCACTTGCCGTTGGGGTCAATCTGCGTCGCGTGGGCCAGCAGGGCCTGGCTGCGCTGGACGAGGAAGTCGCCCACCTCGACCGAGGTGGTGGTGGGATCCTCCTCGTCGGGGTCGAACCGCTCCAGCCAGCCCGTGAAGGGCGACTCCAACCCCCGCGCCATGACCGCGTGGTGCAGCATCTCCACCTTGCGGCGGGTGAAGGTGACGACGTAGTACAGCTTGCTGATCTGCCACTGCGGGCCGCCGTCGGGATAGCGGCGGGGATCGGCGGCGGCGTCGAAGGCCGCGACCGAGACATCGTGGCAGCGGATGTGGTCGGGGTGAGGGTAGCCGCCGTTCGGCGGGTAGGTGACCAGGGCGTCCGGCCGCTCCCGGCGGATGATCTCGACCAGGCGCCCGACCGGTTCGTCGATGGGCACGTTGTAGAAGCAGTCGGAGGGCAGCAGAGTCGCGTCGCCCTGGAAGCCCTCGACGTAGCCTGAGTCGGCGTAGCCCAGATCGAAGTGGTCGGTCACCCCGAGGATCTCCAGGGCTCGCGCCAGTTCCTGGCGGCGCAGTTCGAGCATCCGCTCCTTGACTCCGGGACGCTCCATCGCCGGATTGAGGATGTCGCCGGCCCCGCCGTCGGTCAGTGTGACCACGCTGATGCGATAGCCCTCCTTGGCGTAGCGGGCCATGGTCGCCGCACCCTTGGACGACTCATCGTCAGGGTGGGCGTGGACGAACATCGCATGGAGTCCAGGCATGCGTGCCAGCTTACGTTCG
>WHTC01000081.1 GCA_009379795.1 Nitriliruptorales bacterium | reverse complement strand
CGGAAAAGAGGAACACCATGACGTTGCTGCTCACCAACAAAGACGTTCGCGGTCTGCTCGATATGCCGACCCTGATCGAGGCGATGCGCCGTGCGTTCCAGGAGCTCGGGCGCGGTGATGCCGCAGCGGTAGGCCGGGTCGATGTCCTGAGCCCCGGCAAGGACGACTCGGTTCACGGGTTCAAGACGATGACCGGCGTGTCGCTCGGCTACGCCGTGGCACGAATCGACTCCGACCTGCTGCGATGGCCCGTTCGCGGTGGTGGTGCCCGCCGGGAGAAGCTGCGACCTGAGGAAGCCCGCATCGGCAAGGAGAATGGACTGCTATTCCTGTACAGCACCTCCACCGGCGAATTGCTCGGCATCCACCAAGACGGAGAGATCCAGCGACTGCGGGTGGGAGCCACCAGCGCGCTTGCGCTGCAGCTGCTCGGCCCCCCAGCTGAGGTCGTCCGTCACGTCGGCTTCCTCGGCAGCGGGTATCAGGCAGAGGCGCAGCTCGCGGCTCTGCTGGCGGTATATCACCCGGAGACGGTGTGCATGTTCAGCCCGCGCCCCGAACGGCGCCGCTCGTTCGTAGAACGGATGCGCCAGCTCGTGGGGCCTTCGGATGTCGAGCTGGTCGAGGCTGATTCGGCGGCGGGCGCCGCCGACGGGGCGCAGGTGCTGGTCTGCGCCACCAACTCGATGGCGCCCGTGGTCGACGCCGACTGGTTACGCCCGGGCATGCATGTGAACTGCATCAAGAAACCAGAGATCAGCGAGGCGGTGCTGCGACGCTGCGACCGCGTGGGGATCGCGACCCACATGGGCACGCGCACGGTGCTCGCCGGCGTCTCACGCGAACTGATCGGCGCGGAGGACAACGCGGACGCATGGTGGAAACACCCGCCATTTGTCTGGGACACCCTTCCGGACCTGCCCACGATGCTGGCCCATCCCGAGCAGCACACCCGGCAGCACGCTGACGAGGTGACTGCCTACATCGGCCTCGGTTCCGGGGTGCAGTTCGCGGCCGCGTGCGGGATGGCTCATGAGGTGGCTCTGAGCGCCGGCGTGGGGCGGACGCTGCCCGACGAGTGGTTCCTCCAGGACGTGCCGCAGGAGTAGCGTCGGTAACTAGTCCGACCCTACTGCTGCAAGGGGGTCGCACCCGCACCAGGCTGGCGGGTGATCAGGTGTTGACGGTGCGCCAGCGCTGAACGGTGAACAGCGCGTCCGGGCCGAAGGGTCGCTCGATCAGCCCCTGGGCCACGTGGTAGGCGATGAACTGCTGCAGCGCGTGGCGTTCGGCATCCCCGTAGGTGTAGGCGAACGGGGTCGGCGCCGGCGATGGCCGTCTCCGCGGCGAGCGTGGGTATGGGATCGCCTGCCTCGCGGCGGGCAGTCCGAAGGCGTTGACGAGGTCGTCGGCGAGCGCCGGGTGGTCGGCGAGGACCTCGGCTTGGACCACGAGGGTGTGGCTGATTGGGTAGATGCCGGTGCTGCGGTGCCAGTCGGCCTCGGCCTGTTCCAGACGGTCGCCGAAGAGGCAGCGCAGCCCGGGTCCTTCTGAGATGGTCGTGGACAGGACCGCGTCCAGGTCTCCGGAGGCGAGCAGTGCGAGGAGCCGGCGTTCGCTGGGGCGCAGAGGGCGCGCTGCGCCCCGTCGATCCGCTCGTGGCCGGTCTTCGGCCGCGTCGTGCTGCGGCAGGGGTTCGAGGTCGACCGTGGCTGCATTGGTCGGCGGGTCGCCGGCAAGACCTTCCTGGGTGAGCGCTACCGGCGCATCACCCGCCGCCGCGGCAAGAAGAAAGCCATCGTCGCCGTGGGCCGCTCCATCCTGGTCATCGTCTGGCACCTGCTGTCTGACCCCGAGGCCCGCTTCCACGACCTCGGCTCGGACTTCTACGACACCCGCGTCCACCCCGAACGCAAGAAACGCAACCACATCCGCCAGCTCGAGGTCCTCGGCTACCGGGTCACCCTCGAGCCCGCCGCCTGACCCACCGCACCCCACAGCCTGACCCATCGGGGCCCCCCTGCCTGATGCTGCCGCCTGCCCACTCACCGTTGATTTTCGGATTAGGGACTACGGCCAGTACTCCCTACGCCATCCGCGTCTTCTTAATGCTGTCCACGTCCGCCGAGACGTCCAGCGCGATGAGCTGCATCAGCGGCAGCAGCAGCTGCGCTGAACTGAAGAAGGCGGGGGGTGATCAGGCCGCTACGGCGGCACGGGACAGTTCGCCCAGCAGCCGACCTGCAGACGTGGCCCGCCCGGACCAGAAGGCTCGCGGGGCGGCCACGGTGTCGGGCCAGGCGGCGGTCCTGCGGGCCGTGGCCACGCAGTGCGCCGCCACCCAGCCTATGACTGCGGCAGGGTCCTGGCCCAGCATCCCGCGCAGGACATAGCGGCGTTCCGCGACCCGGCCCGGCAGGTCCAGCTCGCGCGCGGCCGCCAGCAGGTCGTCGCGCGTGATGATCGCGCCCAGCCGGACGGGTGCCAGGAGGCTGGAGACGAAGTCGTCCGCGGGCTCGGTCCGGGGGTCGGCGAGCCCGTCGGGCGCGGCCAGCAGCGAGGGCGGCAGGCCATCGGGAGCGGGGACCGCCGCGGCGGCGTCAAGCAGGGTGTCCCACAGCAGCGCGGCCCAGGGCCGGTAGGGCGGCGCGTCGGCGTGGCGCAGGCGGTCGAGCCACGGCAGCGCCCAGGGGAGGATGTGCTCCCACAGCAGCGCGGTGCGGGCAGGTGCCCAGCCGTTGGCGTCCACGGTCGCGTAGGCGTCCAGCAGCGCGCCCAGGTGGTCGGCCTCCTTCGGTGGCTCGGCGTCAAGCGCCCGGAAGACTCCGGCGGCCGCGTCGCGGACCTCGCCGCCGACGAAGCCCTGCGCACTCAGGTACACCGAGCCGTACGGGTACCACCGCTCGACGAACGTCGCGTGCCATTCCGGCCGGGTCGGGGCGGGCAGGTCCAGCAGCGCAGCCAGCGCGGCCTGCTGCTCATCGGGTGGCCAGCAAAACGTGCCCAGGGCGCGGAGCAGCTCCACTACCGGTGTCCCACGGGTCCGTCGACGGCGAAGGCTTCACCGGTCGGCTTCAACGGGCGGATCAGCCAGCGCGGTCGCCGCTCGCCGTTGGGGGAGACCTCCCGCGCGCCGCGGGCCTTAGCCAGCCACTCCTTGTAGACGGAGTCCGAGCGAGCGGTGTCGACCCGGATGTCGCCGGCTTGGTCGCCGGGCCCGGCCTTGGTGATGCGGACCGGCTGGTGCCAGCAGTGCTGGCCGGAGATCGGATCCGGCTGGACGCCGAAGGTCATGTTCTGGTGCACGCCGACGTCGGACCACCAGATCCGCGAGGTGTCGGGATCGCTGGACTCGAAGGGCCCGTGGCCCTTGCGCGGCGACATCGACCACGTGTCGCCCTCGTGTTGCAGCGCGACGGTCGTGGTGTTCAGGCGGTGACTCTGGTCATGGCCCTCCAGACGCCAGCGGCCCATGTGGTGGCTGCAGGCGACCACGCCGGGACGGATGCCCTCGGTCACCCAGGCCTTGACGACGAAGTGTCCCAGGCGGGTCTCGACGCGGATCAGGTCGCCGGTGCGAACACCCAGCGGCGCCGCCTGCGTCGGGTGGATCCACAGCGGGTTGGTGTGGGACAGCTCGTCCAGCCACTTGCTGTTGGCCGAGCGGGTGTGGATCTGGGTGTTGATCCGGAAGGTCGTGATCAGCGGGACTTGCCCCGGTTCCATCGCTGTCGGGTGGACGTGGCTGCGGATGTAGGTCGGGATCGCGTACTCCCGCCACCCCCAGTCCACGAGGGTCCGCGACCAGAATTCCAGGCGTCCCGACGGCGTCGGGAACCCACGGACGACCTGGCCGTCCACCTCGACGCCGACCGCGCGGCGTCCCTCGCCGTCGCCGTCGGGTTCACCCGTCGGGGCGTTGTTCAGCTTCGGCGGGGCAGCCGCGCGGGTGTAGACGCGCCCGTGCGGGTCGACCACGACGTCGTCCAACTCGTCGGTGGGCACCCGGTGCTCGTAGACCGGGCCGATCCCCTTGGCGATTTCGTAGGCCCCGTACTGCCGCATGTACTGCAGCGGCGTGCGACCCTCGGCGGCCGCCTTCTCGGGCAGCCCGGGGACGGAGTTGGCGAACATCCAGCCGTAGTACTCGTCGACCCCGAGCTGGGTGCCGGGCTGTTCACGGGACTCGAAGCACTTGCGGATGCCCAGTGACCCGTCCGGGTCGATGCGCCAGGACAGCTCGATCCAGAACTCGTTCTCCTCCCACACCTGGCCCGGGTTCACCTCACGGGTGTCGGTGATGGTGCGCCCCAGCCGCTCCGCGGCGGCGCGCAGCACCGGTTGGCGAAAGCCGATCCACTGGCCGTCGTACTGCTCGTAGCTGGTGATGTCATGGCGCTCCGACGCCAGGCCCATGGGCAGGACGTAGTCGGCGAAGTAGGCCGTCTCGCTCCACGTGGGGGTCAACGCGACGTGCAGCCCGATCAGCTCCGGATCGCGCAGGACCTCGACCCAACGGAATCCGTCGGGGTTGGTCCACACCGGGTTGTAGACCCGAGTGAAGTAGGTGTCGATCACCCCACGCCCCTCCTTCAGGAAGTGAGGGAGGAGAAAGGACAACTCGTTCTGGGCGACCGGGTACTCCAGCGGGTAGGTCAGGTCGTTCCAGACCGCCGGGTGGGTTGTGGTGTGGATGGGTGTGGCGACGAACTTGTTCCAAGCGTTGGGATAGGTGCCGCCGGGCACGGCGATCGCGCCGGTCAGCGCGCTCAACAGGAACAGGGTCCGGCTGACCTGCCAGCCGCCCTCGTTGCCGGCCGCGGCCGACCGCCAGTTGTGGGTTGACAGTCGTGTCCCCGCGCCGGCGACCAGTTCGGCGACGTCGGCCAACCTCGCCGGGTCGATCCCGGACTCGGCGGCGGCGAACTCGAAAGTGTAGTCGGCGTACAGCGTCGTGAGGATCTGCTGGAAGGTCTCGAACGTCGGCTCGACGTCGGGGTGCTCCTCGGCCAGGTACTCGTGCCAGTTCCACCACTTGCGGACGAACTCCGCGTCGTAGCGCCCGGTCTGGATCAGCTGGTTAGCGATGGCCAGCATGACCGCGGCCTCGCTGCCCGGATAGGTGGCCAGCCAGTGGTCGGCGTGGGTGGCGGTGTTGGACATGCGCACGTCGAGCACGATCATCTTCGCGCCGCGGGCCTTGGCCTCCATGATGCGCTGGGCGTGGGGGTTGAAGTAGTGCCCGGTCTCCAGGTGAGAGGAGATCAGCAGCATGACGTCGGCGTTGGCGTGGTCGGGGCTGGGGCGGTCGATGCCGCACCAGAACTGGTAGCCGGTGCGCGCGCCGGAGGAGCAGACGTTGGTGTGGGAGTTGTGGCCGTCAACGCCCCACGCACCCAGCACCCGCTCGGTGAAGCCGTCCTCGCCCGGGCGGCCGACGTGGTACATGACCTCGTTGTTGCGGCCCTCGGTGATCGCCGTGCGGATCCGCTCGCCCAGCTCGTCGAGCACCTCCTCCCAGGTGACCTGCTCCCACCCGCCGGCACCGCGCTCGCCGACCCGGCGCAACGGGTGGAGGATCCGGTCGGGGTCGGTGACCTGGTTGAGGGTGGCGGGACCCTTCGCGCAGTTGCGACCCCGCGATCCGGGTTGCTCCGGGTTGCCCTCGAACTTGCGGACCGTCAGTGAGTCCGGATCCACGAAGGCCAGCAGGCCGCAGGCAGACTCGCAGTTGAAGCAGGTCGTCGGGACCAGCATCGACCGCTTCTCCACCCGCCGGGGCCAGGATCGGGAGTCCAGCTCGACCCAGTCGTCCCAGCGCTCCTTCGGTGGGAACGAGGCCAGCCCGGCGCGGCTGGGCCCCGGATAGAAGGTCTCGCCTCGGGACTCGACGTCGGCGCGTGCGGCCGAGACGCGGTCATTCAGGCCGGCGATGTCGCGGGTCATGTCGGCTCTCCTGCGCTCGGGGGTGCGCTCGGGCGAGTGCGGCTGGTCAGGCGAGGGGAACGGACTGGCCGGCCTGGACGTAGGCGTGCTCGAAGGCCAGCAGGCCGATCAGACCGATCACGGCGGGTGCAATCGGAACGACCGGCGCAGCCAGGGCGACGGCGCTCGTGGCCACGCCGATCCAGAACAGCGTTGCGAAACGCCCGCGGACAAGGTGGTGGGTCGCCAGCTTCGCGTGCGCAGTGACGTGGGGGAGAGTGACCTCTCCGGCGATCATCAGCAGGTGCAGCCCTGCGGTGACCGCGATAGCCCAGCCGAGCGCATCGAGGATCCGGGCGTTCTCGGCAGCGGCGAGCACGGCAAGGACCGATGCCCCCGCCAGCCCGGCCTGCACGGCGAAGTGGGGCGGCAGCAGGGGGTTCTGCCACAGATCGCGAGCCTTGGCCTGGGCGAACAAGAACGCAGTGTAGACGGCGGTCATCACCGCCAACGGGATGCCGGGGACCATCAACCCGCTCGCCAGGCCGTCCGTCCCGAGCAGGGACCCGAGCAGGTGCAAGGCCAACACCCCGCCATACAACCCGATGATCACCCCGCCCCGGACCAGCCACGAGCCCCACTGAGCCCTGGTGAAG
Source organism: Nitriliruptorales bacterium (assembly GCA_009379795.1). GTDB lineage: Bacteria > Actinomycetota > Nitriliruptoria > Euzebyales > Egibacteraceae > WHTC01. The sequence goes on along the minus strand of WHTC01000081.1, from coordinate 6,421 downwards.
ATGTAGTAGAACCGGCCGGGGTGCTCCAGGTCGGCGATCAGGACCACTCCGGTCACACCCAGCGCCGTCAGCGACGCCACGGGCACCGTCCACCGCCACAGCGTCGAGTCCGTACCCAGCACACCCAGCAGGACCAAGATCGCGGCGACCAGGTAGACCCCCGCCGCGATCGACTTGGTCCACGTGTACAGCCCGACCCGCCAATCCCACGGGACGTTGTGGGGCACGTCGTAGGCCAGGATCGCGGCGGCGGCCGAAGTGGCGTGGCCCTCGGGTGCGCCGCTGTTGATGTGGTGGCCGTCGGTCTCCGGCTGCTGGGCCCACGCGAAGATGCCCCCAGGGGGCAGCGTTGCCGCCAATGGGTCGAGGGTGGCCGAGGTGGCGCCCTTGTAGAACAGCTTCGGGCTGGTGTCCTTCTCCGGCCGGCGGACCTGCGTCACCCCGCGCCCGACGATCTGACCGACCGACGACAGCGGGTCGTTCTGGTCGCCGACGAGAATCGCCTCGACGGGGCAGACCGTGACGCAGGCGGGCTCCAGCCCGACGTCCAGGCGATGGGCGCAGAAGTTGCACTTCTCCGCCGAATGATCCTCGGGGTTGATGAAGATCGCGTCGTAGGGGCAGGCGGCGATGCAGGCCTTGCAGCCGATGCAGGACTCCTTGTCAAAATCCACGATCCCGTCGGGGCGCTTGTACATCGCCGAGGTGGGACAGGCGGTGACGCAGGGAGCGTCGACGCACTGGTTGCACCGGGTGACCTGGAACGCGCGCCGCGCCTCGGGGAAGGTGCCCACGTCGACAGCCTTCACGTAGGTCCGCGACACCCCGACAGGCACGTCGTTCTCGGACTTACAGGCCGTTGTGCACGCATGGCAGCCGATGCACTTGGTCTGGTCGATCACCTTGACCCAGCTCGGCGGGCTTTCCGTCCGGGCGGTCGACGGGTGCAGCGGCAGCAATTCCACGACGGGCTCCAGACCGCGAAGTCGTCAGCCCGGTCCAGGCTGCACGTACATTCGCATGTTCGCAGACTACCCAAAGACCCGTAGCGGGTGTCAATGGGCCTCGGAAGGGACGGTCTGCCCGCCGGCGCCTCACCCGCTGACGAGCACAGCGAGCAGCCCACCGACGCCGACTACACTCAGCAGCGCGAACGCGAGACCAGCGAACGCCAGGTCCCGGCGCAGGACCCATCGACACGCCAACCAACCGACGCGCACAGCTGGGGCGGCTACCACGAGGCCGAAGCTGGCCCAGGCCATCCCACGGCCGGGTGCGCCGGGCAGCAGGGAGCCCAACAGGCCGAGCGTCAGGGCAGCCGCCGTGGCCCAGTGGAGCATGGTGGCCATGGACCCGTTCGCGCGTGGCTGGCTCTCGAAGGGTTCGTCCCGGCGCACGCTCACGTGATCCCCCGTCCATCATGACGACGCCCACAGCAGGACGGCGATGAAGACCAGCACGACGCCCACGCCCGTCCGCATGATCGTGATCGGTGCCCTTGCCTGCAGTTTGGCCCCGAGCTGCCCACCGATCAGGCTGCCGGCGACCACCGCGGCGGCAGCATGCGGGTCGATGCGGCCTTGGAGGACGAACACGACCAGTCCAGCTGACGCCGTCACCCCGATCGTGAACGTGGTCGTCGAGGCGGCGACCTTCAGCGGGATGCCCATCAGGTCGCTTGTTACGGGAGTTTTCAGAAAACCCCCACTGGCCCCGGCGACTCCGGCGATCACCCCGGACACCCACATCAGGCTCAGGCCCAGGGTCATCCGTTGGACCCGGTACGGCACGGTGGCGCCGTCCTGATCAGTTACGCCGGCGATCTGCCCTGGCCACTCCCCAATAGTGCGGGGGGCTTCGTCGATTAGGTCAACGTCCTCTTGGGACCGGCGGCGCAGCATCGCCAACGCCGCCGAGAGCGCTACCACGGCCAGGCTCCGGGTAAGCAGCGTCTCGCCGACCAGGCCCGACCCGAGGGCTCCCATGGTGGCGCCGAGCGTGGCGGCGACCTCGGTGGTGACACCCAGCCGGTGATTGACCGTCCGTTCCCGCAGCTGCAGCCCCCCGGCGGCCACGGAGCCGGCGGCCACGGAGATCAGGCCCAGCGGCGCGGCCTCGGACGCCGGAGTACCCGTGATGGCAAGGATCGGGACCAACAGGACCGCGCCGCCCAGCCCCCCAAGCACACCGAGCGCCGCCGTCCCGAGGGAAGCGGCCATCAGCACGAGCGTCACGGACACGGGCAGCTCCTACAGGGGTTGGAGGCCACCAGCCTATTCTCCTTGCCGATGCGGGCCTCTCCGGGACGTTGCTTCTCCCGCCGGGGCGCCACCGTCGCGGACCGGCCACCGCAGCACGTCCGAATCGATACGCGCCACGGCGTAGCCCAGCGCCACGCCCGGTCATCGTCTTGCACCCGTGGACCGCGTCGTCCTTGCCCAGGCTCAGCACACCGACCCGTCCGACCACCGCGGCATCACCCGTGCCAGCTCCGCGAACGCCCGGCGCATCGCATCGATGAGGCTCGGCAGCATCTCCAGCAGACCGCGGACGTCGTCGTTGGTGAGCAGCAGCACCATGTGCGGAAGCCTCCCAGATCAATGCCGCCGGTTCCTCTACAGCACCTCCACCGGTGAGCTGCTCGGCATCCACCAGGACGGGGAGATCCAACGGTTGCGCGTGGCGGCGACCAGCGCGCTTGCCTTGCAGCTGCTGGGTCCGCCGGCCGACGCGGTCCGCCATGTCGGGTTCCTCGGCAGCGGGTACCAGGCGGAGACGCAGCTGGCGGGCGTGTTGGCGGTGTACCGCCCGGAGACGGTGCGCGTGTTCAGCCCGCGTCCCGAACGGTGCCGGTCGTTCGTCGAGCGGATGCGCGAGGTCGTGGGGCGCTCGATGTCGAGCTGGTCGAGGCCGGATCGGGGGCAGCCGCCGCCGACGGGGTCCAGGTGCTGGTCTGCGCCACCAACTCGATGGCGCCCGTGGTGGATCCCGACTGGCTGCGCCCGGGCATGCACGTGAGCTGTATCAAGAAGCCCGAGGTGAGCGAGGCGGTGCTGCGACGCTGTGACCGCGTCGTGATCGCGGCGCACGCGGACACGCGGATGGAGCTCGCCGGCATCTCCCCGGAGCGGGCGCGCGCGGAAGTCCCCACGGGCGCGTGGTGGAAGCACCTGCCGTTCGCCGCGGAGCACCTGCCGGACCTGGCCGCGATGCTGGCCAACCCTGAACAGCACACCCGGCAGCACGCCGAGGAGGTCACCGCCTACATCGGCCACGGCTCCGGCGTGCAGTTCGCAGCCGCCTGCGCGATGGCTACTCATGAGGCGGCCCTGAGCGCGGGCGTCGGCCGGACGTTGCCCGACGAGTGGTTCCTGCAGGACGTGCCGCAGGTATAGCGGCACGCACGTGACAGACTGCAGCGGCTCCAACGGTCGACCCGGGGAACTCACCGCTGTGGCGACCACCCAGGAGGAACGATGACCATGCCCACGTTCACCATGGCGTTGGCGCACTACGATCGGCACGTGCCGCTGTTCGAAGGCGGGGTCGAGCTGACCGGGGGCGTGCTGGAGGCCATTCCGATCGGACAGTCGGTCACCTACCGGGGACAGGAGCGGCGCCACGAGCGGATGCTCCACGATCGGGAGTGGGACGCTGCCGAGGTGTCGCTGTCGTCCTATCTCGTGGCGAAGGACCGGGGCAGCGATCTCACCGCCATCCCGGTGGTTCCCCGGCGGCTGTTCTCCCAAGGCCTGCTGTTCGTCCGCGCCGACTCCGATATCCAGCAGCCCACAGACCTGGAGGGTCAGCGGGTTGGCATCTCTAGCTACCAGACGACCCTGTCGGTGCTGGCCAAAGGCGACCTGGCCCACGAGCACGGGGTGGACTGGACCAGCATCACCTGGGTGACCGACCATGCCGAGGCGCTCGACGTGGATCTGCCGCCGGAGGTGACCGTCGAGACGGCCCCGGATGGCCGCCGCATCGCCGACCTGCTGCTGGCCGGCGAGGTGGCCGCCGTGGTCATGCCGCACCCGCCTCGGTCACTGATCGGCTCGACCGATGGGGTGCGGCGGCTCTTCCCCGACGCCAGGCAGACCGAGCTGGACTACTACCGCCGGCACGGGTACTGGCCGGTCATGCACCTGGTGGCGATCCGACCGGAGACCGTGCAGGAGCACCCGTGGTTCCCGCGTGCGTTGTATGAGGCGTTCGAGCAGGCCAAAGCAGAGCTGGACGAAAGGTACCTGGATCCCAACTGGTCGATGCTCGCGTGGGGGCGGTCCTATCTTGATGCCGAGCGGGCCGAGCTGGGGGGCGACCCGTGGCGCAACGGCGTGGCGGCCAACGAGGCGAACCTGCGGCGGTTCATGGGCTACTCACGGGAGCAGGGACTCACCACTCGGGAGCTCGGAATGGAACAGCTGTTCCACCCGAGCCTGCTGCAGACCTGACCTCGCAGGACATCCACTTCCGCGTCTTGGTCGCGGTGTCATCTGCGTCGGTGGGCTTCGGCCGGTTCCTCGTAAGTCTCAGAACGTGTTTGAAAGCTCTCCGAACCGGCAGCTGAGGTTCCTGTCCACCACAACATGTTGTGCCGAACTGGCTTGTCTGCTGGTCTCCGGGGACCCTGGGGGCCGTGTCCTTGGTCCATGTCAAACACGTTCTCAGGCCGTGGTCGTTGGGGTGTGTGGCACCGTGAAGAGCTCGTCGGGGTCGAAGGGCCGGTCGATCAGCCCCTGGGCCACGTGGTAGGCGATGAACCGCTCCAGGGCGTTGCGTTCCTGCGCGCCGTAGGTGTAGGCGAAGGGGTCGGCGCCGGCGATGGCCGTCTCCCGGGCCAGTGTGGGCGTGGGATCGCCCGCCTTCCGGCGCGCTGCGCGAAAAGCGCCGATGAGGTCGTCGGCGAGCTTTGGGCGGTCGGCGAGGGTCTCGGCTTGGACCGCGAGGGTGTGGTTGATGGGGTAGACGCCAGTGCTGCGGTGCCAGTCCGCCTCGGCCTGTTCCAACCGGTCGCCGAAGAGGCAACGCAGCCCGGGCCCCTGCGGGATGGTGGTGCACAGGACCGCGTCCAGGTCCCCGGATACCAGCAACGCGAGCAGCCGGCGCTCGCTGGCGCGCAGCGGCCGCTGCACCCCGTCGATCAGCTCCTGGCCGGTCCAGCCCGGGTCGACCACGACCGAGTCGTGCTCGGGCAAGGGCTCCCAGTTAATCACCGATGTGTTGGGCGGCGGGTCTTCGGCCAGGACCCATCGCAACGCGGACTCGTCGAGCCCGTAGGCGTCGGTGAACATTCCCCGAAGCCACACCATGATCGAGGAGTCCCACGAATCGATTCCGACCCGCCGACCCACGAGGTCGGACGGCGTGGTGAACGGGGCGTCCTCACGGGTGACGACGTGGGGATGGGAGAACCCGCGCTTGAGGAACACCGGCAACGCGACCAGCGACGCTCTGGCGGCGTGTGCACGCACCAGGCCGGACGTGCTCATCTCCCCCCCGGCCAGCGTCTTGTCCTTGATGCGCGGGTGGCGTTCGCGCGAGGGCAGCGCGTCGGTGAATCGCACCCTGTCGACCGTGACTCGGCCGTCGATGAGCGGGGCGGTCCGGGGCCGAGGCATGACGGCGAGCAGCATCTCGGATTCGGCGGACACGGCGTCTCCTTTGAAGTTCGCCATTCGTCAGGGGAAACAGGTATAACCTCCGCACCATTCGCGGGCAACGGCATGAGGGGCACGCGCCCGCCTTACCGGGAGCATGGCATGACGCTGCTGTTGAACAACGACGAGGTCGCCCAGGTCCTCACGATGGGCGACACGCTCGCCGCGCTGGAGCAGTCCTACGTCGATCTGGCCAACGGCGACGGGGTGTGCCGGCCGCGGATCGACATCCGCATCCCCACCGGCGAAGACGACCGGGTGTACCAGTGGGGGACGATGGAGGGCGGCTCGGCACGCTCGGGCTACTTCGCTATCCGCACCAAGTCGGATGTCATCTACGAGCAGGAGTACGGCGGCACCCGGACGCAGGAGAAGTACTGCGTGCGTCCGGGGCTGTTCTGCGGGCTGGTGTTCCTGTTCCGTGTCCGCGACGGCGAGCTGCTGGCGATCATGAACGACGGGCACCTGCAGCACGTGCGGGTGGGCGCCGACTCGGGGATCGGCGTCAAGTACGCCGCCGCGCCCGAGGCCTCCAGGATCGGCATGCTCGGCTCCGGCGGGATGGCCCGCACGCATCTGGAGTCGATCACCCTGGCGCGCGACATCCGCTCTCTCAAGGTGTACAGCCCGACACCGGCGAACCGGGAGGCCTACGCGGCGGAGATGGCCGAGCGCTACGGCATCGAGGCCGTCGCCGTGGACGACCCGCGCGAGGTCTACCGCGACGTGGACATCCTGTGCGGCTGCACCGACGCCGCCGG
>WHTC01000423.1 GCA_009379795.1 Nitriliruptorales bacterium | reverse complement strand
CTAGTAGAGGTTCGCTGGCAGACCGATCGCTTTTACGAGAGCCTCCGGGAGCGGATCCTTGTGGGCGACGCCCTCGCGGGCGAAGTGGTCGAGCATCTGGCGGTAGTGGAACGCGGCGTGGAACCGCTGCGCGACCAGCAGGGTGGAGAAGGTCATCTCGCCCCGGTTCGAGCGCAGGTCCGGATCGTGCTCGACCAAGCGGTCGCCTTCCTCGGCGAGGAAGCTGGAGTAGCTGACCGCGATGCCCTCGGCGAAGCGGACGACGGCCGCGCGGTCTCTGAGCAGCGCCTCCTGCTGCAGGTCCGCCTCGCCGGTGTACCAGTTGAACTCCGCAAGCCGCCAGGCGTCGGGCAGGTACCCGATGGGGCGGAACACGTTCACGGTGAGGTTGCGGAGGTCGCGACCGCGCGAGGGCGTGGGTACGAGCATCGCCTCGAACGGGACGTCCCTGATCACGTCGAGCCAACGGGCGGCCAGGTCGTGGATGTCCCACGCCACGGCCGTCGACGGCTGGGTCCTCTGCTCCTCCAGGCCCAGCAGCGCCGCGATCTGCGCGGGGTGCTGGAAGCTGTTGGGCTGGCCGTCGATCAGCAGGGACGGGATGATCGGCTTGCCTGCCTCCTGGTGACGGCGCTCACCGTCGGCCCCGTCGATCGCGTTGAGAGAGTGGAAGGTCACGCCCCTGTCGGACAGGACGGCCTGCACGTCGTCGCGGCCAAGGAACTCCTTGGCATTGGCACAGGACGCTCACCCGGGGCGCCAGAACAGCATCACCTCATGCACGGCTCACTCCTTGGTCGGGTTCTCCAGCAGGGAACGCAGGTCGCGGACGTCGGTGACCTTGTCGGGGTTGAGCAGCAGGTCGATCAATTCCTCGCCGCGTTGCTCGCCCAGGAGCGGGTGCAGCAGATCGCGGCATTTATCGGTGATCTCACACTCTCCCATGGGGTTCTGTGCCGTCCCGCGGACAGCGTCGACGAACGCCTCCACCGGCTCGCCGGACCTACGATGCACCACGACCCGGCCCTTGCGGGTGCCGCGCGTCGGCTCGTCCTCCAGAAGTTCCGTCCGAGCGATGAGGTCGCGGACGTCCGGAGCGGCCATGCGCGCATCGTCGTGCGCCATCTCGAACGTGAACCGCCCGTCAAGCAGGGTCCCCGCGACGAGGTACTGGCAGTTGATGTCCGGCATGTGCCGGCTGTCGACGATGCGGGCGAGGTCGGCCGGCAGGTGGATCTGGATGCGCTCGACCTGATCCGCGGTGAGGCCATCGCGCTCGATCAGATCCTCCGTGGCCTGCACCGCGGCCTGCGCCGGCGAGCCGACCGCGTACTTCTTGATGTTGGTCCGCATGACCTCGTAGCGCTCGCCGAGTCCCTCGACCAGCAGGGACCGGTCGGCGAGGGGTGACAGCGCGTCCAGCGCGTTCGGGTGCCCGGAGAAGGCGTCGTTCACGCCGTCCATCCCGGAAGCGACCATGGTGGCTGCCGCGACGCCGTTGCGCGCCCCCATCCCCCCGAAGACGAAGGCCTTTTCGACGTGGCGCTCGTCGCGAAGCCAGGTCGTGACACCAGAGGACTGCTGGGTGGCGTAGGACAGCACCCAGCGAACCTGCTCGGGTGACAGGCCTTCGAGGGCGGCCGCGGCCGCGGCTGCGCCGTAGACGCTGACGACGGCGTGGCTGGCCAGAGAGCTGCCATG
>WHTC01000415.1 GCA_009379795.1 Nitriliruptorales bacterium | reverse complement strand
CCGAAAATAAGCCGTCCGCGCTCCAGAGTGAGGCCGTCGATGCCCCCGTCCCCGCTGCCGCCACCCGCGGACGCCCCGGCGGTCGTGCGGTTGGGTTGGGCGCTGCGGCGGCGTCGGGAGGCCATGCCGGGGGTCCGCAGCCGGGAGCGGCTCGCCGAGCGGCTGGGCTACTCGGTGGCGGTCATCAAGGATGTCGAGAACGGCGTCTACCGTGCCGGGCTGCACCGTTTCCTGACCCGCTGGGAACAGGTCTTCACCCTGGATCCCGAACTCCAGGCCCTCTGGAACCAAACCCGAACCGAACACACCGCGCGGCGACAGCGATCGATCCCCGCAGCCCGACATGTCCTTGTTGGGGACGAGGTCGACATCTTGACGGCTGTCGATCAGTGGGAACTCGCCGACGCCCTGAGTCGCTCGTCGATCAGCCCGAGCGCCCTGGACTATATGGAGCGGGCCGTGAACGGCTACGCCGCGCGCTATCCATCCTCGTCACCAGGCATGCTCATGCCAGTGGTGAGCGCGCAGCTTCGTCGACTCCGCGCAGCGCTTGGTGAACCTCAGACGCTGGCTGTCCGTCGGCGCGTGGTGCAACTGGTCGGAACGCTCTTGGGCATCCGAGGCAATCTGCTTCTGGACCTCGGGCACCCACACGACGCGGCCGAGGCGTTTGCGGTCGGAAAGCTGGCTGGGGCTGAGGCCGACGGCCAGGATCTGACCGCATGGGTCCTGGCGACTGAGAGCATCGGCCTGTTCTTCTCCGGCCGATATCACCAGGCGGTGCAGCTCTTGGAGGAGGCTGCTCGGCGTGCCAAGCAGCGGTCGAGTTCCCGGCGCCGCGCCTGGATCTTGGCCCTGCAAGCTCGTGGGTACGCCGCGCTTGGCGATGCCGGCCGAGCGCTGAAGAGGCTGGATGAGGCCTCCGCTGTCATCGCCGCCGCCGCCGTGCCCTACGGTGCCGACTTTTTTGATACCGCACGACTCCAGGGGATCGCCGGGACGTCTTCTCTGCTGTTGCGGGATGCTGCCAGCGCGGACCGGCTCCTCACAGCGGCCCTCACGCGACGGGCTCCATCCGACGTGAAGGGTCGTGCGCTGCTCATCCTTGATGTGGCCGCGTGCCGGCTCATAGAGGATGAAGGCGACGAGTCGTTCCGGCTGGTCGAGGCGGCCCTTGATCTGGCGCGTGGGAGCGTTGTGAAGCCGATCGTCATCCGTGCACGCGAGGTTCGCGTCGCCGTGGGACGCTCCGCAAGCACCACTGCCCTGGCGCAGCTTGATCATCGGCTCGCGCAGGTCAGATCTGACGGCGACGGAGGGGCGTGACTGCGTGCGGTGGGTAACCCACGGGCGCCGGCCGGTGTTCCGCAGCGATTGGGTCGAGGTCTGGCTTGACGACGTGGAGATTCCCGGGCATCGCCGCTTGGAGCACCACGTCGTGCGCTTCCCGCGCGCTTCGGTGACTGCGGTGGTGACCAACGACGCCGACGAGGTGCTGCTGCTGTGGCGGCACCGGTTCATCACCGATGCCTGGGGGTGGGAGATCCCCGCCGGGTGGGCTGAGCCCGGTGAGGACCTGCAGGAGGCCGCCTGCCGGGAAGTCGAGGAAGAGACCGGCTACCGACCAACCCAGGCCCAGCACTTGGTGACCTACAACGCGCTGAGCGGCATCAGCACGATGCGCTTCACCGCATTCCTGGTCACCGCCGCTGATCTCGTCGCTCGGCCCGACGATACCGAGT
>WHTC01000448.1 GCA_009379795.1 Nitriliruptorales bacterium | reverse complement strand
CAATACCGGTGACTTAAGGTCGTGTTGTCCGTTTGACCCGGTTGGTTTTGGTCGCGCCGATGATGGTGACGGTTGGATCGGCTGGGCGGTCTGGGATGCGGTGTGCGGCGCGTTTGAGGGGCCAGCTGGCGATTTTGCGTTTGATGACGCGGGGGTTGGTGCGGCGTCGCCGTGGTGGCAGGAGACGTTCGAGGAGTTCAGCGAGCGTGTGTTTGAGGGCGCGGGCGAGTCTGCCGGGGGGAAAATGCCGCCTGGGCGGTGACCTGGCGGCGCACGACATGCAGTGAACGGGTGAAGGAGATGCGGTCGGGGTCGTGAGCGGCTCGTCGTGCCGTCTGGTGCATCAGGTGCCGGATGGCGTGGTGGACCAGCAGGAAGCCGTAGAGTTCCTGTTCTGCCCCGTCGGGATGCTGCGAACGCAGCACGAGATGCGGCCCACCGAGGTGGGTCTTGACTTCGTCCAGGGTGGACTCGAACTCCCAGCGTTGCGCGTAGAGGGCGGCCAGCTCCGCCGCGGGGGCCGCAGCTGGGTCGAGGATGGTGGTGATGAGCCGGTAGCTGCTCTCGTGGCCGGCGATAGTGTACTCGACCGCCCGTACCTGCACGCCAGGGCGGGTGTGGTGGATGTCGCGCTGGTCGAAGATCTCGGTGAGGTAGGAGCCGTCGGATAGCTGCTCGACCACCGGCAGGACGAGGTCTTTGCGGACTCGCCACAGCAGGTCCGCCCCGGTCGCGGCGGCGTTACGCCACAGGTCCACGCTGTAGAAGCCCCGGTCGGCCAGCAGCAGCATTCCCGGCCGTAGGGAACCTAGCACTGCGCGGGCCAAGGCGTGCTCGCCGGTGCGCAGGGCTGCGACTACAGCGTCGAAGATGACGTGGGTGCCGCACTCCACCAGGCCGACCATACGGATCTGCGGATAGCCCACGTTCTGTTCACCCCGCCCGGAGCGGGGCGGGCGCCCGAACGCTTCCATGTTGGCCTTCGTGTCTGGCAGGTCGAAGGTGGTGCCGTCGATCGCGACCAGGCGCCAGTTACGGTAAAACGCGCCGTGGGTGCCCGGTGTAGCAACCGGGCGGCACACCCTGGCGAACAGTTCTTTCACCGGTTCAACGCCCAGCCTGGAGCGAGCCTTCCAGATCGCCGCCGTCGAGGGGACGGTCCAGCTGCCGCGCCAGCCTCGCCGCTGCCGCAGTCCTTCGGTCAGCAGCCGGGCGACCTCTTCATAGCCCTGTCCGCTGAACAGGCACATCGCCAGCACGAAGTACACCACCACCCGTGCCGGCAGCAGCCGGGTGCGCTGCTCCACCCGACCCGTCCCAGCTAACACATCGTCTACAAGCGAGGGCGGAAACGCCGCCGTCAACACCCCGATCGCGATGCGATCCGACAAACGCTCACCCGACTTGACCTGACCAGCACGCGGCACACCACAATCAACGACCGGTATGCCCTTAAGTTACCGGTATTG
>WHTC01000066.1 GCA_009379795.1 Nitriliruptorales bacterium | reverse complement strand
CGCCGTCGACGCGCCGTACGGACCTGGTCCGTAAGCGGGATCTGTACGAGCGCTTCGGGGTCCCGGAGTACTGGTTCGTGGATCTGGATGCGGATCGGGTCGAGGTGCATCGCCTCGTCGAGGGTCGCTTCGCCCCGCCGGTGGTGTTGGGCCGGGACGCCAAGCTGACGAGTGATCTGCTGCCGGGCTTCGTGCTGCCCGTGGCCGACCTCCTCGACGCCGACGGCGGCTGACCATCGGGGGACTGGCGTTCGAGTCCCGGAGAGCCCACCGCTTGATCGGATTGTTGCGCGAGACGCCTCCGCGCCGTCCGGTTTTCCCGTACCCTGCGCTCAGGCTGACCACCGCGCGTCGGAAGGGGTGGCCGGTGTTCGAACGCTTCACGCAGCGGGCGAAGCGGGCAGGGCTGCTCGCGGGCCGCGCGGCGCGCGCGCCCACTCATCCCGGCGGCGGCCTCCTTGACCTCGTGCTCCGCCGGCCTTCCGGCACCGGTCTCGTCCGGTACGCAACCCCGGCGCCAGTGGCGACGTCTTCATGGGCGATGGCGCTGCAAACGGGGGACGCAAGGGGCAATATGGTCCGGCTGCGGGTGTACTCGGAGCCCCGCGCCCCGCCGGGCGCATGGAACTGACCTGCCGGGGAGAGGCCCCGGGAACAGGCCCGGCTCAGCCCTTGTTGGAAGGATTCGCGAGCGCCGCAGAAGCCCAGCCAAGCCAGGGGGCGGGAACACCCGATGCTAGGCTGGCGACCCGAGCACCTCAGTAGGGGGCAGTGCATGTTCGAACGCTTTACCGACCGCGCCAGACGGGTGGTCGTGCTTGCGCAAGAAGAAGCGCGCATGCTCAACCACAACTACATCGGCACGGAGCACATCCTGCTCGGCCTCATCCACGAGGGTGAGGGCGTCGCGGCCAAGGCGCTGGAGTCCCTGGGCATCTCCCTCGAGGGCGTGCGCGAGCAGGTTGAGGAGATCATCGGCCAAGGGCAGACCGCCCCAGCGGGTCACATCCCGTTCACGCCGCGCGCGAAGAAGGTGCTCGAGCTCTCCCTGCGTGAAGCGCTCCAACTCGGTCACAACTACATCGGCACGGAGCACATCCTGCTCGGCCTCATCCGTGAGGGTGAGGGGGTCGCCGCTCAAGTGCTGCAGAAGCTCGGCGCGGACCTCAACCGCGTGCGCCAGCAGGTCATCCAGTTGCTGTCCGGCTACGCGGGCGGCGAGGGCCAGGGCTCCGGCCAGAAGGCCGGCGTCAGCGGCGGCTCGGGCGAGGAGTCCAAGGGCTCCCCGGTCCTGGACCAGTTCGGTCGCAACCTGACCCAGCACGCCCGTGAGGGCAAGCTCGACCCGGTGATCGGCCGGACCCGCGAGATCGAGCGGGTCATGCAGATCCTGTCGCGCCGGACCAAGAACAACCCCGTGCTGATCGGTGAGCCGGGCGTCGGCAAGACCGCCATCGTCGAGGGCCTGGCCCAGATGATTGTCAACGGCAACGTGCCCGAGACGCTCAAGGACCGCCAGCTGTACACGCTGGACCTGGGCGCGCTGGTCGCCGGCAGCCGCTACCGCGGTGACTTCGAGGAGCGCCTCAAGAAGGTGCTAAAGGAGATCACCACCCGCGGCGACATCATCCTGTTCATCGACGAGTTGCACACGCTCGTGGGTGCGGGTGCCGCCGAGGGCGCGATCGACGCGGCGTCGATCCTGAAGCCGATGCTGGCTCGCGGTGAGCTGCAGACCATCGGTGCCACGACCATCGATGAGTACCGCAAGCACCTCGAGAAGGACGCGGCCCTGGAGCGGCGCTTCCAGCCGATCACCGTCGAGGAGCCTTCGGTCGCGCACACGATCGAGATCCTCAAGGGGCTGCGGGACCGCTACGAGGCGCACCACCGGGTCACGATCACCGACGATGCGCTGGTCGCCGCTGGCAACCTCGCCGACCGCTACATCTCGGACCGCTTCCTGCCGGACAAGGCCATCGATCTGATCGACGAGGCCGGCTCCCGCCTGCGGATCCGCCGCCTCACCGCTCCGCCGGACCTGCAGGGTCTGGAGGAGGATGCGGCCAAGGTTCGCAAGCAGAAGGAGTCCGCGATCGACGACCAGGACTTCGAGAAGGCCGCGTCCCTGCGTGACCAGGAGAAGAAGATCCTCGACCGCAAGCAGGCGCGGGAGAAGGAGTGGAAGTCCGACGGCATGGACTCGGTCCTCACCCTCGATGACGAGGACATCGCGGAGGTGCTCTCCAACTGGACGGGCATTCCGGTGTTCAAGCTCACCGAGGAGGAGACGCAGAAGCTGCTCCGCATGGAGAACGAGCTGCACAAGCGCGTCATCGGCCAGGACGACGCCATCGCCGCGGTGTCCAAGTCGATCCGGCGTACCCGCGCCGGCCTGAAGGATCCCAAGCGGCCGTCGGGCTCGTTCATCTACCTGGGGCCGTCAGGCGTCGGCAAGACCGAGCTCGCCAAGACCCTCGCCGAGTTCCTGTTCGGGGACGAGGACGCGCTGATCCACCTCGACATGTCGGAGTACATGGAGAAGCACACCGTGTCGCGGCTCATCGGGTCGCCGCCGGGATACGTGGGCTACGAGGAAGGCGGCCAGCTCACCGAGGCTGTCCGCCGCCGGCCCTTCTCCGTGGTGCTGTTCGACGAGGTCGAGAAGGCGCACCCGGACGTCTTCAACGCCCTGCTGCAGATCCTGGAGGACGGTCGCCTGACCGACGCCCAGGGCAAGCAGGTGGACTTCAAGAACACCGTGCTGATCATGACGTCGAACCTGGGCACCAAGAACCTGGGCAAGCAGGGCCTCGGGTTCGCGGCCGTGGCCGACGCCGCTGACAACTACACGCGCATGAAGGAGCAGGTCAACGAGGAGCTGAAGCAGCACTTCCGGCCTGAGTTCCTGAACCGGATCGATGAGGTCATCGTCTTTCACCAGCTGACCCCGGCCCAGGTGAAGTCGATCGTCGATCTCATGATGCATCGCGTGAAGGAGCAGCTGAGGTCCAAGGACCTCGACGTCGAGTTGACCGATGACGCGAAGACGTGGCTCGCCAACAAGGGGTACGACGCGCAACTCGGGGCCCGGCCGCTGCGCCGGACCATCCAGCGCGATATCGAGGACGTGCTGTCCGAGAAGCTGCTCACCGGCGACTTCCACGCCGGGCAGCTGATCGTCGCGGACGTGGAGGACGACAAGATCGCCTTCCGCGCCGTCGATGCACCGCCGGACACCCCGCCGGTCGAGTTGGCCGGCACGGTCGACGACGCCTGACAACAGCCACCCCCAGCTTGCGGGGAAGGTCCACCGTCTCCAGACCGCCGGCGGCGGCAAGCGCCGCCGGCGGTGACGGCTGGACAACCACCGCAGTGGGCCCGGTGCGCCAAGAGCGCCGGGCCCTTCTTCGTGCCTGTAGTCTCGGCGCTCATGCGGTTGGTCATTGCGCGCTGCTCGGTCGACTACTCCGGGCGGCTCTCCTCACGGCTTCCCGAGGCGATCCGTCTGATCATGGTGAAGGCGGACGGATGTATCGCCATCCACGCCGACGGCGGCGCCTACAAGCCCCTGAACTGGATGAACGCGCCCAACACCCTGGTCGAGGATGAGGCGGCCTGGATCGTGACCAACCCGGCCGGCGAGCGGTTGACCATCACCCTCGCCGAGGTTCTGCTCGACGTCAGCCAGGAGTGCGGCGAGGATCCCGGCCTGGAGAAGGACGGGGTCGAGGCGCACCTGCAGGCGTTGCTGGCCGAGCATCCCGAGACCCTGGGTGACGGTGTGAGGCTGGTGCGACGGGAGTACCAGACGGGCATCGGACCGGTCGACCTGTTGTGCCGGGACAGCGAGGGTCAAGCGGTCGCCGTCGAGATCAAGCGGCGGGGCGAGATCGACGGCGTCGAGCAGTTGACCCGCTACCTGCACCGGCTCAACCGCGACCCGCTGCTGCGGCCGGTGCGCGGCGTCCTTGCGGCCCAGCGCATCCGCCGCCAGGCGCGGGTGCTGGCCGAGGACCGCGGCATCTCCTGCGTCGAGGTCGACTACGACGCCCTGCGCGGTCTCGACGACGGTGAGTTGCGCCTGTTCTGACGCCGTCTCCCGTGGAAAGGTCCCGTGCGTGCATACGATCTATTCTCTGGGGAGGGCCGATACATGAGAAAGCAACTGAGGATCCGCGCCCGAGCGGCATGGCTTGCGGGACTGGTCGTCCTGGCGGTGGCGGCGGTCGCCTGCGCCGAGGATGCCCCCGACGCGGTGGCGCCGCAGGACGATCCCGCGGCGTCCGGTGAGGCTGACGCGGATGTCGAGGAGACCTCCACGGAGGGCGCGTCCGCGGGCGGGACGGGAGTCGGCTGCGGCGGTGAGCGCGTGCGCGCGGGCATCACCAACAGCTCGAGCGATGCCCCACTGTTCATCGCCGAGGAGCGTGGCTACTTCGAGGACGTGGGCCTCACCCTCGAGCTCACGGCCTTCGACTCCGCCGCGCAGATGATCGCGCCTCTCGGCGGCGGGCAGATGGAGGTGGGGGCAGGTGCGCCCTCGGCGGGGTTCTACAACGCCGTCGGCCGCGACGTGAACCTGCGTATCGTCGCCGACAAGGGCTCCATGCCGGACGGCTATGGCTACATGCCGCTGTTGGTGCGAGCCGACCTTCACGAGAGCGGCGAGGTGACCGAGGTCGCCGACCTTGCAGGTCGCCGCGTTGCTGAGCCGGCGCAGGCGACCGCCACATCGTCCACCCTGTCGGCCATCCTCTCCAGCGCCGGCCTGGGCTACGATGAGGTCGAGCACGTGTTCCTCGGCTTCCCCGAGCATGCATCCGCGTACGAGAACGCGGCGATCGACGCCAGCCTGACGACGGAGCCTGGGGCCACCGTGGCGGAGCAGCAGGGCCTGGCGGTGCGCCTGGGCACTCCCCCAGACTGGTACGAGAACCAGCAGTTGGCCGTGATCCTCTACAGCGGCGAGTTCGTCGAGCAGCAGCCGGAGGTCGGCTTGTGCTTCATGGTCGCCTATCTCCACGGCGCACGCGACTACGTCGATGCGCTGGCCGATGGCGCCCTGGCCGGTGAGGGCGCGGACGAGATCATCCAGATCGTGTCCGACACCACAGGGCTGGACGCAGACCTGTACTCCGCTATCACCCCCAACTACGTCCATCCGGACGGCGAGGTGAACATGGACAGCCTGCAGCAGGACTACGCATTCTTCGAGCAGTCCGGCTTCCTGGAGACCGAGGTCTCGCTGGACGAGATCGTGGACATGTCGTTCGCCCAAGCGGCGGTCGACGAACTCGGACCGTATGAGCCCAGCGGTTCGTAGCCACGCGCAGCCCGAACAGGCGGAGAAGAGCGGTGCAGGATACCAGCGCCACCACCGCGGCCGAACACCGCGCGCCCGCACAGGCTGCACGTCGCGGGGGGCGAGGCCTGGGCAGGCGGACCAAAGAGCGCCTGCTCGCGATCGGCACGCCACTTGCGCTGCTGCTGCTGTGGGAGATGCTTGTCACCGTCGGGGTGCTCGACGCTCGGTTCTTCCCCGCCCCATCGAGCATCCTCGCCCGGATGGGGCAGCTGATCTCCACAGGAGAGCTCCTCGAGCACACCGTGGCGAGCTTGCGGCGCCTGTTCCTCGGGTTCTGGGTCGGGCTTGTCCCGGCACTGCTCCTTGGGGTCGCGATGGGGTTGATGCGTCCCGTCCGGGCGGCGTTGAGCCCAATCGTCTCCGGGACCTACCCGATCCCGAAGAGTGCGCTGCTGCCCCTGATCCTGCTGATCTTCGGGCTTGGCGAGATGTCGAAGATTGTGATGGTCGCCATCGGCGTCTTCTACCCCGTCGTGCTGAACACGATGGCAGGCGTCATGCAGATCGCGCCCATGTACTACGACGTCGCCCACAACTTCCGCGCGAACCGCGTCCAGGTGTTCCGCACGGTCGCCCTGCCAGGGGCCATGCCCAGCATCATGACCGGCGTCGAGCTGGGCGCCGGCCTGGGGCTCATCCTCATCGCGATCGCAGAGATGGTGGGTGCTCGCAGCGGGCTCGGCTTCATGATCTGGGACGCCTGGCAGCTGTACTCGGTCGAGACCATGTATGTCGGGCTGCTCGTCATCGCCGTCATCGGCTACGTCCTGTCGCTGCTGCTGTCCGAGCTCAGCCGCCTCCTCATCCCCTGGAACCGGGAACGGTGATCGCCATGGACGCGGGAACGGCCGGTCAGGGAAGAAAGCGCCACGTGTCGGATCTGCCGGCGGATGCGGCGGACGACCCCAAGATCACGGTTCGTGAGTTTGTCAAGGAGTTCCCGACCAAGGCCGGCCCGCTGTTGGCCCTGGACCACGTGTCGCTGGACGTTCCCCGCGGGCAGTTCTTCGTGATCGTCGGTCCGAGCGGATGCGGCAAGACGACCCTGCTGCGGATCCTGGCCGGGCTGGAGGAGCCGACCCAGGGCTCGGTCGTGTTCAGCCAGGCGCCCCCGGGGCGTCCCGGGAACTCGATGATCTTCCAGGGGGACTCGATCTTCCCGTGGATGACTGTCTGGGACAATGCGGCGTACGGCCTGAAGATGCGCGGCGTCGCAGCGGCCGAGCTGCGAGAGGTCGTCGGCCACTACCTCGACAAGACCGGGCTCACGCGCTTCAAGGACCGCTACCCCCACCAGCTGTCGGGCGGCATGAAGCAGCGCGTGTCGATCGCAAGGGCTTTCGCCAATGATCCCGACATCATGCTCATGGACGAGC
Source organism: Nitriliruptorales bacterium (assembly GCA_009379795.1). Taxonomy (GTDB): domain Bacteria; phylum Actinomycetota; class Nitriliruptoria; order Euzebyales; family Egibacteraceae; genus WHTC01. Next base: position 8,122 of record WHTC01000066.1, on the reverse strand, counting down.
CGTTCTCGGCCCTCGACGAGCAGAATAAGACCCTCCTCCAGGAGGAGCTGCTGCGGATCTGGGACGAGACCCACAAGACCGTGGTGTTCATCACGCACAGTGTCGACGAGGCGGTCACCCTCGGTGACCGGATCATGGTGATGACCGCTCAGCCCGGGCGCATCAAGGCGATGGTCGATGTCCCCTTCGAGCGCCCCCGCGATGTGCTGCAGCTGCGTGGCCGGCCCGCCTATGCAGAGATCGTCTACGACATCTGGCAGCATCTCCGGGACGAGGTGAACCGCAGCGACCAGCAGCCCGCAAGTGACAGCATGGAGACGAGCCGCCGACGTGCCAAGCCCGTCCTGTGAGCTCGGCTCACACGGGTTCGTGGTCGTCGAAGAGTGCAGCGAGTTCCAGACACTCGCCCCACGAACGGGACATGTGAGGTTGCCGATGACCACGGATGCACCCATCGACGGGTCCGCCCTGCCAGCCGGCGACCGGGTCAGCGGCGCCGAGGCGCTGTTGTGCGTGCTGGAGGCCTGGGGCGTGGACCACGTGTTCATCTGCCCCGGCAGCACGGAGGCCGCCTTCCTCGACGCGTCCCACGACCACCCGGGCATCCGGTTCGTCCTCACGACCCATGAGTCCGTGGCGGTGGCCATGGCGGACGGCCACGCCCGTGCGACCGGCCGTCCCGCGGTGGCCTACCTCCATGCCAACGTCGGACTCGCCAACGGCATCGGCCACCTCTACGCCGCAGAGCTCGCCCGCAGCCCCGTGCTGCTGCTCACCGGGATCAAGCCCAGGCCGCTGCAGAACCGGCGCGGTTTCACCACGACGCCGCACATGCGCGACTACGTTCGACAGCACGTCAAGTCCGAGTGGCAGGTGCTCTCCGCAGGGGCCGTCGCCGAGGACGCGGTGCGCGCGCTCAAGGTGGCCATGGCGGAGCCGCCCGGTCCAACGTGGCTGGGTGTCGCCCAAGACCTCCTGGAAGCGGAGGTGGCCCCACCCCCGTCCAGCGTGGACCGCTTCCGCTTCGCAGCTCGCACCCGCCCCGACGCGCGGGTGCTCGACGAGGCGGCGGCGCTGCTGGCGGGAGCCGCCAGGCCGCTCATTGTGGCAGGCGCGGAGCTGGCGCGCGTAGGCGCGGTCAGCGATGTGGTGGCATTGGCTGAGCGGCTCGGTGCGCCCGCCGTCGGAGAAGATCGCCGCACCTTCGAACGGTCGGCGTACCCGTCGCAGCATCGCTGCTCCGCAGGGCTGTACTCATCGAAGCGCGCCTGTCTGCAGACCGCCGACGTGGTGCTGCTCGCCGGTGCCCGTAGCACCGTCGCCTTCGAGCCGACGTCCTCCGGCGGCATGCCGCCTGCCGCACAGGTCGTCCACCTCCATCCCGACCCCCACGAGATCGGCCGGGTGGAGGGGGTGGACGTGCCGCTCGTCGGTGACGCGGGTCTCGGCGTCCGGGACCTGTTCGACCTGCTGCGCGATCATCGGGCCCACGCGTCGGCAACCCGGTTCGTGGCCGATGCGCGCCGCGAGCACACCCTTCTATCGCCGCGGCCGGTGGAGGACCCGCCCTTGGACTGTCCACCCATCCGCGTCTCCCAGCTGATGCGCGAGCTGGCTGCCTGCGTGGACGAGGGGACTACCGTAGTCGGCGACGCGACCACCTCAGGGGGGGCGCTGCTCGAGGCGATGCCCATGCGTCACGCGGATGCATTCCACACGACGTCCAGCGGTTCACTCGGTTGGGGCATGGGGGCAGCGCTGGGGCTTGCGCTCGGCAACCCCTCGCGTCGCGTCCTGGCCGTCGTCGGCGACGGCGTGCTGCAGTTCGGCATCCAGGCGCTGTGGACCGCTGCCCACTACCGCATCCCGGCCACCTTTGTCGTCGTCAACAACCGATCGTACGCAGCCGTGGGTGCGGCCCTCCGCCGGTACGGCGGCCCCGCGTTCAGGGAAGGCCGCACGTTCGGCGTCGACATCTCCGGGCCGGATCTCGCTGCTGTGGCGGCCGGGTTCGGTCTGTCCAGCGCTCGTATCCACGAGCTGTCGCAGGTGCGGGGCGTGGTGGACGGCTTTCTGCGCAACCGCGAACCAGGCCTCATCGAGATCCTCACCGACCCCCAGGACCTGGGTCCCTGAAGCGGACCGCAATGCCGACCTTCAACGTCTAGGAGCGAGCGATGCCCGGAGCCGACGCACGTGCCCGAGGGCCGCTGCGCGTGCACGCCCTCGCCGCAGCGACTTTGCTGCTGGCCTTGGTCATGACCGCCTGCGCGGCAGAGCCCACCCCTGCCCCAGGAGACGCAGCACCCGCAGGAGCCGCCACCGACGAGCCGGACGGCTCCGGTGAAGGCGCCCGGGAGCACATCCAGGTGGGCGTCACCGGTACCGCCTCTGATTCCCAGCTGTACATCGCCGAAGCAGAGGGCTTCTTCAACGATCAGGGCATCGACGTGGAGTTCGTTGCCTTCGACTCCGGGGCACAGATGATCGCTCCGCTGGGAGGCGGAGACCTGCAGGTCGCGGCCGGCGCTCCGTCGGCCGGCCTGTACAACGCGGTGAGCAGGGGCATCGGCATGCGGATCGTCGCCGACAAGGCACGGGTCAACCCGGACGAGCCAGCCTTCCTCACCTTCGTCGTGCGCAAGGATCTCGCCGACTCGGGCGAGTTCTCGGGCCCCGCCGACCTGGCAGGGGCAACGTTCGCGCATCCCGCTCAGGGGGCGAGCACGGAGCCGTCCCTGAACGCGCTCCTCGAAGAGCACGGGGTGGACTACGGCGACGTCGACCACACCTACATCGGGTTCGCAGAGCACATCGCGGCGTTCGAGAACGGGGCGATCGACGCGTCCCTGCTCCTGGAGCCGTTCCTGACGCGCGCGCTCAATGCTGGCCTCGTCGAGGAGTTCGTGGGTCTGGAGGAGATCTACCCCAACCAGCAGAACGCGGTGCTGATGTACAGCGAGGCGTTCGCCGAGGAGACCGACGTCGCGGAGCGGTTCATGGTCGCCTACCTGCAGGGCATCGACTTCTACAACTCAGGGGTGGAAGACGGCAGGTTCGGCGGCGAGAACGGTGACCGCATCGTCGACATCCTGCTGGAGTACACGAGCATCGATGAGGAGACCTTGCGCGAGATCCGCCCGCCCGGCATGAGCGGAGAGGTGAACCTGGAGAGCCTGCGCGCCGACTTCGACTTCTTCGAAAGCCAGGGCATGCTCGAAGGGGAGGTCGACCTCGACAGCGTGATGGACACCTCGTTCGTGGAGGCCGCTCGCACCGGGGGCTGAGCTGGCCAGCGGCTCCTCGCAGTCCGGGCCGGGCACACCTTCTCAGCCGGAGCGGCCGACCCGGTAGCGGAGGTAGAGCTCGGAGCCCTCGTCGAACAGGTGCTGGAGGCGCAGGGGGACGGACTGCCCGAGGTGCTCGACCAGGCGGGGGCCACCGTGGCCGAGCAGCGCCGGTGCGAGGGTCAGGCACAACTCGTCGACCTGGCGCGCCTCCAGCGTCGCCTCGGTCAGGCGCGGACCTCCCTCGCACAGCACGTGCGACAGGCCATAGTCCTCGCGCAGCCGGCGCAATCCTTCGGCCAGGTCCACGTCCTTGTCACCGGCGACGATCAGCCGCCCGGCCCGCCGAGCGGCCTGCTGGCCTTCGGGGGGCGCTGAGGCGCAGGTGAGCACGATGGTCGGCGTCACCGCGGCGGTGAAGATCCGTGCGCCGAAGTCGAGCTTCAGCGAGCGGGTGACCAGCACCATCGCGGCGGGGTTCGGCCTCCCGTCGGCCCTGCGCCTCTGCGCCAGGCTCGGCCGCAGGCGGTGGGGGCCGTAGCCCTCGGTCCGGGCCGTCCCGGCGCCCACCAGGATGGCGTCCGACCAGGCGCGCAAGGCGACGAACATCGCCTGATCGCCCGCACTGGCCAGTCCGCCGGAGCGCCCCTGGCGGTCCGTGACCGACCCGTCCACGCTGGCGATGAAGTTGACCCGCACGAGCGACCCCCGCGGATCGTCAGGGCGGCAGGCGTCGTACGGGTGGACCTCATCCAGGGGTTCAGGGAGCAGTTGGCGCACGGCGACTCCATCCCGAGCCGGTGGCCGATAGCCTCGGCCTCGTGAATGAGGAGGATATCGGCGGTCTGGCGCGTGGATTCCGAACGTTGCTGCTCGCGTGGTACCGACGGGAGGCGCGACCGCTGCCGTGGCGCGCGACCGGGGACCCCTACGCGATCCTGGTCAGCGAGGTCATGCTGCAGCAGACGCAGGCCGCCAGGGTCCAGCCGGCCTACCGCGCCTTCCTGCGGCGCTTCCCGCGCGTGACCGATCTGGCCCAGGCGACCCTCGCCGACGTCCTGACCGCCTGGCGCGGCCTGGGCTACAACCGCCGGGCCCGCAACCTGCATCGGGCCGCGAGCACGATCGCCGAGGAGCACGGCGGCGCCGTCCCCGGTGACCTGAGGGCGCTGCGAGCGCTGCCGGGCGTCGGCGACTACACCGCCCGCGCGGTGCTCACCTTCGGCTTCGGCCGGGCCGAGGGACCGGTCGACACCAATGTCGCGCGGGTGCTCGCCCGCGCCATCGCCGGTGAGCCGCTGTCCCGGCGCGCCGTCCAGCATCTCGCCGACCGCCTGGTCGCCGCCTCCGCTGACGACCCGGCGACCTGGAACCACGCCCTCATGGACCTGGGTGCGCGGGTCTGCACGGCGCGCGTGCCGCACTGCGGGATCTGCCCGGTGGCCGCCGCCTGCCGGTGGCGGGCGGCCGGGGGACCGCGAGGGGGCGATGACCCGGCTGCGGCGAGTGCGGTCCGCCCCCGCCCGCAGGGCACGTTCGCCGGCTCGGATCGCTATCACCGGGGCCGGCTGATCGACTCCCTGCGTCGCTCCCCACTCGACCCGGACGCGGTTCCCGGCGCGGCCAGGTTGCCCGCCGGCGAGCGCCTGTCGGGCCTGCTCGCCGGTCTTGAGCAGGAGGGCCTGGTCGAGTGGCGCGCCGGCAGCCTGCGGCTCCCGGGTACGCGCACCGCATCCTGAGCCCGGGCCATGTGCCCGCCCGCGGCGACAGGGGCGGCAGGCAGCCTGGGCACGCCTTTTGTCTCGGCCAAACGGGCCCGGCCGGCTCGCGCCTGTTCAGGCGAACACATTAGGCTTGACCGCACCCCGTCCTCACCCCGGGTAGTACGGAGTCATCTTGCTGCTTGGCCTGCTCGTTCTGCATGCCGTGCTGGCGGTGGTCGCTGTCCCCCTCGGACGTCGCCTTGGTCGCGGCGTCTTCGCGCTGTGCGCGCTCGCGCCTGGCGCGATGGTGCTGGTCGGCGCCCTGAAGGCTCCTCAGATCCTGGGCGGTTCCCCGGTCACCGAGACCGTGACCTGGGCGCCGGCGCTCGGCCTGGCGGTGGACCTCCGCCTGGACGCCTTCTCGCTGATCATGGTCGGCCTGGTCTCGGGCATCGGCGTGCTGGTGTTCGCCTACAGCGCCTGGTACTTCAGCCCCCGGCCGGACCTCGCCCGCTTCGCCGGCACGCTGCTCGGCTTCTCGGGGGCGATGCTCGGCCTGGTTCTGTCCGACAACCTGCTGGTCCTGTACGTGTTCTGGGAGCTCACGTCGATCACGTCCTACCTGCTGATCGGGTTCGACGACCGCAAGGGCTCCGCGCGCGCCTCGGCCCTCCAGGCGCTGCTGATCACCAGCGGTGGCGGGCTGGTGATGCTCGCCGGCTTCGTGCTGCTGGGGCTGGAGGCCGATACGTTCAGCCTCTCGGGCCTGCTGGCGGACCCGCCGGGGGGCACACTCGCGGCCGCCGGGGCGTTCCTGGTGCTCGGTGGGGCCTTCACCAAGTCCGCTCAGGTACCGTTCCACACCTGGTTGCCCGGCGCGATGGTCGCGCCCACGCCGGTCAGCGTGTACCTGCACTCGGCCACCATGGTCAAGGCCGGCGTGTACCTGATCGCGCGGCTGGCCCCGGTGTTCGCGGTGCTGGCCGGCTGGCGACCGCTGCTGCTCGCGGTCGGCGTGGCCACGATGCTCGTCGGCGGGTACCGGGCGCTGCGCCAGTGTGACCTCAAACTCCTGCTCGCCTTCGGCACGGTCAGCCAGTTGGGCTTCATGGTCACGCTGTTCGGGGTCGGCACGCCGGCGGCCGTCCACGCCGGTGTGGTCCTGCTGGTCGCACACGCCGCGTTCAAGGGGACGCTGTTCCTGCTGGTCGGGGTCATCGACCACCAGGCCCACAGCCGCGACCTGCGGCACCTGTCGGGGCTGGGCCGGCGCATGCCGGTCACCGCGGCGCTGGCCACCGCTGCCGCCGTGTCCATGGCCGGCCTGCCGCCGCTGTTCGGGTTCATCGCCAAGGAGGAGGCCTTCGCGGCGTTCCTCGAGGGTGAGCTCGGGATGCTGGGAGCCGCCGGCCTGGTCGGCGTCGCCGCCGGGTCCGTGCTGACCGTGGCCTATACCGCTCGCTTCCTGTGGGGCGCGTTCGCCACCAAGCGCGGCATCGCCCGCCGCGACCTGGTCGGTCCGGCAGTGCCGCGGCCGGTCCCGGCGTTCGTCGCCCCGGCTGCGGTGCTGGCCATCTTCGGCCTCGTCACCGGGATCGTCCCCTGGATCATCGACGGGCTGCTGGCTGCCGGAGCCCGGGCGCTCGGAGTCGCCGCGGAGGCGGGAGACCTGGCCCTGTGGCACGGGCCGACGCCCGAGCTCGGCCTGTCGGTCATCGCCGTCGCCGTCGGGCTGGGGCTGTTCGCCGCCCGTGGGCGCGTCGAGCGCCTGCAGGCCCGGGTCCCTGACCTGCCCAGTGCCAACGGCGCGTACCGCAACGCCATCGCCGGGCTGAACCGGGTGGCCGACCGGGTCACGGGAGTGCTGCAGAACGGCTCCCTGCCCACCTATCTCAGCGTGATCCTGGGCACGACGATCCTGCTGCCGCTGCCGGCCCTGCTCAGTCTGGGGGCCGTCCCCGCCCCTGACACGCTCGCCGAGTCCCCGGTGCAGATCGCCGTCGCCATCGGCATCACCGCCCTGGCGCTCGGCGTGGTTCGTGCCCGCCGCCGGTTTCCCGCGGTCCTGCTGCTCGGCGGCGTCGGCTACGGCGTAGCGGTGCTGTTCGTGCTGCAGGGCGCTCCCGACCTCGCGCTCACCCAGTTGCTGATCGAGACGCTGCTCCTGGTGGTCTTCGTGCTCGTCCTGCGCCACCTGCCCGAGCGCTTCACCGAGGCGCACTGGCCGCTGGGCGAGGCCCTGCGCCGTGTGCTGGCCGGCGCCGTCGGGGTGTTCGTCACCGCGTTCATCCTGATCGCCGGGGCGGCGCGGGAGGCCCCGTCCGTGGCCGCGTTCTACCTGCAGCGGGCGCTGCCCGAGGCCGAGGGACGCAACGTGGTCAACGTGATCCTCGTGGACTTCCGCGGCATCGACACGTTCGGCGAGATCACCGTGCTGGTGATCGCCGCGCTGGGGGTCGCGGGACTCGTGCGCGTCTGCCGTCAGGAGCGCCAGGAGCCGGTCGGCGTCGAGCCCGAACCGGCAGTGCAGGAGGGCAGCGGGCCCGAGCCGTCCGGACAGGTGCGGCCCGCGGTCGGGCCAGGCGGGCCAGACGGGTCCGACGGGCCCGACGGGCTCGGGGGCGAGGCCGGTCGGCGGCGCCCCGCGGTCGCGGGCGACCCGCCACCGGGCCTGAAGTGGGGTGAGCACTGACATGCCCGCGTCGCTGATCCTGGACACCGTCGCCCGGGTGGCGTTCCACACCATCGGGATCTTCTCGCTCTACCTGCTGTTCGCCGGGCACAACAACCCGGGTGGCGGGTTCGTCGGCGGGTTGGTGGCCGGTGCGGCGCTGGTGCTGATCTACGCCTGCCGCGGGAGCGCGGGCGTGCGTGCCGTGGTGGCCATCCGGCCCGAGCCGCTGCTGGGCGCCGGGCTGCTGCTGGCGGGCCTGACCGGGGCGCTGAGCTGGGTGCGCGGCGAGCCTTTCCTGGACAGCGCGGTGTTCGAGGCCCACCTGTTGCTGCTCGGCGAGGTCAAGGTCACCTCGGTCCTCGGGTTCGATGCCGGCGTCTACCTGGTGGTGGTCGGGCTGGTCCTCGGCGTCCTGGACTCTCTGGGGTCCGAGGAGGTGCAGGTGTGACGCTGGTCCT
>WHTC01000395.1 GCA_009379795.1 Nitriliruptorales bacterium | reverse complement strand
GGTGTCCTTCTCGGGTCGTCGCACCGTGACCGGTTCGCGGCCGACCACCTTGGCGACCTTGGAATCCGTGTCATTGAGATCGCCGACGAGGATCGCCTCGACGGGACAGACCACCGCGCAGGCCGGTTCCAGGCCGACGTCCAGCCGATGCGCGCAGAAGTTGCACTTTTCCGCCGAATGGTCTTCCGGGTTGATGAAGATTGCGTCGTACGGGCACGCCGCGATGCACGCCTTGCAGCCGATGCACGCTTCCTTGTCGAAGTCAACGATCCCGTCGTCGCGCTTGAACATCGCCGACGTCGGACAAGCCGTGACACACGGGGCGTCCTCGCACTGGTTGCAGCGCGTGACCTGGAAGTTGCGTCGAGCCTCCGGAAAGACCCCGACGTCGACGGACTTGACATAGGTCCGCGACACCGACAGCGGCACCTCGTTCTCGGACTTGCACGCCGTCGTACACGCGTGGCACCCGATGCAGCGGCTCTGGTCGATGACCTTGATCCACTTCGGCGATCCGCCGTCGGGCGTCGATGGGACCACCGGCCACACGTCGGACACGACTAGCAGTCCCCACGCTTAACGGTCATCGACACGTCTGGATCCTTCACACCAAGGAGAGCCGTGGCGCGGGCACGCCTGGAACCGTTCATGCCGTATCCTCGGGGTCGGTGATCGCTGCCGAGGCGCCCTGATGAGGCGCTGCGGTCCAGTCAATAACCGGACGTGCCTGGCGTCTACGCCCAGTCCGCCATGACCCCCATAGAGGAGCCCTATGGCGACGACACGTCGGGTTCGCGACCTCGGGCGTCTCGAGCTGTTCGTCGCGGTCGTGGAGCTCGGAAGCCTGAGCCGGGCCGCCGCACGCCAAGGCATCTCACAGCCCTCGGCGAGCGTGGCGATCGCCAGGCTCGAACGGCAACTGGGCGTGGCGCTGCTGCGTCGCACCTCGACGGGGTCGGTGGCCACCGAGCACGGCAAGCGGGTGTACGACTGCGCCCGAACGTTCCTCGCCGCCGCGGATGCGCTCGAAGATGCGCTGGATGGCCTCGCCGCTCACAGAGACCGGCGGCTGGACATCGCGGCCAGCTACACGGTGGCCGAGTACGTCCTGCCGCAATGGCTCACGGCGATGCGGCGCAGCGACGCGGATGTGGAGCTCCGCGTCGCAGTGGACAACTCCACACAGGTCATGAACCGCGTGCTGAACGGAGACGCGGACATCGGTTTCGTCGAAGGCGACGACATCGCCCACGGACTCACCGCCGAAGCCGTCGGTGAAGACGACCTGGTGGTCGTCGTGTCCTCCGCTCACCCGTGGTCGATGATCGGACGGCCGTTGTCGATCAGTGAGCTGGCAAGCACCCGCCTCGTCACCCGCGAGGCGGGCTCGGGGACCCGTGAGGTAGCGGAGCATCGTCTCGCGGAACATTGCTCGGACACGCCAGCGCCCCTCCTCGAACTGGGCTCGACCACCACGGTCAAGAAGGCGGTCATCGACGGGGCGGGACCGGCGATCATGTCGCGTCTGACCGTCGAGGCCGAGTTAGCAGACGGGCGCTTGCGCGAGGTCACGGTTCCGGGCATCGACCTGCGTCGGACGTTCCGCGCCGTATGGCCAGCCACATCCGGGCCGCCTCCGTGGGCTGACCGACTCCTACGAGTATGTCGCTAGTGGTGCTGTCTGCTAGTGCCAGGGCGAGGGCGAGCTGGAGCCCTGAGCGGGCGGCGGCGACCGACGCCAACGCCATGCCACTGCCCACCAGCGCTCGCACCATGACCATGACGCGAGCCGCGCCGCTCGCTTCCACCCGCCGGCCGGCGATGCGTGCGCTGAGCGCCGACACCGCGAAGAGGTCGAGGAGGTCAGTCCGAGCCTCGCCTCGCTGAAACCTAG
>WHTC01000133.1 GCA_009379795.1 Nitriliruptorales bacterium | reverse complement strand
GCCACGGCCGCCCTGCAGGTCCTCGACGACGACGTGCTTGCCTGACACCTGAGGAGAGCCGATGTCCTATCCCTACCGGGACCTGCGTGATCATCTCGCAGCCCTCGACTCGCGCGGGTTACTGATCCGGGTGACGGAACGCGTGAACAAGGACACGGAGCTCGTTCCGCTGGTGCGACTGCAGTTCCGGGGCTTGCCAGAGGAGCGGCGGCGTGCGTTCCTGTTCGAGCACGTCACCGACAGCCGGGACCGCAGCTTCGACGGCTCGGTGGCGATCGGTACGTTCGCTGCGTCGCGCGGCGTCTATGCCACAGCGCTGGGCGCACCCCTCGATCAGGTCGGTGCGGTCTGGCAGCAGGCGCTGTCCTCGCCGATCGAGCCCAAGCTGGTCGACACCGGGCCCTGCAAGGACGTGGTGATCGTCGGTCCCGACGTCCTCGACGCATCGGGCGGCGTGGACGCGTTCCCCCATCCCGTGTCCACGCCCGGGTTCGACAACGCGCCGTTCCTGACGTCGCCGTACTGGGTCACCAGGGACCCCGAGAGCGGTGAGTACAACGTCGGCACCTACCGCGGGATGATCAAGGGGCCGCGGCGGGTGGGGCTGCAGATGGACACACCGTCGCAGCACATCGCGGTGCACCTGCGCAAGGCGCGCCGCCTCGGACGCCGGCTCGAGGTGGCCGTGGTGCTGGGAGGTGTTCCCGCCGTGGGCTTGGCGAGCGTCCAGAAGCTGCCCTACGGCGTCAGCGAGTACGCCATCACCGGCGGGCTCATGGGCGAACCGCTGGAGGTCGTGCGCTGCGAGACCGTGAACCTGGAGGTCCCCGCCTCCGCGGAGGTGATCATCGAGGGGACGATCGATCCTGAGAACCTGGAGCCTGAGGGGCCCTTCGGGGAGGCCAGCGGCTACCTCGGGCCTCGCACGATGTCTCCCGCACTCGAGGTGACCGCCATCACCCACCGCCGTTCCCCGGTCGTCCAGGCCTTCATCAGCGAGTTTCCCCCGAGCGAGTCCACGCTGATGCGCAAGATCGGCTTCGAGAACGTCTACCGGCGGTTCCTCCGCCAGGCCTGCAACATCGACGCGGTGCAGGACGTGTGCTTCTACGAACTGGCGTCGTGCAACATGATGTTCGTCATCCGCCTGTCCGATCCCACGCCGGGTCAGGCGTGGCAGGCCCTGTACGCCGCCTCGGGCTACGAGCCGTCGATGGGCAAGATCGTCGTCGCGGTGGACGACGACGTCGACACCTCCGACCTCGAGTCGGTGATCTGGGCGCTCAGCTTCCGGATGCAGCCCCGTCGGGACGTCCGGATCCTGGACGGCAAACTGCCCCGGCTCGATCCGTCCGCACCGCTTCCGCCCGGTGGCGAGATCGCCGCGACCGGCTCCGCCCTGCTCATCGACGCGACCCGTTCCGGGCCCTATCCGCCCGCTTCGCTGCCGGCGCAGGAACACATGCTTCGCGCGCTGTCGCTGTGGGAGGAGCTGGACCTGCCCGCGCTGTCACTGCGCGAGCCGTGGCACGGCTACGAGCTGGGGGCCTGGACCGACGAGAACCGCGAGGAGGCACGGCTCGCAACGCTGGGCAGGTACCTCGAGACCGGCCTGAAGCTGTCGAACCCGCCGACCTGAGATCAGCGCGTGCGCGAATTGCGCGCGTCGCCGCCGGCGCGCTCATTCGTACGCGGGATACCGGACCTCGAAGGTGGTGCAGCCCTGCCGGGAGGTCCATGGCCCGTGGCGCATCCCCGGTGGGCGGCACGCGTACGTGCCCGCCTCGAAGGTCTGCCCGAGCTCGAGGTCGTGGAGGTCGCCCGAGAGGATGTAGACCTCCTCCCAGAACTCGTGAGCCATCGTGCCGAGGGGGCTGGTGTCGGTGCCCGGGGCGAAGCGCAGCATGCGCGTCGCGACGTCGCTGTCGCCGTCCCGCGCGAGAATTCGCTCGGTCAGCCCGGGACAGCGATCGTCGACCGGTGTCCAGCCGACGTCGGAGACCGGCGTGAACTCGAGCTCAGGCTTCCGCATGACGGGGCCTCGCTTGCGCACGTCGACGGCGTACCCCAACTCGATGGCGGCGCCGCTGTCGGGATCGCTCAGGCGGGCGCGGAACGACGGGGACGGGCGCAGGGCGCCGCCGAGGACGGGGACCGTGCCGAGGAAGAGCACGTCGCCGTCGCGCAGTTCGATGCCGTGGCGGGAACGACGTAGATGGCGACATCATCGACGGTCGCACGAAACAGTTCCGGGAAGCGAAGGTCGTAACAGATGGCCATGCCGGCAGCGGCATCGGCCACCGGGAAGATCGAGGTGTGCCGTCCGCCTTCGACGAGCTCCGGCTCGCGCGACCCGTAGCCGAACACATGGATCTTGCGGTAGGTCGCCAGCGCGTCACCGTCGGGGCCATAGACGATGCTGGTGTTGCTGAGCATCGCACCCGACTCGACGACGCTGCCGACGTGCAACGTGATCCGCAGCTCACGCGCCAGGGCGGAGAGCCGCTCTGTCAGGGGACCGTCGAGTGCGGCCGCCTCCGCCTCGTAGCGATCGAAGGCGAAATACCCCACGTGCCACAGCTCTGGCAGCACGATCAGGTCGGCATCGCCGGCGGCGCGGATCTGCTCGCAGACGTCCTCGAGATACGTTGCAGCGTCCGAACCCGCGGGTCGCGGCTCCAACTGCAAGCAGGTGATCCGGAGGTCGCTCACTGGGCAACCTTCCTCTCCAGCAGGATCCGGAGGGTGTTTGCGCAGGTGGATCCGGCTGGCGGCGACGGCTTGCGCGACGTCCTCTGCCCGCAGTGCATCGATGATGGCGCGGTGCTCGTCGATCACCCGTTCGAAGCGCGCCTCGTCGGCGAGCACGGCCCGGATACCCATCCGCGTCTGGCGATCCCGCATGCTCGCGTACAACTCGGACAGCAGCTCGCTACCCGAGGCATCCACGATCGACTGGTGGAAGGCGCGATCCTGGTCGATGAAGGCGGCCGCGTCCTGACCGAGCAGGTCGCGCTGGTCCTCGATGTGGGCGTCGAGCTGATCGAGGAGCGACCGCGGCGTCAGCGTCCCGAGACGCGTCACCGCATGGGTCTCGATCAACTCACGCACCTCCATGACCTCCCGCATGCCCCGCTCGGTCACCTGCGGCACGAACGCGCCGCGGCCGGGCACGAGCGTCACCAGCTTCTCGGCATCCAGCCGGAGCAGGGCCTCCCGCACCGGCGTCCGCGAGATACCGAGCTGCTCGGCGACCACACCCTCGGTCAGAAACACGCCTTCGGTAGCACCGCCGTTGGCGAGCTGCTCCTTGAGGTAGTCGTAGGCGCGCTGGTGCGCCGTCTGCCGGCGGCTCACGATCCAATACCCATCGGCACCACCAGATCCTGCACAGCGACGTTGCGGTCGGTCAGACCGCGACGCCGTGCGAACTCGACGAGCGCTGCGACATCCTCGTCGCGGATCTCCGGCTGATAGAACGGCGCGTCGCGCGCGATCAGCGTGGCCGTGAGTTCAGCCTCCATCGGGGGGAACAGCCCCTCGGCGACCGACGTCGCGAGGTTCGGGTCCTCACGCAGACGCCGCTGCGCCTCGACCAACCCGTCCCGCACCGCCGCCAACTCCATCGGTCGTTCGCGGGCCATCCATTCGGTGGCCATCAGGCTCGCGAAGGTGTAGTGCTGCGCGGCCGGCGGCCCGTCGCCGCGACGGGCGTCGACGACCACGGTCCCCACGCCGTTGCGCACGGCCACCTCGGCACCCATCCCGTTGGCCCAGAAGCCATCAATCCGCCCGTCGGCGAGCGCATCGGCCGCGGTGACACCGAACGAGACGCCGGCGCCCTCGGTGCCCGGAACGGGCCCCACGTCGACCTCGTCGAGGCCAACGCCGATGTCCGCGAGCATCTGGATCAACCCCTCGTCCGGTCCCGGAGCGGCACCGATCCGCAGACCGCGCAGCCGGTCGAGCGGCGCGTCGCGGCCGAGGCCGAGGTCCGAGCGGACGACGAGGAACCAGTACATGTGCCGCGAGAGCGCCGCGACGAGCCTGACCCCACCACCATCGGAGGCCGCGTGGAACAACGCGTGCGCGGCGCCCGCAAGCAGGTCGAACTCGCCGGCCCGCAGCGCCTCGACAGCCGACGTCACGGGGAAATGCAGGTCGAGTTCCGCCTCGATGCCCCGATCTGCGAGGCAACCCAGCCGAACCGCAGCGATCGCCGGGAAATACGACGGCGAGATGAGATCCGGAACAACAACCTTCATACGGCTCCCGACGCAGATGCAGGCGGCATGCATTTCTCATACCAGTTGCATATCTTGGCCTCGTCGCCGAACTCGTGCAGCAGTGTGACCGCTTCGTCGACGCCGTCCGCACGGTGGTACGTGAAGGGGGGGCGGTTTCACGCGACCGGCGCGGCGGGGCGCAGCGACGAAAGACGGTCGACGAACAGGTCGCGCGGCAGCGATTCCAGGTACGTCACGGTCTCGTCGATCCCGACGACGTCGGCGTACTTCTGGTCCATGTCGAACAGGTTGACCCGGTGCGAGAGCTCGCCGCGATCGAACGTGCACTCCTCGACGACCGACATGCGGTAGTTGTTGGAGAACCCGTCGATGACAGTGCCGCGGACGCAGCCGCTCGTGCTCGTGCCACAGGCGATGATGGAGTCCGCCTGCAGGTCCACCAGATAGGAGTTGAGCAGCGTGCCGAAGAACACGCTCGGCTTGCCCTTGCGGATGACGATGTCCTGCGGCTGCGGCGCGATCGGTGCCACGATGGCGTTGCCGGGCACGGACCGTTCGAGTCGGTCCTCGGCTCGCCGCGAGTTCTTGTCGGCCCACCGCCCGGAGTCGAACCCGTCGGGGCGTGGATCCTGCGCGGTCGAGTAGATGATCGGGATGCCCCGGGACCGAGCGACGGCCAGCAGCCGCTGGATGTGCTCGACCGCGTCCCAGGCGGCCTCCCCACAGGAGTTCCGCCACGTGCGCATCGACTCCAGGATGGGCTCGCGCTTGTGGCCGCAGAAGTTGTAGTTGACGTCAATCACGAGGATCACCGGCCGCTGCCCGAAGCCCGCCCGCGCCCCGTACCCGGAGGCCGCGAAGACCGCCTGGTCGCGTTCGCTCATCACGTCACTCAGATCCACCATGTGTCGCTCCCTCGGTTCAGTCGTCACGGCCCATGATTCGGTCCCACCGGGCGTCGATGCGTTGGCGGACGTCGGTCGGTACGTCCGGTCGCGGCAGCCGGCCGCGCGCTTCTTCCAGGCCCAGGGTGGCGTCGATACCCAACTTGGCGATCGTACGGTTCCGCGACATCGGATCGACCGGGTTCGACTTGACGCCAGGGACGATCACGACGTCGTCGTCCGCGCGCATGCGCGTCGCGATCGCCCACTCCACCTGGACCGGGTCGTGGATGTCGATGTCGTCGTCGACCACGACCACCCGCTTGAGGAGGTCCTGGTTCGACAACGCGGCCAGGATCGCGAGTTTGCCCTCACCCTCCACGCGCTTGGTGATGCTGACCACGGCGTGGAAGCGGCAGGTACCGCCTTCGGGCATGATCGCCGCACGTGCACCGGGCACCACCGCCCGGATGGCCCGCAACAGGGTGGCCTCGCGTGCGACCGCGCCGGTGACCAGATGTTCCGGATGCGTACCGCCCACGACCATCTGGAACAGCGGCCGCTCACGCATCGTGATCGCCTGGACCTCGATCACCGGGTTGTCACGCTGCGGCGAATAGGTGCCCGGGAACTCCCCGAACGGCCCCTCGGTCTCCGCGACCGTCGGGTCGATCAGGCCCTCGAGCACGATCTCGGCGCCGGCGGGCACGGTGAGGTCGACGGTGCGGCACCGTACGACCTGCAGGCCCTGACCGAGGATGCCGCCCGCATGCTCGAGCTCGTCGCCGGGCACCAGCAGCTGGGACGCGGCCATGAGCGCCGGGTGCGACCCGAGCACGACCGCGACCTCGAGCGGTCGTCCGAGCTCACGGCAGCGCTGCAGGAACTGATAGGTGTGCGTGGGAGCGAAGTAGCACCCGAGTCGATTGCCAGGATGGACCTGGATCCGCGCGATCGCCAGATTGTGCCGACCACTGTCGGGATCGCGCGCGACCACCACACCTGCGGACAGGTACCGGCCGCCGTCGTGCTCGCTGATCCGCGGCACGGGGAACCGCTCGAGCAGGTCGATGTCGTGATCGACCTGGATCTGCTGGCAGGGCGCGCTCTCCACGAGCGTCGTCGGGTAGGGCCGATCGACCGCGTCGATGATGCGCTGCTGGGTCTGCTCGACGGTCAGGCCGAGGGCGGCAGCCAACTTGCCGCGGTCGTTGAGGACGTTGCCGACGATCGGGACGTCGTAGCCGGTGACGTTCTCGAATACGACGGCGGGCCCATGCGCCAACCGCCACAGGACGGCCGCGGCCTCGAAGTCCCAGCCGATCGGCTCCGTGACCCGGATCAGTTGCCCCGCCTGCGCGAAGGCATCCAGCGCCGCGCGCAGGTCCTGCCCCGGCGGGGACCCGGCCTGCAGCGGGGACCGGTCGGCCACCGGTCCCCGCTCGACCTGGCCGGTCGAGGTCATGCGCTGGCCCCCACGGTCGCTGCCGGCAGGTCCCCGGCCGCCGTGGCCGTATCGGTGACCTCGAGCCCGTAGCCGGCGAGCACCTCGTCGACCAGGCCGCCGGCCGCGTCGAAGTCGTAGGCGCGGAACATGTGTCCCTTCACCAGGAACGGCGCGCCGGCGTAGAAAATCTCGTACTGGTGGTGCCGGCTGGCGAACTCCGAGCCGATGGCGTCCCAGGCAAGCTTGAGCAGCTTGACGCGCTCCTCACTGGGGTAGCCGGGCGACTGCACGTACCGGCGGATGTCCGCGGCGATGTCCGCATCCGCGAAGTCGGCACTGGAGGAGGGAAGCTGGATGAGCCCCCCGCCGCACAGCTCCCGGACCATCTGGAGCACGGTCGGGTACACCGACGACTGGAACATCATGTTGGAGTACAGGGCGGCCGGCCCCGGACGGGCGACACCGGACGGATCGATCACGCAGGTAGCCTCCTGGGCGTCGACCAGGCCCTCCACCATCGCGGCGTGGCCGGCGATCTCGCCGAGCGATCCCTGCACCGGTGGCAGCCGGTCGATGCCGTTCATCTGCGTGATGCGCTGGGCGAGGCCGGTGATGAAGCGGAGCTTTGCCGCGAATCGGGTCTGCGCCTGGTTGTTGCCCAGCGCGTGCGCTGCGGTCTCGAAGAAATGTGCCCGGGTGATGTCACGGTCGCGGTAGACGAAGACCTGCTCCCACGGCACGAAGACGTCGTCGAAGACCATCAGCGAGTCCGTCTCGTCGAACTGCGACGACAGCGGATAGTCGAACGTGCTGCTGGCCGCGCGGGCGTAGGAGCGGCGGGAGTAGACCTTGACGCCCGGTGCGTTGACTCGGATGACGCAGGAGATCGCCTGGTTCTCCTCGCCCTCACGCAGGGGGTGGATGCAGCTGAGCAGCACCCAGTCGGAGATTGCCGTGCCGGTGCCGAGCATCTGGGCGCCTTGATGACGATCCCGTCGTCACGCTCCTCCTTGACACCGGCGTAGAGGTGGGGGTCGGACTGCTCGTGCGCTGGCTTGGACCGGTCGATCTGCGGCGGGACGATGGTGTAGGTGACGTACTGGTCGTGGTCCCGCGCGAACGCGTGGAAGCGCGCGACGTTGTCGGCGAACTGCTGCCCGCCTCGGGCGAAGACCTCCGGCGCGCCGGCGTACGCGGCGAGGTAGCTGGCCACGTGGTCGGGGCTGCGCCCCATGTAGCCCACGGTCGCCTCGGCCCACCGCTTGATCGCGCCACGGCGCCGCGCGAGATCCTCCCGCGACCGTGGCGTGAGAAAGGCCAGATTCACCGGGTCGCCGGTCTCGGGCGAGGTGAACGTCATCGTCTCGCGGTTGGCGGGGTCGTTCGCGGGTCGTAGAGCTTCGCCACGGACCGGACGGAATTCGCGAACGGGTAGCCGGCGCAGCGCCTCGAGCGCGCGCACCCCGTAGATGACCCCGGATGCGCCGGTGATAGCGACGATCAGCCGAGTGGTCAACTGCGCTCCATCCGTGGTGCCAGGTGGACGAACCGACCTGTATGGAAGATCAGCGGCTCGTCGGCGGATCCGGTCCCGGCATCGACGACACGGCCCGTGACGATCTCGTACGAACCGAACGGGGCCGCCCCCTCGACCTCGCACACGAACCAGGCGTGGGTCACGTCGAGGACGGGCATGTCGGCCACGCGATGATGCGCCACACCGGCGAACCGTTGCCCCGGATCTGCTTCCGGCCGCGCGAAGCGCCACGCCACCTCCTCCTGGTGGGCACCGAGCAGACAGGCGCCGAAACGCCCCGCGGCTCGGACGGCACCCAACGTGGAGGCGGTACGGCGAAGGGTGACCAGCACGAACGGCGGATCGGTTCCCTCGCCCCAGACGTTGGCGGTCACGCCGTGCGGATGGCCGTCGGCCACCGTGGTGACGATGGCCACGTTGGTCGCGACCCGTGCCAGCGCACCGGCCGGATCCGGGCTCATGGGCGGCCCTCCTCGATGCCCGTCAGGGTGGCCAGTTCCGCCTCCGAGAGGTCGAGGCCGACATAGAACGCCATGACCGACAGCGCCGTCAGCTTGGATCGTTGCGGTAGCTGGGACTGGAAGTAGGCCACCTCTGCCCGGACGTCCGCATCGATGCGGCGGACGATGTCCTGTCCGCGTGATGGCCACCTCGATCACCCGCCGGTCCCTCTCGGAGCTGCGACGCCGCACGAAGCCCCGCTCCTCGAGGCGTCGCAGCATGCGCGAGGCGAGTGCGGGACTGATGTCGAGTCGCTCGGCAACGGTCCGTACCTGCAACGGTCGGCCCGGCGCGCCGTAGACCTGGATCAGCGTCTGCTGCTCCAGCGGTTCGAGGCCGAGTTCCCTGGCCTGGATGTCGACGATCCGGAAGACCTTCCGGATCGCGAACCGGGCCTCGGCGATGCCCGACACGTAGCGATCGAAGCCCAAGCGGTCCTCCTTTTCAGGCTCTTCCGGGAAGTTCGTGGGTCATGGGCTGGCCGGGTAGAGCTGTAATCCGCCGAGGTGGAAGTAGATCGCGGTCTTGAAGTGCTCGCGGTTGCGGTAGCCGCGGGCGGAGACGCGGATGGCTTGGATGCGGG
>WHTC01000410.1 GCA_009379795.1 Nitriliruptorales bacterium | reverse complement strand
GGTTGCGGATCGCGCCCCCCAGATGCGCCGCCTCCCGCTCGAACGGCTCGGCCAGATGGGACGCCGCCCAGAAGGCCGGACCGATCGACGAGTAGCCTGGCCGGCCCCGCGAGCCGTAGGACCAAAGCTCATGGCTCCAGGTGAGGATGTCGCCGTCGGCATCGAGCGTCGCCTCCAGCTCGGCCACCGCCGCCGGACCGTAGGGGGCCCACCCCAGCTCCTCCTCACGCATCCACTGCAGGCGGACGGGCCTGCCCTCGGCGTGGCGGGCCAGCAGCGCGGCCTCATACGCCGCATCGTCGCTGCCGTTGTGGCCGTAGCAACCCGATCCTTCGAGGAATTCGACCTCGATCCGCCCGACCGGCAACGCCAGCGCCCGCGACAGTTCGCGCCGCAGGTCGTAGACACCCTGGGTCGAGCACCACACACGGAGTGCGTTCCCCTCCCAGAGGGCGATCGCGCACGACGGCCCCATCGAGGCGTGGGCGATGAACGGCCTGCTGTACTGTGCGCGGTGCGGACCACCCGCGTGAGTGTCGCCCCGCACCGCGAGCGCGCGGCCTCGCGGCGAGAAGTCCGACAGCACCTCGTCGTCGGCAGGGGCCACCCGCATGAAGGCCGGGAGGTCGTGCTGCTCGGGCAGCGTGCTCGTGCACTCCCATCCGGCTGCGCTGGCCACCCGCTTCGCTGCCTCGATCGCGCCCACCTCGGTGTCGGCAAGCACGGCGAGGAAGCTGCCGTCACGAACGAGACGGGCGCCGCGGAGTTGGATGGCGCCCACCCCGATCAGGCGGCCAGAGGGACTGGGTGGACGCACGATCCGGCCGTGGAGCATGCCAGGGAGGACGAGGTTCTGGATGAAGCGGCCGGCGCCACGAACCTTGTCGTCGAGGTCGACCCGCCGGACGGAACGGCCGGTGTACACGCCCGTTCCGAGGGCGCGCGGAGCCACGCCGCCGTCGGCCTGGCGGTCCAGCGACACCGATGCCGCCAGCTCCCAGTAGCTCGTCGCCTCGGATCCCGGGCCGACGATGCGCCCGTCCTCGATCCGCAGGTCCTCCCGCGGGAGGGCCAGAGCTTCGGCCGCGGCGGCCAGGAAGAGCGCGCGGACCTCGGCACACACCTGCCGGACCGCCTCGCCGCTGTCCTCGATGGACCTGCTGCCTGTGGTGCGCCCCTCGTCAGGGCTGTATCTGGTCGACACCGGCAACACGTCGATGCGCGAGGGTTCGACGTCGAGTTCGTTGGCCGCCATCTGCGCGAGCGCGGTGACGATGCCCTGGCCCAGCTCGACCTTCCCGACGCGGAGTTCGACCCGGCCGTCGACGAAGGAGAGCCATTGCGTCATCACGGGGTTGCGAGCCAGCGACGGAGGCAACTCGCGCAGCGATCTCGTGGGTGGTGCGGTCATCGCGCAGCCCCCGCTGCCCGAAGGACTGCCTTCAGCATCCGGTCGTGGCTGCCGCACCGACACAGGTGGCGATCCAGCGCCTCGCACGCCTGGCCACGCGTCGGCGCAGGGTTGGCCGCAAGCAGCGCCGTCGCGCTCATCAGCATGCCGCTGAGGCAGTACCCACACTGCGCCGCCTGCTCCTCGATGAAGGCTTCCTGGACTGGTGAGAGCTCACCATCCTGGGCCAGCCCCTCCACGGTGGTGATCGACTTGCCAGCGGCCGCCCACAGCGGCGTGTCACAGGACGCGGTCGGCTGCCCGTCGATGAGTACGACGCAGGCACCGCACAGACCGCTTCCGCAACCGAACATCGCTCCC
>WHTC01000032.1 GCA_009379795.1 Nitriliruptorales bacterium | reverse complement strand
GTCATCGTCGGCATGAGCGCGTTGCGCCGCGCGTGGCGCCGAATGACGAGGCGCTCGGGCAGGCCCCTCGCGCGAGCGGCGTCCACGTAGTCCTCTTCCATCTCCTCGACCAGGGAGGAGCGCATCATCCTGGCGATGATCGCGGTCGTGCCGTAGCCCATCACGATCGCCGGCAGCGCCAGGTGCCACAGCGCGTCCACGAAGGCCCTCCAGTCGAGGTTGAGCAGCGCGTCGATGGTGTAGAACCCGGTCGGGTGGGCGATCTGGCTGTAGATCGCCGGATCGGCGCGCCCGAGGGGCGCCCAGCCAAGGACCAGGTAGAACACGATGAGCAGCAGCAGGGCGAACCAGAAGATCGGCAGGCTCGCCCCGGTGATCGCCACGACCCGCATGACGTGGTCGCCCAGCCGGTCGTGTCTGGAGCCGGCGAAGGTCCCGATGGCCAGGCCAAGGACGACCGCGATCACGGCCGCGAAGATCGCGAGCTCCATGGTGGCGGTGAACTTGGCGGGCAGCATCTCGCTGACCGGCGCCACCGAGACGCCCGACCACCCCAGGTCGCCTCGCACGAGGCCGCCCAGCCAGGCGATGTACTGCTCGGGCAAGGACTCGTCGAGCCCGTAGCGCTGCTCCAGTTCGGCGACCTGCGCCGGGGTCATCTCGTGCTCGATGTAGATCGCGACGGGTGACCCACCCACGCGGGACAGCCCGAACACCAGCAGCGACACGCCGAACATCAGCAGGGGCAGCGTCAGCAGTCGCCGGATGATGTACTCACCGATCTGCATCAGGACCCTCCCTATGGAGGATCACCTGGAGATGACCCACCATCATCCCTTCTCGTAGTAGCGCCAGCGCATCGCCTTCCACAGAGGGTTGTAGGCGAACCCGTCGACCCAGCAGCGGTAAGCCTGGACGTTGCCCTCCTGCGCCGGGTAGATCCACATCGGGTCGTCGTGCAGCAGCTGGAGCAGCTCCTGGTAGATCTCCACGCGCTCGTCGGCGTCCGTGGAGGTCTTGCCCGCGTCGATGAGCTCGGCGATCTGGTCGGGGTTCTCGTAGCCGTTGGCGTACCCGAGCCGCTGGCCCCAGTCGCCCTCTGGGTGCCAGTAGACGTCCATGTAGGGATGCGGGTCGACGAATGGGTCGGCGTTCTTGATCCACATCGCGAATTCGAACGGCGTCTGGCTGTGGGCCTCGTCGAACTGGCTCTCGGAGACCGTCAGGACGTTGACGTGGAAGTTCGGGTTCAGCTGCGCGAGACTGTCAGCGAGGATGAGGCCGATCGGCTCGAAGGTCTCGCTGTCTTCGACCAGCACCGAGACGGTGAAGCCCTCGTCCCACCAGCCGGCCTCGCGGAACAGCTCCTCGGCCCGCTCGAGGTCCTGGGTGTAGACGGGAGCATCCTCGCTGTGGCCGAGCACGCCCGGCGGGATGTAGCTGGCCGGTTCGCCGAAGCCGTTGAGCACCCCCTCGATGAAGGCGTCATAGTCGAAGGTGTAGTTGAACGCCTGACGCACGCGCGCGTCGTGGAAGAAGTCGGTCGGGACGGTGTCCTCCTCAGGCAGGACGCCCTCGGGGATGTCGAGGTTGAAGGCGAGCTGGAACGGCTCGAGCAGGACCCCCTCGGTGTCGAGGCAGGCGCCCTCGGCGTCCCCGAGCTCCTCCACGATCAGGGGAGTGGACTGCATCGAGTCGATGTCGCCGGCCCGCAGCGCAAGCGTGCGTGCGGCCAGCTCGGGGATGTTCTGCCAGCGCGCGTCGAACGTGGACGCCTCGCCCCAGTAATCCTCGAAGCTCTCGAAGGTGAGCTGCTCGTTGCGCTCCCACGAGACGAACTGGTGGGCGCCGGTGCCGACCATGTTGGCGTCCATGAAGTCGTTGGGCTGCCCGGCGACTACACCACCGTTCGCCTCGACCGCCTCCATGCTCACGATCGCCGCAGGCGTGGAGAACACCACCGACGTGAGGAAGGCTGCGTTCGCCTCGGACAAGGTGACCTCGAACGTGTAGTCGTCGACGACCCGGGTCTCGGCGATGGCGTCGTCCAGCTGTGAGGCCTGGCCCTCGGGCAGGTCCATCTCCATGACCCGGTCCCAGGAGTACTTGACGACCTCGGCCGTGAGCTCGGACCCGTCGTGGAACGTCACGCCCTCCCGGATGGGGAAGGTGTAGGTCAGGCCGTCGTCTGAGATCAGGCCGTTGTCGCCGGAAGGCACCTCGGTCGCGAGCATCGGCTCCAGCTCGGGGCTGTCCGGAGGAACGTTGACGAGGAACTCGTAGACCTGCAGGATCACCTGCTCACCGTACTCACCCAGCGCGGCGCGCGCAGGGTCGAGGGACAGCGGCTCGCCGTCCGACGCGTGCACGTAGGTGTTCGGGTTGTTGACCCCGGTCTGATCGTCGCCGTCGCCCTCGTCGCCGCCGTCCCCGGGCGCCGCACCTTCTGCCGGCGCCTCGCCTCCGCCGACCTCCTCGGGCGGTGTCGCCCCGGTGCATGCCGCCGCGACGAGCGCCATGGCCAAGAGCAGGGCTGCCAGGTTGAAGATCTCCTTCCGCCCGCTCCTGCCCTGCCATCGGGTCCCGCCGGCCTGCCCACTTCTGTCGTTCATCCGACGCTTCCTTTCAAGTCGGATCGACGCCGCGGCCCAGCGGCAGCACCGCCGCCCACGACTCGGGCTCGCTTGCCCAGAGTCTCTCGCCAACGCTCGTCGCGGCGTGCCACCGGGAAACGTGGCCAGCACAGGCCAAACGTTTGCAGGAGCGATCCTAACGACCGGTAGAAGCGTGCGTCAACATCTTGTAGTCAGGCGGCGGGCTCGGGGGCGGCCTGGGGCGGGTGAACGTAGCGCACCAGTTCGGGCATCAGCCGGGCGATCACCAGCGTCCCGATGACACACACCAGCCCACCGGAAACGACGGAGACGCGGGGAGAGGCGATGGCCGCAACCGTCCCTGCCTCGAAGTCGCCCAGTCTCGGGCCGCCACCCACGACAGCGACGTGGATCGCGGAGAGCCGTCCGCGGAGGCCGTCGGGCACTGAGAGCTGCAAGATGGTGTTCCGGAACACGGCCGAAACCACATCGGCCGCCCCGGCGACCCCGAGCAGAATGAGCGCCAGCGGTAGCCAGGACGTCAGGCCGAACATCGCGATCGCCGCTCCCCAGACGACGACGGCCAAGATCACTGCGCGGCCCTGGCGTCGTACCGCTCCCACCCAGCCTGCGGTCACGGCGCCCACCATCGCTCCCGTCCCGGGGGCCGCGTACAGGAATCCCACGGTGGCAGCATCGCCTCCAAACACCTCCGTTCCCAGGGCCGGGAAAAGCGCGCGGGGCATGCCGAAGACCATCGCGTTGAGGTCGATCACGAAGCAGGCCTGGAGGAGACGCCGGCTGCGCAGGAAGCGGAGCCCCTCGAGGATCGACGCCATCGCAACTCTGCGGCTCCCGCCGACGGGCGGCAGCGAACGGATGGGCATCATGTTGAAGGCGGCGATCACAAAGCCGGCAGCCTCCAGCCCATACGCCGCGGTCAAGCTGGCCCGGGCGATCACAAGCCCGCCCAGCATCGGTCCGACGGCGTGGGCGACCGTGCTGAGCGTCTGGTTGAGGGCATACGCCGCCGGCAGGTCGTCGCGCTCCAGGAGCGCCGGGATCACCGCGTTGCGGGTGGGCGAGTCGATCCCGGAGAACCCTGCGTTCAGGGCGCTGAGGGCGAACACCGGCCACACCCGCGGGGCCGCGACGGCGGCGTTGACCGCGAGTCCCAGCGCGGTCACGCCCAGAAGGCCCTGCATGACCAGAAGCAGCCGGCGGCGGTCGACGGCGTCCGCGACCGCCCCGCCGACCAAGGACACCGCGAGAAGCGGTGCCAGCTGCGCCAAGCCGAGCAGGCCGACCGCCAGAGACGACCCCGTAAGCACGAACACCTGGTAGGGGGCCGCGACGACGGTCATCTGCCGGGCCATGGCGGAGCTGAACTGCCCGGCATAGAGCCAGCGGTAGTCCGGAGAGCGGCGCAACGGACCGATGTCAACGATCATCCGCCGGCTGAGCGTCCTGATGCCGCTTTTCCCGGAAGCAACCGTGGGCTCCGAGCGCCTACCCCACCGGCGCAGCGTCATACGCCTGCCGCCCGTCCCCTGCAGGGCCGGCGCCCACGGCGGCCGCGGCAACGTCGCTGAGACATGCGACGGAGGTCGGGGCCTCGCCCCAGCAGTGACACGTCGAGGGCGCCGATCCTGCAGCCGGCGATCACACCACGATCAACTCGTGGGGGAAGCGGGTCACCTGGCGGTGGCCGTCCTCAGTGATGATGAACGTGCGGCCGAAGAAAATGCCCAACTTGCCGTCGGGTGTGATGATGGTCGGCTCGAGCATCGCGGCGATGCCTGGGACGAGTGTCATCTCCTCCTCGCCGGCCGACACGTGATCCCACAGGACGTGCGGCGGATGGCTGACGAAGTCCAGGCAGTGCAGGTACAGGGGCCGCCCGTCGTATCCACGCTCAGCGAAGAACCCGCCGGCGCGACGCACGTCCTCCCAGGTCTTGCCCGGGCGGAGCTCGTCGGCCATCAGCTCGAAGCCCGGCCGCACGGTCTCGTCGAAGAACTCCCGGATCCAGCCCGGAGGCTCGCCGATCGTGATCGGGCTGCCGATCTGGACGGTGTAGCCGCGGTAGCCACAGGCGAGCTCGTTGATGATGATGTCGCCCTTTTCCAGTTTCCGGGACGATGGCCATGGATTGCCGAACACGAGGCCCGGGTCGTCCATCCGGGTTGAGCCGATGATCGTGAAGTCCATCTGGCCGCCCCCGTCGAGCACGGCATGGGTGGCGGCGGCCGCCAGCTCATACTCGGTCACGCCAGGGCGGGCCTTGGCGATCATCGCGTACATCGCCTGGTCCATGAGCGATCCGGCCCGCTCCACGCACTCGAGCTCCTCGGGGCTCTTCACGTGCACGAGCTCGTGGAAGAAGTCCCCCACGCGCTCAAATTGCGCCTCGGGGAGGCCCTCCCGCAGCGTCTCGTACTGGTCCACCGGCAGGTAGTGCCCGTACACCGGGTCGACGTATGAGATGCCAACCGTCCCGTCGGCCGGTCCCCACTCCCGAATCAGCTCGACGATCACCTGCGCCGATCGCCCTCGACGGGACTGACGGACGTCGGAGAGCGGGGTCGCCCGCCGCACCGCCTCGCGGTGGGCGGCACCGGGACCGCATACGAGTACCGGCTCACCCTCAGAAGGGACCACGACGTAGGCCGACACCCCGTGCCATTCCCAGTGGTTGCTGAGCCAGCGCATCCCACCGCCCCAGCTCCAGTGGTTCGGGCCGCCGCAAGCGATCAGCACATCCAGTCCCAGTCGGCGCATCTTGTCCTGCGTCGCCTTGAAGCGCCGCTGGTACTCGGCGTCCGAGAACCGCTCGTAGACCGCGTCGCGGTACCAGGGGCTCTTGCGTACCCGGTTGAAGGCCTGCGTGTGCAGACTGCCGGTGATCTCCTCGAAGTCGACGTCCCCGTGCTCCCTTGCCATCGCCATGCCACAATCCTCCCCCCAGCTTCCTGGGGTATCGCCATTTGACAAGCGCGTGTCGGACATTCACAAGATGCGACCGTTTCCAGGTGGCGTCGAATCGCGCCGGGGGACCGCGGGAGGAACGTGAGCAGTACGCGGCCGCCCGAGCTCTTCCTTCCTCGGCCAAGGCCACGCGTCAGCGGCGCTGAACGTGCCGGTTCAGGAAGGCGACGAGTGTTTCCAGCGTGTCCTGCTGCAGCCCGTCCACCTCGTACGACTCGTCGATCTCGGCCACAGCGCCCTGGTAGGCGACCGCCTTCCGCGTCCGGAGAGGACCCCACTGGTAGGCGTGCTCCGGGTGGTCCCAGCTGGCCCATTCCGCCCGCTTCCCGGCGCGCTCCAGGAGCTCGTGGAGCTTCCCGAACAGCCCCTGTAGGTGGTCGTCGTCGCGTCCCATGACGAGGATCGGAACCGACGGCGAGATCCGCTCGATCCGTTCCGTCGCCCGCTCGAGGTCGATCTGGTCGTCGGTCAGGCCGCTGTTGAAACGCAGGTTCGCCTCTGTGCGTGGTCCTTCGTACCGAAGCCCCAGGTACTCGATGACGGCGGGCTCGACGGGCACGAGGGCGGCCGGGCCGCCGCCGAGCTCGCTGATCAGCTTCATCTGCAGCTCGCCGCCGTGACTCACGCCGAAGAGCGCCACCCGTTCCGCGTCCACGTACGGCAGCCGCTGCACGTACCGGAACGTGTTGATCAGGTCCTGGTGATCCAGCGCGGCCTCGATGTCGGTGCCGTAGGCCTCCTCGATCTCCATGCGGCCCTCGGTCCAGCACACCAAATAGCCTTCTGCCAGCAGCCGTTCGAACACGAAGCCGCGGTTCAGCATGAAGTCCGCCAGCCACGTGACTCCCATCCCGCCCGACCCACCGTGCATGCACAGCACCGCCGGGAAGGGACCGTTGCCCACCGGCTTTCGGATCACGGCTGGGACGTAGAGGCCGTCGCCGGTGAAGACGAGGTGCAATTCGGCCGGCCGATCCCCGGCGGGCACCGGGAGCTGCATCACGACGTCCAGGGGTTCGGTCACCGGCAGTCCCGGGCGGAAGGACCATCCGCCGCGGCGGGAGAGGTCGCGCTCGGCCATCGCTCCTGTTTCCTTTCGCTTCAATTCAACTCGACAGGATTTGCGTTCCCACGTCGGCGGCCGCCCTCCCGCTGAACGGCTCGAGGACGCCGGCCGGGACGCAGTGCGCGTGGACGTCGTAGCTCATGGTCAGCAGCGGGGCACGACCGGGTCGGCCAACTTCTCCGCCAGCCAGCGAAAGGACGCAGGCCCCCACTCGGCGAAGTGCTTGAAAGCGCAGTGCCCGTCATCCGGATACACACGCGCCTCCTTGCCGGTGACCGGCCCGTTCTCCAGCATGAAGTAGATGTTGCCGATGGGAGCCAGGTGGTCGCGCTTGCCGTTTATCATCAACAGCGGGCATGCGATCCGTTCGAGCACGCCCAGCTCGGTCAGTGCCCAACGGCGGAAGTCCTCTTCCTCCCTCTCCATCGAGGTGGGCGAGAAGCTCGGCGGGTCGCCGGGCGCCCCGAACACGTAGGCTGAGCGCGCGTTCCTCATCTCGACGAAGGCCTGAGCCTCCTCGGGGGGCATCCTGTAGCCGAAGTGATTGCCGGCATTGGCGACTGCCGCCATCACCCGCTCCGGGTAGGAGCCGGCCAGGAGCATCACCGAGTATCCTCCCCGGCTGATCCCGAAGGCGCCGATCCGGTCGGCGTCCACCTCGGGCCGGGCGGCCAGCCAGTCGATCGCGGCCATCCAGGCCTTGACCGACTCCGGGACGTGGGGGAAGGGATTCTCGCCGGTTGCCGGTGAGTCCATGACCAGAGCGGCGAGCCCCTCCTCGAGGACCAGCTCGCCTGCCCAGCCGCGGTCCTCCTTGAACACGTCGCCTCCGCACATCACCAGCACCGCCGGCACCGGCGCATTGGGGCCGGCGTCCTTCGGCGACCGGTAGTGGCAGACGACTTTCTTGCCTTCGCACTCCACCTCGACTACTTGGAGCGGGGGATCCAGGTGGTCGGAGGCCTTCAGGTAGGCCCGCCTGCAGTCCCGGTCCACCTCGGCCTTGAGCGGAGTGAGCACCCGAGGGAACCGTCCGATGGCGTAGTAGGTCTTCGCCTGGAGGTAGGCGCGGCGTGCCGTCTCGTGGTCGCCGCTCGCCTCCAGCCGGTCGCCCTCGTCCTCGTACCGGCGGCCGACCTCCCGCCACACCGGCACCCACACGTCGTCCGTGGTGCCGGTTAGGCGTCCCACGGCCTCCTGCAGCACCCCGAGGTTGTCGATCATCGCCAGCCAGCGACGGTAGAAGCCCCCGTGCTCGATGACGAACGGGTCCTCACTTGGGGCGAAGGGCAAGCCCTCGATGCCTGTGTCGGTCGTCGCGCTCACCGGGCCTCCTTTCTCAGGGTGGCAAACGGGACGAGTGCAGTTCGTCCCGATTCCACCGCAACGGCCTCGGCCGCAGGTATGACTGGGCCGAGCGCGGCCTGCCTGCGGGCGGCGCTCGGCCTCAGTTCGCAGCGATCATTCAGCCTCTCACACCGACTCGGGTCTCCGCGGCAGGCCGTTCGCCTCTTGCGCGGCCCACAGGAGCGTCAGGTCGACGTAATCGCGCCACTCGAGGTCGTCAGGAAGGTTGCCGATCTCCTGCTCGAGCGCGACGAGCTCATCCATCGCTTCGGGGTTGAACCCCCCATCAGGGCTGATCTGATCGATCTCGACCTCGTACAGGTCTGCGAACTCGGGCGGGATCTCGAAGCCTTGGCCCCGCATGATCTCGAGCACCTCGTCCTGGTTGTCGAGGTCAAACATGTACTGCCGCGCCCTGATGTCGGCGGTGAGCCACGCGAGCACAGTGTCGGAGTTCTCCTCCAGCCAGCCCCCCATGACCGCGAACACTTCCTGTGGAGCTTCGATGAGCTCCTCGTACAGGAACTGACCACCGGCTTCCTCGAGCGCGAAGCGGTGCCGGGGAAAGAGGCTGGCGGCGTCGACCGTCCCGGCCAGGAGGGCCTGCAGGCGCTGGTCCGACGCGCCTGTCGTCGGCACGAACTCCATATCGGTCTCCGGGTCCAGGCCCAGCTCGCTGAGGATCCTCTTCTGAATGGCCTCGTTGCGGCTTCCGATCTGGCCGCCCGTCCCCGTGCCGCCCACAAGATCCTCAGCGGTCTCGATGCCCGGGCGCACGCCCATGATCTGCCACTCGTTCTGGCGGTAGCAGCTCACAACCGTGATCGGCTCGCCACTCTCCGCCGCGGAACCGAACGCAATGTTCGCGTCCGAGTGCACGATGTCGAGGCTCCCACCGATCAGACCAGGGATGTACTGGTCGGACAGCGTGACTTCCTGCTCCTCGATCCCCAGTTCCTCAAGGTAGCCCTGCGCGGCCGCCAGCTGGTAGGACATCTGCGCGGCATAGTTGGGGTTCGACTCGCCGACGGTGACGGATGACAGGTTGGCTTGAATCTCCCCAGCCGTCGCGCCGTCTGTGGGACTGGCGGTCGGGCTCCCGGTTGCGGCCCCCGTGGGACTCGCGGGAGAGGTCGCCGCAGGACTCTCGGCGGTCGTACCCGTCCCCCCCCGGCCGCAAGCTGCCGCGTAAAGACTTACCGCACCCAAGCCGCCGAGTTGGATGAACCTGCGGCGAGACATCGGTGTGATCTTGCGAGTTACCGGCACTATCTTGCGACTCATCTCGTTTGCACCTCTCAATCCGGCTCTCCAGAGCGCTGCTACCAGTTACGATCGGCCTTGCATGGCTAGAGACCACGAAGTGATCGCCAGGGTGCAACCTTTGCTTCGATCCACCGACTTGATTGGATTAGGGTTAGCGCCAAGACCACCACTGTGAACAGCACGGCATAGAGTAGAGCAGAGTTAAAGGTATCACTGGCACGGATGATGAGGAAGCCAAGCCCCTGCGAGCCGCCGAGGAATTCGGCAACGAGCATGCCGACGAAGCCGCTCGCCATACCGTGCTGAAGGCCGGTCATTATGAAGGGGAGGGTGTACGGGAAAACCACTTTGGTATAGAGTTGGCGTCGCTTCGCGCCGAAGACCTTCGCCGCAGCGAGCATCGATTTATCAGTTGTCTTGACGCCCGCCCAGGAGTTGATGAGGATAGGGAATGATGCGCCGATAGCAATAATTGTGATGTGCATCCTCGCCTCAAACCCGAGGAAGAGGATCATCAGTGGCACGATGGCGATATTCGGCAGTGCGTGCAGGGACCAGATGTAGGGGCTCAGAAACATGTCGAGCCACCTGTTCGCGCCCATGAACAGACCGATCGGGACTGCGGCCACGATCGCGATCACGACACCCGCGAACAGGTTGCGCAAGCTGTACGCCAAGTTCTCGCGCAGTACACCGTCGACGAACTCGGTCCCGGTTCCAGTAAGGCCCCTCCAGAACGTCACGAACATATCAGAGGCACGAGGCAGGAACAGAGGATTGATTAATTCCACCCGGCCGATGTACTCCCAGGCCAAGAAGAAGGCTGCGAGATTCAGCGGCGTGAGAATCCAGAACCGGTAACGTCGCCAGAACGTCTTGGGGGTCCGCTTCATTGACTCGAGGTGCAGGCGGGGTCCCCTCTGTTCCTGCAAGCGGACCTGCTCCGTGTCGGCGCTCACTGGGTGACTCCTGTCGCGGCCTTGGCCCCTAGCACCTCGTCCTTGACGAGGTCCCATATGTGTTCGCGCAACGACGAGTACTCTGGTAATGCCTTTACGTCGTGCTGAAACCGGGGCCGAGGAAGGTCGATGACAACAACCTCCTTGATCGTCCCCGGACGATGGGTGATGACCGCGACCCTGTCGCCAAGCATGATGGCTTCATCGATGGAGTGGGTGATGAACACGACGGTTTGCCCCGTCCGGGAAACGACCTGTTCGAGCTCGCTCTGCATTGCTTCTCTTGTCATCGCGTCGACCGCAGCGAAGGGCTCGTCGGCCAACAGGATGTCGGGTTCCGATACTAAAGCTCTGGCAATGCCGACACGCTGCTTCATGCCACCGGAGAGCTCGTAAGGATACGCTTTTTCGAAGCCATCCAGGCCCACCAGGCTGATATAGTGGGCGACCCGTTGTCCAATCTCCGCCTTGCTCAACCCTGAGTTCTGTAACTCGAAGGCTAGTCGAATGTTGGCGTCAACCGTCCGCCACGGAAAGAGCGCGTAGTCCTGAAAAACCATTGCCCGGTCCGCACCGGGCCCGGTGACTGGCTTGCCCTTCACGAGTACCCGGCCTGACCAGGGGCTCACAAGGCCAGCGATGACGTTGGCAAACGTGGTCTTGCCACAGCCAGACGGGCCAACGAGAGCTACGAACTCCCCTCCGTAAATAGTGAGGTTGATATCGCTCAGAGCCGTGAGCCGGAGGTTGTCTCGATAGATCTCGTATCCAGCCGTGAGCTCTTCGGCAACAATCACCGGGGCGTTCCGGTCGAAGTCGCGCTGCCGTGCCGCCAAGTCGCCGGCTCTTGCCGTCATCGACCCCACCGCCGTTGGATCTTCATGCAAAGACGGTCTCCTGCTGCCCTGCGGCGTCGAAGCCCCAACCCCCACTCCGTGGCATGCGCGCCACAAACGATTGCAGATCGTAGAGCAAGGCGGGGAGGCAGTCAAGGGTCCCACATGGGAAGATCGCTGTTCGGACGTCCTCTGCGGACCTACCGATCCGTGGTGGCTGCGAGGCGCCAGGTCACTGCACCGGTTTCCGCTCAAACTGGTCACCGTCGGCTGAAGCGGCGCGGGGCCCGGGACGGCCCGGCGACTCGCCCGCCATTGCGCTCACGCCAAACGATTGCTTCACTGGCCTTCCCCAGCGAAGGGCAAGCCATGCCGCGTATCGTGACCGCGGGTCAACTCCCGCGCCTGGTATCCACTCGGGACAGCCGGGACCGCGTCGATCTCGTCACGCCGGAGACCGTCGGGGACGGCGACCTCAAGGCCGACAAGATCACGTACCACCCGGGGGACACGGCCGCGGCGCACTTCCACCGGGACTGCCGCCACTACTTCTTCGTTCTCGCGGGAAGAGGGGTGCTGCACAGTGACGACGGGGAGCACCCGCTCGGCCTGGGCGACGTCGCCCTGGTCGACGCCGACGAAGTCCACTCGTTCTCCAACCCCCACGACGAGGACTTCAGCTTCATCGAGTTGTGGGTGCCGGCGCCCACCGAAACCGTGTGGGTGAACCCGGACGACACGTGAACATGGGCTCCACAGGCGTGAGTTCACGCCACCGCAATCGTTTGCCCGGCAAGGCCGGCGACCGCCACAGGAGGAACGCGATGCCCGAGACCGCCGACGTGGTGATCGCTGGAGCGGGCCACAACAGCCTCATCACCACCGCCTATCTCGCGAAGGCCGGGTACGAGTGCCTGGTGCTGGACACCAGGGCGGAGCCTGGGGGAGGGGCGGCCACCGAGGAGTTGCTGCTCCCCGGGTACCACTTCGACTCCTGCTCCACCGGGCACACGCTGATCCAGGTCAACCCGCTGCTCACCAGGGACGAGCTGGGCCTGTTCGCTGACTACGGCCTCGCTTACGTCGAGCCCGACCCGGTCGCGCATGTGGCCTTCCCCGACGGTGAGCATTTCACGATG
The DNA here is from genome assembly GCA_009379795.1 of Nitriliruptorales bacterium. Lineage (GTDB taxonomy): Bacteria > Actinomycetota > Nitriliruptoria > Euzebyales > Egibacteraceae > WHTC01. The sequence continues at coordinate 9,242 of WHTC01000032.1, read as the reverse complement.
TGGCTCGACGTTGATCGGACGTGCGAGGAGCTCTCCCGGTTCTCCGACGCCGACGCCGACGCCTACCGCCGGATGCTGGCCGAGTTCGACGAGATCAAGGACGTCTTCGGACGGTACCGGTTCACCCCGATCGGCTACGGGCCATCGCTGGAGGACGCGCTGGCCCAGCGCCCAGGCGGCGCGAAGTGGCTGCGCCGGAACGCCATCTCGGCCTGGGACGTCATCCGCCGGGAGTTCGGGAGCCGGCATGTGCGGGCGTTCATGGTGTGGATGGCGTTCCAGACCGCCCAGCCGATCGACTCCCCGGGTTCGGGCCTTCTCGCCTACTCGCTGATCGCCGGCCGCCAGCAGCGCAGCTGGACGTTGCCGCTGGGCGGCTCGGCGAGCCTGCCCCGAGCGCTGGTGCGGATGCTCGAGGACCACGGTGGACGCGTCCTCACCCGGAGGACAGTGACCGGGCTGGTGCTCGATGGCGGACGGTGTGTGGGCGTCGAAACCGACGATGGCCAGCGGTACCTCGCCAGGCGGGCGGTGCTGTCCTCGATCCACGTGAAAAGCCTTGTCGAGATGGCCCCCTCCGACGCCTGGGATAAGGACTTCCTGTACGGGATCGACACCTTCGATCCGGGGATCTCGGCCTTCGCCTCCTACTACGCCACCTCGGAGCCACCCCGCTTCACGCTGAAGGGTGGCGGCAGCCAGACGGCGGTATCGGCCGGCTACGCGGCCTGGCCCGAGGACGTCATCGCGTTCGAGCGCGGGCTGCGCGAGGGCAGGGTCCACCTCGACGGCGCCTTCCTGCTGTTCGCGACACCCAGCCTCGCCGATCCTTCACGCGCGCCGGGTGGTGGGCACACGGTGAAGATCCTCAGCATGGCCCCGTTCGACCTCCGCGAGGGCACCCACCATTGGGAGACCTATCGGCACGAGCTTGCCGGCGCGCACCTCGCGGTGCTGCAACGCCTGGCACCCAACCTCACCGAGGACACCATCCTCGCCCGGTCGGCGAAGAGCCCGGTCGACATTGAGCGGGCCAACCCGCACATGTGGCGCGGCACCATCCATGGAGGTGACCGGGGCCTGGCCAACAGCGGGCCGCTGCGCCCCGCGCCCGGCTGGGCGCACCACCGGATGCCGATCTCAGGGCTGTATCAGACGGGCGCGACCACTCATCCCGGTGGCTCGGTGACCGGAGGCCCTGGGCGCAACGCCGCCGTGGTGATGCTCGACGACCTCGGCACCAGCCTCGAGGAGGTGGTCGCCCGGACGGCCGCACCCGCCGGGTGACCGGTGGCTGGGCGGTCGCGATTCGACTCTTGACACGCGCGGGGGGCCTGGGCATCGTTGGGTCCCGCGGCGTTCACAGTACACACAGGATGTTCATAGTGCGAACAGCACTGCACTGCGGTCGCTCCGCGTAGTGCGCGGGCTCGCGCTTTGACAGGACTTCCCGAAGGTCCACCACGGTCGATCCGTTCCGACCGCCGGTGAGCAGCCCCCAGGAGGGGAGCAATGCGACGATCAGATGAGCCTGGACAGCCGACACGACCGAATCGCCTGTACTGGACGGCCATGATCGCGCTCGGGGTCATGGCCGTCCTCAATTTCGCCTTCTGGCTCGACGGCGCCGTGGAGCCGGTGATCTTCGGCCTGCCGATCGTCTTCACGTATCACGCGCTGTATGTCATCCCGACCGTCGGCGTGTTGTGGCTGGTGTTCAAGGCGGTGTGGCCGAGCGAGAAGGATGGCAACCCCGACGACGTGGCGGCGGGAGGCTGAGTCAAGTGAACACGACCGTGCTCACCATGCTCGTGGCAGCGGGCGTCTACTTCGTCCTTCTCATCCTCATCGGGCGGATGAGCGCCCGAGGCGCCGGCACCGGCAAGGAGGAGTACTTCGTCGCGGGTCGCTCGCTCCGCGGGCTCGTGCTGTTCGCCGCTGTCTTCGGCACCAACATGACCGCCTTCGTCATGCTTGGCCTGGCGGGCCAGAGCTATCGCGGGGGCCTCGGCTCCTGGGCCATGCTCCTCGGACCGGTCGCGCTGACGCTGCCGATTCACTTCTACTTCGGCTACCGGTGCTGGCTGGTCGCCCGCCGCGAGGGGATCACCACGCCCTCCGAGTTCTACCGTGAGCGGTATGGCAGCGAGGTGCTCGGGTTGCTTGCCTTCGCCTTCTTCCTGCTGTGGACGCTGCCGATCGTCCTGACCGGGATCATCGGCGGCGCCCGCGTGTTCTCGGCGTTCACCGACGACGTCATCCCGTACTGGCTGGGGGCGCTCATCATCACCGCGGTCGTCGCCTACTACACGACCGTCGGCGGGATGAAGGGCACGGCGTGGACCAACACGCTGCAGACGGCGCTGTTCCTGGGGTTCCTCCTGTTCTCCGTGTTCTACGTGCCGACACGCGTGGGCGGGGCCGGCGAGCTGCTCTCCCGCTTGATGGCCGACGCACCGCACCTGCCGACGCGGACCTGGGAGGGCCCGGCCGGCTTCGGTCCCACGCTGAGCTTCTTCCTCCTGTTCAGCTCGGCGAACTTCGCCACGCCCTACATCTGGCTCCGCATCATCTCCGCGCGCTCGGGACGGATGCTGCGGCACCTGGCCATGCTGTATCCGATCGCGACGCTCGTGACCTGGGGTGCCGTCGTGCTGATCGGGCTGTGGGGCGCGGTGATCGTTCCCGGTCTGGAGGGCCCTGAGGCCGACTCCGTCGTCTTCGCGGTGACTGGAGCGCTCTTCCCGACGTGGCTGGCCGCGTTCGGGCTCCTCAGCCTGTTCGCCATCGTCATGTCGTCGATGGACGCGCAGACCCTGACGATCAGCAACCTGTTCACGGTGGACATCGTCCAGCGCTACACCAGCCTCACCGACAGCGAGAGCGACCGCGGCAGGGTCGTGTGGGTCGGGCGCTGTTTCGTGCTCGCGCTGCTCGCCATCCTCTTCTTCGTCTCACTCTTGCCGCTCCCGGCCGTCTTCGACCTGGCGACGTTCGCGTTCACCGGCTTCATGGCCTTCTTCCCGTTGATGGTGGGCGGCGTCCTGTGGCGGCGCGCCACGGCATCCGGTGCGGTCGCGAGCCTGGTCATCGGCCAGGTCGTGGCCATCGCGGGGTTCCTCCAGCTCTATCCCTTCCCCTACGGGCTGCAGCCGCCCTTCTGGGTCGCGGTGACGTCGTGGACGGCCTTCGTCGTGGTGAGCCTGCTCACCAGACCACCGGACCACGATCGCGTCGCCCGCTTCCACGGCGTGTGGGACCGGGTGTGGTCAGCGCACGTGCCGGCAGGCCGTGACCTGGTGGGGGCACCCGCAGCCCCGGCGGAGCCCGCGACAGTCCCCACGCTGTCCACCCGGCACGAGGAGTCCGGGTGACGACCCTCACCGAGACCTTCATCGCGGTGGGCGGCCATCCCGTGCGCTGCCTCGAAGGCGGCCTAGGGCCGACGCTACTGTTCCTGCACGGCATGGGCGGCCTGCGGCCCGGAGCCCCCTTCCTCGAGCTGCTCGCGGACCGTTACCGCGTCGTGGCACCCGAGCACCCCGGCTTCGGCGAGACCGAACCGCTGGCCTGGATCGACACGATGGTGGACCTCGCCACGCACTACCGGCGCATGCTTCGGGAAACACTGTCCGAGGAGGCGGTCTTCGTCGTCGGCCACTCGCTGGGGGGTTGGCTGGCCGCCGAGGTCGCGTTCCAGAATCCGGACCTCGTCCGCCGGCAGGTCCTGGTCGCGCCTGCCGGCCTGCGGGGCGCCGGTGAAGGGATCGACCCCTTCGGGCTCAACGAGGAGCAGATGCTGGTCACCGCAGTGGCCGACCCGGCGACCGCACCACCGTCCCCCAAGCCGTCCGACGCTCATGTGATCCGCAACCGGCAGATGGCGGCGCGGCTCGCCTGGAGCCCCCGGCTTGCGGATCCCAAGCTGCCGACGCGGCTGTCACTGGTTCGCACCCCGACCCTGCTGATCTGGGGTGCCCAGGACCGCATCATCCCCGCTGACCGGGCAGCGGCGTTCCAGGAGCATCTGCCCGACGTGCGACTCGTCACGGTCGAGGGCGCCGGGCACCTGCCCATGCTCGAAGCCCCCGAGAGGTTCGTGTCCGCCGTGAACGAGTTCTTCGACGGGTGAGCCGGACCCGACCCCGACCCAGACGCAGTCCATCGAGGAGGTCATGGTGGAGTTCCTCGCCTTCCATCTGATGCCCTACGCTGAGCCGGAGGCCATGGAGGTCCTCGACCAGGCGGAGCCGCGGACCGCATGGGTGACCTTCTCCAATGCCCATTTCCAGCCGGAACGTGGTCGTGACCTGTACCGTCGCTACCTCGACGAACTCACCTTCGCCGTCGAGATGGGCTTCGACGGGGTCGGCGTCAACGAGCACCACCAGAACGCCTACGGCACGATGCCGTCGCCCAACGTCATGGCGGCTGCGCTGACGCAGCGGCTCGACAGCGGCCGCATCGCCGTCCTGGGCAACGCGCTGCCGCTGCACCGGCCGCAGCAGATCGCCGAGCAGATCGCCATGCTCGACCTGCTCTCGGACGGCCGGGTGATCTCCGGGTTCGTGCGCGGCATCGGCTTCGAGTACCGGTCGTTCAACGTCAACCCCACGGAGTCCCGTGAGCGCTTCCTCGAGGCCCACGACCTCATCGTCCGCGCGTGGACGGAGCCCGGACCCTTCGCCTGGCACGGCCGCTATTACGACTACGAATGCGTGAACGTCTGGCCGCGGCCGCTGCAGCGCCCGCACCCGCCGATCTGGATCCCCTCCCAGGGCAGCGGCGAGACGGTGGAGTGGACCGCGCAACGGGGCTACACGTACCTGCAGACCTTCACCAAGCGCTCGCGCCTGGCCGCCATCATGCAGGAGTTCCGCGACGCCGCTCAGGCCGCCGGCTACACCGCCTCCGCGTCGCAGCAGGGCTGGGCGGTGCCCACGTATGTCGGCGAGACCGACGATCAGGCGCGGGCGGACTTCGCTCCGCACGTCGACACCTTCTTCAACAGGCTACTCACGGGCGAGATCCATGACTGGTTCCCCCCCGGATACCTGTCAGAGGCCTCCCAGGCGCGCGTCGTGGCCTCCAAGTCGGACCTGTTCGCGCACAACTCCCACACCCTTCCCAAGCTCGAAGAGGACGGGATGGTCGTGGTCGGCAGCGCCGAGACGGTCACCGGGCGCCTGCGCGACATCATCGACGAGACCGGGGTGGGCGTCATCCTGCCGATCGTGCAGATCGGCGGCATGCCGCACGACCAGACGATGCAGAGCATCGAGCGCCTCGGGCGGGACGTGCTTCCGAAGCTGCGGGACCATGTCAGCGCCGTGTACCGCGGCGCCGCTTGACGAGCCGCTCAGGAGACCCGTGACCGCACCTCCCGGCCGAGATCCTCGGCCGCACGGCGGACCCGTTGCGCAACCTCCGAGCAGGGGTCGAGATGCGGGCGCAGGTCCGTGCCGGACACGGCGATGGCAGCGACGGGCTCGCCGGAGGCGTCACAGATCGGCGAGGCCACGGCGCACACGCCTGCCTGCACCTCGCCGTCGGCGAACGAGACCCGCGACCCGCGGACCTCTGCGAGACGGTCGGCGATCTGCTCGTAGTGATCGTCGCCGATGAGGCGCCTGACGTCCGCCTCCGGGCGCAACGCGAGAATGCTGCGGCCGAGCGCGCTGCCGGCGATGGGCAGGCGCACACCAATGTCCAGGATGATGTCCAGCGGCGCCTGGTTGCTCCAGTGCCGGTCGACCAGCATGATCTCGTCCACGACCGGCACCCCCAGGGAGACCACCCATGGGCGGTCCCCAACGAACCGAGTGCTGAGCAGGACCGCGTAGGCGAGCGTGCTGCGGTAGAACCCCAGCCCCTCCAGGTAGGACTGGCCGAACCGGAGGTGCATCTCACCGAGCGAGAAGCGCCCGCCGTCACCGCGCACCAATCCGTCGCTCTCGAGCGTGCGCAGCAACCGGTAGACGATCGTGCGGTTGAGATTGGTCCGGCGGGCGACTTCGGCCGCGCTCAATGGAGACTGACTCTCGGCGAGGGTGCTCAGGACCGCCGCAGCACGGCGGACCGACTGCACGCCTCCGTTGGTCCGGGCGGTCCCCATCGGCTGACCTCTTCACTGTCCTCTCAGGAGGCGCCCAGCGTAGCCAGGCCCGGGCGGGACGGGACCGCCCCGTCGCCGGCCGCCCGTCACCCTGTCTTCCGGCCGTGCTGGTGCCGCGACCGGGTACGGTTATCCACTCCGATGTGTGGGCGCTGGCAATGGCGAGTCCATCGGGTGTTCGATCGGCTTTGAGGAGGAAGATGGTGCACGACATCCGTGAGCTGGTGGCCCTTGGGTGCCGCGTCCTCGGCGCGGCTGAGCAGAGCGACCTTGTGTGGGGGCACCTGTCCGCCCGCGACCCCGGCGGCCGCGGCATCTGGATGAAGGCGAGCACCTGGGGCTTCGAGGAGATCGATGCGGAACGCGTGCTGCTGGTGAGCCGCGACGGGGAGGTGCTCGAAGGAGACGGACGGCGGCACGCGGAGTACCCGATCCATACGGAGGTCATCGCGGCTCGCGACGACGTCAACGCCGTTGTGCACACCCACTCACCGGCCGCCGTCGCGCTCGGTGCGACGGGCCACCCACTTCAGCCCGTCTCGCACGAAGCGACGCTGTTCGTCCCGCCCGACATCGCCCGTTTCACGCGCACGGGGGACCTCATTCTCACGCAACGGTTGGGCATGGAGCTCGCGGAGGCGCTCGGCGACCGCAACGCGGCCCTCATGGTCAACCACGGCATCGTGGTGGCCGCCGAAGACGTTCCCACGGCGGTCGTCACCACGGTGCTGCTCGATACCGCATGCCGGATGCAGCTCTCCGTGTTGGCCGCCGGCGGGGCGGTGCACGCGTCGTCAGACGAGGAGGCTCTGGCCAAGCGAGGCCACTGCTACCCGCCGCTGCTCCTCGGGCAGGCGTGGGAGTACCTGATTCGCAAGTTGCCTCGTTGATCGGCGGAATCTATCCGGCGTCGAGCTCGGCGAGCTCATCGTCGGTCAGGATGAGATCGGGTGCCGCCGCAGAATCGCGGATCGTCCCCGGCCGGCTGGATCCGGGGATCGGGATGACGGCGGGCGCCCTGGCCAGCATCCAGGCGAGGCAGACCCGCTGCGGGCTCACGCCGTGGACCTGGGCCACACGGTTGAACCCCGTGTGCGCCGCGCCGAGATCGCCGGCCCTGGAGATGCCGCCGAGCGGGCTCCACGGAAGGAATGCGACACCGAGTTGGTCGCACAACCGCAGTTCCCGCTCGCTGCTGCGGAACGCCGGCGAGAACTGGTTCTGCACTGAGACGAGGCGCCCGCCGAGGATGTCGTTGGCCTGGCGAATGTGCGCGGGGTCCGCATTCGAGATCCCGGCCATGCGGATCTTTCCCTCATCCAGGAGATCGCGGATCGCTCCGATCGACTCCGCATAGGGCACGCGGGGATCCGGACGGTGGTACTGGTAGAGCCCGATCGCGTCCACGCCAAGGCGCTTCAGGGAGGCCTCGCACGCGTCCTTCAGATGGGAGGGGGAGCCGTTGAGCGTCCACGATCCGCCGCCGGGCCGCAGATGGCCGCCCTTGGTGGCGATCAGCACGTCCGAGGTGTCCCCGCCGTAGGTGACCAGGGCCCTGGCGATGAGCGTCTCGTTGTGGCCGACCTCACCCTGCTTGAGGTGGTACGCGTCCGCGGTATCGATGAGGGTCACACCGGCGTCGAGTGCCGCATGGATGGTGGCGATGGAGCGGCCCTCATCCGGTCGCCCCTCGATGGACATCGGCATGGCGCCCAACCCGATGGCGCTGACCCGGACATCGCCGATACGGCGAGTTTGCATGAAGGACCTCCTCGACGGCTGGTAGGCCTCCAGACTCGCCGCGGGACCGGCCCCTCCGCAACAGCAGGTCCGCGCGCTACCCGGCGGCATTGCCTCACGGGCGGGCTTCGAGCACGCGGTGGGTTGTGCCCTTCGCTTTCAGGCCACCGGCTTGCGGGACACGTACACCGAGTTGAGCGGGTCGCCGGGCACGTCGTGCACCTCGACGTCCACGAACCCGGCCTCGGCCAGCATCCGCCGGGCGACTTGCTCGCCCCAGGCGGTGCCGAGCCCGGCCCCGCCGTGCGCCAGCGACACCGTCATGCAGTGCAGCGTGCTCACCGAGTACACCCACGGGGCCAGCGGGTTGCCGACGTTGTCCTCGAGGCTGCTCGAGGACTTGATGTCGACCATCACGAACACGCCCCCCGGCACGAGCGCCTCATGGATGCGGTCGAGCACTGTGGCGGGATCGACCTGGTCGTGGATGGCGTCGAAGGCGAACACCGCTTCGAGCGGTGGATCGGCCCGGAGACGGGTGACGTCTAGCACCTCGAAGGAGGCGTTGGCCAGCCCATACTCGGCGGCCTCGGCCCGGGCCCGTTCGATCGAATCCTCGATGATGTCGTACCCGGCGAAGGTGGACCGGGGATACGCGCGGGCCATGAGGTTGGTGGTGTGGCCTGTGCCGCAGCCCACGTCGGCGACCTGGATGCCGTCGGCCAGCCGGGCCGGCAGCTCGCCGGTCAGCGGGAGCAGCCCCTCGACGAGGCCTACGACGAGGCCTTCGTCGTAGGCCAGGCGCCCCGACGCGTCCAGGACATCGGTGAACTCCGGGCGGAACGCGTCGTAGGGGACGCCGCCTCCCTCCTGGAACGCGCGCGCCACACTCCCCAGGGTCTTCGCCAACAGGGCGTTGATCAGGCTTATCGGCGCGAGGTTGGCCGAGCCGCCGCCGGTGAGGCAGGCGGCGTGCTCCGCCGGGAGCGTGTAGCTGCGGGACTCCGGGTCATAGCCGACGATCCCGCCGGTCACCAGGGCCCCGAGCCACTCGCGCACATAGCGCTCGCTGAGCCCCGCCCGGCCGGCCAACTCCTCGCTGGTGGCCGGTCCCTCGGCGGCCCGCCTCGAACAGCCCCGGTGCGGTACCCGAGGTCGATCATGTACGTCAGCAACCCCCCGACATACAGCTCGAACAGGCGCTCCGCGAAGGCCTCGACCCGGGCCTCGTCGAGGGTGTTGCCGCCGGTGCCCTCCGGCTCCTCGAGATCGATCGTCATCGCCATCCCCCCTCGCCGGTGTATCAGGCTGTCCTGGAACGTACGCGGAGCAGGGCAGCCCGATCATCGGGCGGACTGTGCAACCGCGGGCGGCCAGGGATGGGTGC
>WHTC01000368.1 GCA_009379795.1 Nitriliruptorales bacterium | reverse complement strand
GCCGGCAGCCTCTTCGGCCTCGTCGGTCGCGGCTTCTTCCTCGCCGGCGTCGTCACCCCCGCATGCGGCGGCGACCATGGCGAGCGCGAGCACCAGCAGCGCCATCCGATGCCATGGGGTTGGGTGCTTCATCGTTCCTCCTTCGGCGGCTGTGCAGCCGGCCAGTGAGCAGGGAGCGCGTTGCTCCTATGGGGGTAGTACATTACCAGCGAAGCCCGCGAGGTCGTCACGTGCCCCGCTCGCCCATGCGCCCCTTCCCGCGGGCGAGACGCCAGGAAGTGACGTTCGGGCAACTTATCACTATCACGGTCGTCTTTGTCCGGCCATACCCCGAGGCGAAGGCAGGGCAGCGGCGTCAGCGGGCCTCGACAGGTGCGCGCTCGCGCCGCCGGAGGGCCCACCGCATGAAGCGCTCCTGGCTGTCGAGGGGCTCCTCGCCGTCCCCGGGGCTCCGGCGGGTCCAACCGCCGTCAGCCGCCAGCGTCCATGCCTGCACGTTGTCCGCGAACTCGGTGTCCAGCACCTCGCGCAACTGCTCGCGCAGGCGGGGGTCGCGCACCGGCGCCATCGTCTCCACGCGCCGATCCAGGTTTCGCGGCATCCAGTCCGCCGAGCCGATGAAGAAGTCGTCCTGGCCGAATTGCAGGATGCGCCCGTGCTCCAGGAACCGCCCGACGATGCTGACGACACGGATGCGGTCGCTGACCCCGGGTATCCCCGGCCGCAGACCGCAGATCCCGCGGACGATCAGGTCCACCCGCACGCCGGCCCGGGAGGCCGCGTACAGCTCGGCGATCATCTCCGAGTCGATCAGGGAGTTGAGCTTGGCCCGGATCAGGCCCGGGCGCTCGGGGGAGTGCAGTGCGATCTCCCGGTGGATCAGCTCCACGATGTGCTCGCGCAGTGAGACCGGGGCGACCAGCAGCTTGCGATAGGTGTCCTGGCGCGCATAGCCGGTCAGGAAGTTGAACAGGTCGGTGAGGTCCGCACCCAGTTCGGGATCGGCGCTGAACAGCCCCAGGTCGGTGTACAGGCCGGCGGTGGTCGGATGGTAGTTGCCGGTGCCGATGTGGACGTAGCGACGGATGCCACCTGCCTCGCGCCGCACGACCAGCGAGGTCTTGGAGTGCGTCTTCAGGCCGACCAGCCCGTAGACGACGTGGACGCCAGCGCGCTCCAGCGCGCGCGCCCAGCTGATGTTGGCCTCCTCATCGAAGCGTGCCTTGAGCTCGACCAGGGCGACCACCTGTTTGCCCTGCTCGGCGGCGTGGATCAGGGAGCGCACGATCGACGATGCGCCGGAGGTGCGGTACAGCGTCTGCTTGATCGCCAGGACATCGGGGTCCTCGGCGGCGGCGACGATGAACCGCTCCACGGTGGAGGCGAAGCTGTCATAGGGGTGGTGCACCAGCAGGTCGCCCCGACCGATCTCGACGAACACGTCCGGCTTGCCGCCGTTCTCGCTGCGTGGCGGCTCCAGGCGGGGATGCGGCACGGGGGTCCAGGGCCGCCATTTCAGCCGTGGCAGGTCCAGCTCGGCGAGCTGCGTCACGTCGCCGAGTCCCAGCAGCCCCGAGACGCGGTAGGTCTCCGTCTCGGTGACCTCCAGTTCGGCCTGCAGCAGTTGCACCACCCGGTCGGGGGCGTCGTGGGCGACCTCCAGCCGGACCACCGCGCCGAAGCGGCGCCGGCGCAGCTCCTGCTCCATCGCCAGCAGAAGGTCCTCGGCCTCGTCCTCCTCGAGGTCCAGATCGCTGTCCCGGGTTACCCGGAAGGCATAGGCCTCGACCACCTCCATGCCGGGAAACAGCCGGCCGAGGTGGCTTACCATCAACTCCTCGAGGGGCACCCAGGATGAACGGTTGCGGGTCGGCGCGAAGCGAGGCAGCACTTGTGGCACCTTCACCCGCGCGAAGTGCCGCTGGCCGGTGCGCTTGTCGCGGACGGTCACCGCGAGGGACAGGCTCAGGTTGGAGATGTAGGGGAAGGGGTGGCCGGGGTCGACGGCCAGCGGCGTGAGGACTGGGAAGACCTCGGACTCGAAGTAGCGGTCCAGCTGAGCGCGTTCCCCCTCGCTCAGGTCGGCGATGGACAGCAGCGACACCCCGTGGCGCGCCAGCAGCGGGACGAGCTGTTCGTGAAGGACGTCGGTGGCGGCTTCGACCATCGGGCGCACCCGCTCGGC
>WHTC01000225.1 GCA_009379795.1 Nitriliruptorales bacterium | reverse complement strand
GAACTCGTGCGCCCGGTCGCGCGCGATCGCCTCCAGATCCATCGTCTCGATGATGTTGATGCCGTGCTCGACGAGCAGCACTCGGTGCGCCGGGAGCATCGAGTGCCCCTGGCCGGGGGGCAGGTGCTCGAAGGCGATGGTGTCCGCCCCCACCGCGCGAGGCCGGTACAGGGCGAGCCACTCCGCGCCCGCCTCGCCCACGCCGGGCACCCCGGTCTCGCGGCCGATGTAGCCATCGCGGTCACCCCACCGTTGCGCCCATCCGCTCCGGACGAAGACGACGTCACCAGGAGCCGGCTCGGCTTCCTGCCGCTGTACTGTCGCCTCCAGGTCGTCGGGGGTGATCTCGTACGCCGGCGCGCAGGCGTCGACCCCGAGCGCGGCGGGGACGTCGAGGAGCACCCCGCGGCACACGATCGGGTCGACCGCGTCGATCCCGAGATGATCGAAGCCGCCGCCGCTCTGCGCCTCGGCCGCGTCCACGCCACCGTGCAGCGCCCCGTGGTGGGACACGTGCGCCAGCGCGTCCATGTGAGTCCCGACGTGGGTTCCCATGACGATCAGGTCGTTGGCGCCCGATCCTCCATCCGATCGCGTCCCGTCTCCGTGACGCCGCGGCAGGGTGTGCCAGTAGGCGGGATGGTTCGGTGACTGCGGCATGCCGATCGTGTAGGGGCGCGCCAGGTCGTACACCCTGATGCCCGCGCCGACGGTCTCCAGAAGCGGTTGCGTGGTCACTGATCCACCTTCCCGATCGTCGGCAGCGCCTCAAGCGACAATGCCGCGCTCCTTCAGTTCCCTGAACCGCTCGGCGCTGATTCCGAGCTCGCCCACCAGCACGCCTTCGGTGTCGGCTCCCAGCGGCCGTCCCGTGAACTTGATCCGGCCGGGCGTGGAGGACATGCGGAACAGCACGTTGTGCTGCTTGAGGCACCCCAGTTGGTCGTCGTCGACGTCGACGAGCATCTCGCGAGCCCGCACCTGCGGGTCCGCCACGAGGTCCGCCGCGTTGTGGACCGGGGCGGCCGCCGCCCCCGCCTCGTCGAACGCCCGCAGGACGTCGTCACGGGTTCGCTCGGCGATCCACGCGGCCACATGGGCGTCGAGCAGGTCCGCGTGCTGGGCGCGGGTCGTGCCGGTGGCGAACCACGGTTCGTCGACGACCTCGGGGTGACCCACCAGTCGCATCACCCGCTCGGCGATGACGTCCGCGCTCGTGGAGATGGCCACCCAGGAGTCGTCGCTGGTCTGGTACAGGTTCCGGGGGGCGTTGTTGCCGGTGCGGTTGCCGGTGCGCTGCTGGATGACGCCGAGTTTGTCGTAGACCGTGGGCGCCGGCCCGACGGCGGTCATGATCGGTTCCAGCAGGCTCAGGTCGATCTGCTGGCCCTGCCCGCCACGGGCGTCGCGGTGGTACAGCGCCATCGCCACGGCGGAGGCGCCGGCCATCGCGGCGATGCTGTCGGCGAGGCCGAACGCCGGCAGGGTCGGCGGCCCGTCCGGCTGGCCCGTCATGAACGCGAACCCGCTCATGGCCTCCACGAGCGTGCCGAAGGCGGGGCGGGACGCGTACGGGCCGGTCTGCCCGAAGCCGGTGACCCGCAGCAGGATGAGGTCCGCGTTCGCCTCCCGCAGCCGCTCCCATCCCAGCCCCCAGCGCTCCAGCGTGCCGGGACGGAAGTTCTCCACGAGCACGTCGGCACGTTCGACGAGCCGCAGCAGGATCTCCGCGCCCTCGCGGTCGCCGAGGTACAGGCCGACGCTGCGCTTGTTGCGGGAGATCTCCTTCCACCACAGCCCCGTGCCGTCGACGGCGGCGCCGTGGCCACGCATCGCGTCTCCCCGTCTGGGATGCTCGACCTTGATGACGTCCGCTCCGAAGTCGCCGAGGATCTGGCACACCAGTGGCCCGGCCAGGATCGTCGAGCAGTCCAGCACGCGGATGCCTTCAAGCGGCCCCTGGCTCCGTGCGGCTTCTCCCTGTGACACGAAGGCGCTCCTCAATGCATCGGCGGGCGTGCGGCCGGCGGACGAACCGCCCGCCCGGCGCTCCGACGACGTTGCCGCCGGCGGACGAACCGCCCGCCCGGCGCTCCAACGACGTTGCCGCCGGCCAGGATCCGCCGGCCGCGCAGGAACACGTGCTCGACCCGCGCCCGCATCGGAGGCCTCGAACGGGCTGTACTCCTGCGTGGACTCCTCGGCGCGCACGACCCAGGAGCGGTCCGGGTCGACAGCGCGATGTCGGCGTCGTAGCCGGGGGCGATCGTACCCTTGGTGAACAGGCCGAAGCGCTGCGCCGGGTTCCATGCCGCCAACCGTGCGATCGCGGGGTAGGAGAGGCCCCTCCTGGCGCTCACCAGGCCGGCCAGCAGGTATTCGGAACGGCGAACTTCCGCGCCATCTCGCCGCCCGGCCCGCCGGTGGGGCGGCTCCGTCCGGTGTCGGGTCCGGTCACCTCACGTGAGGTGGACCAGCAAACCCGCGACACCGAGCAGGGCGGTACAGGCCGATGCGATGAAGGGCAGCGCGCCGGAGCGCACCGGAGCCCGCTCCCGCAGGCGGATGGTGGATGCCAGGTAGGTCTTGTGGGCGAGCAGCATCGTCAGACCGCCCGCGACCACGGCCACCGCGGCGGCGGCAACCGCCACGACGCTGCCCCGTGCCAGGGCGAACCGGAGGACGGCGAAGCCGGCCACCACCTGCGCCAGCGAGGTTCGACGCCACGCGAGCGATGTGCGCTCGGGTTGGAGCCCGGGGTCCCAGAGTCGTTCGCTCATAGCGAGCGAGCCAGGAGTGCTCCGAACGCCAGCGCGGCGAGTCCGACAACGGCCGCGACGACGGCCAGCACGGTGGACGGCGCCGGCAGCGGCTTCTGCAACCGCAGCGCTCGCTCCAGGGCCTGCCAGCGCAGGTATGCCATGACGGCGGTGAACGAACCCGCCAGGCACGCGACGGTGGTCGCGGCGGCGATCAGCCAGGACTCCCTGGTGTAGTCGGCGAGTGCGGTGAGCGCGACCCCAGCGACGACCAGCGCGAGCGCGGTGCGTAGCCAGGCCAGCAGCGTGCGTTCGTTCGCCATCGTGAATCGCGGGTCGGGCTCCTCACCGAGCGCGTACACGCGACGGGGTCTCCTCCCGCTGGGAGATCTTACCCTGCTGATGCTTCACCACCCCCTTCTCCACTGCCCATGCGGAGTCATCCTAGGCATTCTGGATTCCGAGCAGGCATGCGGCAGCGTAAGGAGGGGCGCCGCCGGGCGGGCGCCCCTCCTTATCCGGTGTGATGGATCAGTTGCCTGAGCGGCTCACGCGCGGCTGCAGGATGAACAGGCCGCGGTCGATGCTGCTGACCGCGACGACGCCCTTCTGGCGGAAGTACGGGTAGTTGCTCCACGTACCGCCTTCGAACGTCGCGTTGTCGTTCTCCGGGTAGACGTCGAAGAACGCGGCCTCCCTCAGGCCGGCGCCCTCGAGGTCGCGGATGTCGTGCACCCGCAGGCCGGTGGTGTAGTTCGACGCGTAGGCATAGTTGCCCTGGGTGTAGATGTTGTGGTCGATCGACGTGGTGTCGTTCACGAACACCTGCAGGAGGGTCGGGTTCTCGGGGTCGCGGACGTCCCATACACGGGTCGTCGTGTTCACGCCTCGGCGCACCTCGTCGAGTTCGTCGCCGTGGAGGAAGAACTGCTGATCGGGCGTCAGCCAGCCCTGGTGGCTGTAGCCGAAGCCGTCATACGCCTCCCTGGCGAGGGCCACAGGGTTGCTCTTGTCCGTGACGTCGACGACCGCCACCCGCTGCAGACCGCTCGGGGCGGTGCTCGTCGCGTTGGAGTTGAAGCACAGCTCGCGGCCCTGGTAGGCGGCAGCCGGGCCCTCGTACACGACGCACTGGGTGTCGTGGACGTAGCCGTGGTCCTGGAAGCACCCCGCGAATGTCGGGTTCGTCGGCTCGTTGATGTCGATCATGTGCAGACCGGTGCCGCAGTCGATTCCCGGAGCGGTCTGATTCGCGCCGACCGAGTACAGGAAGCCGGTGTCCTCGTTGATGTTGATGTTGTGCGCGCTGCCGTGGCCGGTGTAGCGAGCCGTGGCCGGGAAGGTCGTGTAGGTGCCATCCCAATCGCGTAGCTGGGTGAGGTCGAACACCTGCACTCCGTGGTTGCTGTGCTCCGACACCACGAAGGCATGATCCTCGTAGACCTTGATGTCACGCCAGAAGGCGCCGCCCACGGTCGAGGCCGTCGGCATGATGCCCAGGACCTGCGGCCGCTTGGGGTCGGTGATGTCAACGAAGACCGTGCCCTCTGAGGCACCGACGAGGGCGTAGTCCTTCCTGGTCTGCGGGTCCGTCCAGCCCCAGATGTCGTTGACGAACGTCGTGCCCAGCTCGGCATGCGAGACGTGGCTCAGCATGTCGACGCCATCGCACGGGAACGTGTCGGCGGCCATGCCCCGGACGCACGGGGCGAACGTGTTCGGCGCGCTGCCCCCCTCATTCGCGGTCGGGGCCACGCCGTCCACCTCGACGGCGAAGTCGCGCTCGATCTGCACCTCGACGTTGTCGAACTTGCGTTCGCACCCGGCGAGCTCCACCGGAAGGAACGAGTCGAAGACGTTCGCCGCCTGCAGGACGAACCCCGCGACACCGCCGGAGGCTTCGGAGGGCAGGCAGAGGTCATGCGCAGCTGCCGGCTTCGGCGTGGCGACGAGCAGGGAAAGGGCCAGCGCGAGGACGAGTCCTGCGCTCATCGAACGTTCCAGGCATCGGGTCATAGGCTGCTCCTTCTGGGAGACACACCTTCCTCGGTGGGTCAACACGCTGGCGGAAGGCATTAG
>WHTC01000341.1 GCA_009379795.1 Nitriliruptorales bacterium | reverse complement strand
GGGTCCAACCAGGACGCCCCGGCGGTGGCGGTCACGAGGGACAGGTAACTCAACGCGTCGGCCGCGGTGCGCACTCCGCCGGAGGCCTTGACCCCGATGGATCGACCGGCTGCCTCCTCGAACGCCTGCGCGGCCTCGATCAGCACGAGAACGTCGGGCAGCGTCGCCCCGCCGGCGAGCTTGCCGGTGGAGGTCTTCACCATGTCCGCTCCGGCGAGCATGGCCAGCCAGGTCGCATTCCTGACCGCCGTGAGCGAGCCGAGTTCGGCGGTCTCCAGGATGATTTTGAGCCGGGCGCGCCCCGCGGCCTCGCGCAGCGCCCGCAACTGGGCGACCAATTCGCTGAAGCGCTCGTCCAGGAACGCGCCGCGGTCGATCACCAGATCGATCTCGCCGGCACCGGCCCGCACGGCCGCCTCCACGTCGGCCACGCGCACGGCCAGGGGTGCCCGCCCCGAGGGGAACGAGGCCGCGACCGCCGCGACCTGCACGCCGCTGCCTGCCAGCGCCCCGGCGGCCACCCCCGCCAGATCCGAGTAAACGCAGGCTGCCGCGACCGACGGGCAATGCGGGTCCTGCGCGTCGGGTTGGACCGCGATGGCGCACAGGTCACGAACCCGCTCGGGCGTGTCGGTGCCCTCCAGGGTGGTGAGGTCGGTGAGACGGATGGCCGTATAGACCGCCTCGGCACGGGATCCGGGCACGCCGGCGGCAGCCGACTCACCCGCGCGCTCGCGGATCTCGCCGGTATCCAGCGGTTGCAGCGCGTCGAGGAAGGAGCGCAACTGCGCGCTGGAGGCGTCTGCGGAAGGAAGCGGGCGCGTCGAGGACATGCCAAGAAGCCTAGGCCAGCCAACGTGGAGGTGACCGGTCACCGGGTGGCGGTTGAACTTCACGTGAAGACGACACGACGATCCCAGGACTTGCGGGAAAGCGTGGGAATCGCGACAGTAGCGTGACTAAGGTTGTCCTACCCTGCATTGTCCCCTGGCCGCAACGACGTGAGGAGCGCGCGATGGCCGACTCGGTCGCGGTGGTGGTCGCCGATCCGGCGACCACCCTACGTCCCGGGCCGCCGGCGCGTGCCGCTCACCGCACTCCCGATGCGCCACTTCCCGCGACGTCCTCACCAGAACCGGCGGATGACGGCTCTCCCGGTCGGACCCGGCGGACGCCGGCCCGCGGCAGTCGCGCTCACCCGCCGGCGGTCCTGCTCGTACCCGCCATCCTGGTATCTCTGGTCGTCCTCCTGCCGCTGGTGTATCTGGTTCTGAGAGCCGCAGCGGCCGGCGGCGAGTCGCTGGACATCCTGAGCTCACGCTCGACGCTGCGGATCCTGGGCAACAGCGCGCTGCTGGCCGCGCTCGTGACGCTGTTCAGCGCGCTGGTCGCGGTACCGATCGCCTGGCTGACCACCCGCACCGACCTGCCGGCCCGGCGCACCTGGTCGCTGCTGGCCGCCCTGCCGCTGTGCGTCCCCAGCTTCGTGGGCGGCTTCGTCTTCGTCGCCGCCTTCGGCCCTCGCGGGATGCTGCGCAGCCTGCTCGCACCGCTCGGCGTGGAGCGCCTGCCCGAGATCTATGGGCTGTTCGGTGCCGTCCTCGTCCTGACCCTGTTCAGCTACCCCTACCTGCTGCTGACCGTTCGCGGCGCGCTGCTCGGCCTCGATCCGGCGCTGGAGGAGGCCAGCCGCGGCTGCGGCCAGAGCCCCGCCGCGACCTTCCGGAGGGTGACGCTGCCCCACCTGCGCCCCTCGATCACCGCTGGGGCGCTGCTGGTCGCGCTCTACACGCTCAGCGACTTCGGGGCCGTCAGCCTGCTGCGCTACAACTCCTTCACCCGGGTGATCTACACCCAGTACCGCTCCGCGTTCGACCGCACGCCCGCGGCGGTGCTCGCGCTGCTGCTGGTCGCCTTCACGATCACGCTGCTCGCGGTGGAGTGGCACGCCCGCGGCCGGAACGCGGGGATGTTCCGCCGTGCCGACAGCGCCCACCGCCCGCCCCCGATCGTGCCGCTGGGCCGCTGGCGCTGGCCGGCGGTTGCCTTCTGCGCCGCGGTGGTTACGCTGGCGCTGGTCGTGCCCTCGACCGTGCTGGGGTACTGGCTGCTGCGGGGCCTGAACAGCGGTGAGTCGATCCGCCCGCTCATGGGCGCGGCGTGGAACTCACTGCAGGCCTCGGGCCTGGCCGCGGCGGTCGCCGCCCTGGCCTCGATCCCCATCGCGGTGCTGAGCGTCCGCCACCGCTCGCGCCTGACCGGCGCCATCGAGCGCTCGACCTACGTCGGCTACGCACTGCCCGGTGTCGTGGTGGCGCTGTCGCTGGTGTTCTTCGGCGCTCGTTACGGCGGCGCGTTGTACCAGTCGCTGATCATGCTGGTGCTTGCCTACGTGGTGCTGTTCCTGCCCCAGGCCGTCG